>VGTG01000263.1 GCA_016874795.1 Deltaproteobacteria bacterium | reverse complement strand
GACCAAACAACAAGCTTACCTTGACGCTTTCCGCAAACGCGGAGATCCGCGACGAGCTGTTGCGGGTCCTCGACGCGCTACCCGATGCTGCCTAGACGATCAGCCCGCTCGGTCTGCAACGCTGAGGGGTATCCACCACCCAGGCGGTCCAGCGGCCTCGCAAGGCGAGCTCCTGCCAGAACGTGCTGAGGTCCGGTCGGCTTCCGCCGCGTGCGCGGTCACGCCGACATGCCCAAGCGGAACGCCGCCCTCGATCGCGCCATCGAGCAGAACGCTCTCGACCGTCAGCAGAAGGCCGCGCAGAAACCGTCAACCCGCGAGACCGCCGCTTCGATCGCGCGAAGATCAACAGCGGACGGGACATCCCCTCGCGACGTCCGGTAACGCTGAGGTTACGACAAATGTCCGCTTTGTACTGCCTGCCCGCCCGATCGCCGCCGCTCAACTGCCCTCGCCCCCGCGAGCCACCGAACCTGCCTTGACCGGCGAGTGCCAGTCGGCGTACTTCCAGGTGGCAATGCGAGGGGCGGGCACGAGTCTCGGCTCGAACCGACGAAGGGTTGCCCGCGGCCTTCTTGCCGCAGCGGTCTTCCTCCTGGGCGGCCTCGCGGCAGGCCCGGCCCGGGCGGCCTCGTGCGGACTCGGGGTCCATGCCCCCGAACTCGTTGCGAGTCGCGCGGCAGTCGATGCGGCGTGTCCCTGCGGGGGCGCTCCGAGCGCGGCGATTCATCGCGCCTGCGCGAGGGCGGCGGTGCAGTCCGAAGTCGACGCGGGGCGACTGCCCTCGACCTGTCGACGCGACGCTTTTCGCTACGCGCAGTCATCTACGTGCGGCCGGCCCGGATCAGTCGCCTGCTGCCGGGTCTCATCGAGTGGGCGCGAGCAGCACAAGATCGTCCGCGACGCCCCCGCCTGCCGCGCTCCCGCGGGAGGCCTCGCCTGCGCGAGTGCCGCCGAGAGCACGGTCACGGGCTGCGATGCGAACGGCTGCGCCCCGGTCTGCGGCAACGGCGTGGTCGAGGGCGACGAGACCTGCGACGACGCCAACTCCGACGACACCGACGTGTGCATGTCGACCTGCCAGCCGCCGGCGGCACTCGCGAATACCGTCGGTCCGTTTCACCTGAAACCGGCTCCGCAACGGCCTTTCCTCGCGCTCTGGATCGTGTCGCCGGGCGGAAACCTGCAGGCCGAGCTCTCGGTCGACCGACTCGGTGCCCCGGGCGGAGCCGGGGCCGGGATGGCGGATCCCTATCCGTCCGAGTCGAACATCGCGGTCGTCCGCGTTCTCGACCCCGACGAGCGGATCGTCCACTGGCATTACCAGCACCAGGCGCCCGGCGCGGCGATGCCGACGATGATTCGATCGCCCGCCGAGCCCCCGCCTTCGAGCGCTTCGTTCGACGCGGCAGGCAACCTCGCCGGCTACAGGTTTTCGCTCGCCCGGGCAGGCGTCTACCAGGTCCGGGTCGCGACGAACTCGCTCAAGACCGCCGTCGCGTTGCGCCTGCCCGCAGGTGCCGGCTGGGGATGGTCGCAGCAGAACGGGGCATTCGCGTGGCCTCTGTGCGTCGGCAACTGCACCTCGGCGCCGGCGACCTCGATGTGGGCCTGGATCCCGCACCACCCGTCGGCGAGGCTCTTCCTCGAACTCTCGCCCGCCGCTACCGGTTCGCCGCTGCCCTCGCTCGTGCAGGACGCGACCGGGGTGCCGATCCCTTCGGTCGAACGCGGAAGCGCGCGTCGCTTCGTCGTCGCTCCCGATGCGACGTCGCCTGGCGAGGTCTGGCGCGTGAACCTGCCCGCCGTGAACACGCCGATGCAGTTCGCGGCGACCGGGTTGCCGCTCATTCTCTGCGACAGCCCCGCGACGGCCCGCACGATCCGCGCCTCGGTCGAAACAGTCGGCGTCGGGGCTCGAGCCGGCACCCTCGTCTTCCATCGGTTCCAGCGCGAGATACTGGAACTGCTCCCCGAGGTACTCGCTCACGCGGGCGACGACGCGGCGGTCGCGGCCCTCGACGGCACCGCAGAGCGCGCGGTGCCGCAGGGCATCGCGTGCGCGGGCAGTGAGAGCGACGACTCGGCGCTCTCCCCCGACGAGGTCTGGCGGCACTCGGCCCTGCTCGACTCCTGGGATAGCCCGCTTCGCACGGTCAGGTGGTACCTCGCGCGAGCCACGGTCGGCAGCGACGGGGCGGTGACTTACGGCGCCGGCCAGCCGATGTTCGAATCCTCACCCGTTGCGCACTGGGCCGGAGCGGTCGGGCTACCCCTACTCGAGCGGGTCGAGTGCGGCCATGACTCCGACTGCCCGGGTGGCGGCGCTTGCGGCGCCAACGGTGCGTGCGAGAAGGCTTTCGACCCGGCCACCGATCGGTGGGACGTCCTGCGCGGCCTTCGATGGCGCACTCGCGACGGTGTCCCGATCTACGGCGCCTACGCGGCACTCGGACTCCCGAGCGGGGCGCCCTGGCAGATGTCGCTCGCCGCGACGTTCGTCCATCCGTGCAACCCCTGGGGCCCGGCGGTCGAGGGCGCGGCACTGCCGCATCGAGAACTCGTCGTGCGGGGAGTCGCTGCCGGGCTCGCCGACCTGATGCTAATCGGCGAGGACGACCGGCCCGTGGGCGTCCGCGAGTTGGACCCTTACCCGGGCTCGATCGGCTTCCAGTTCGCGCAGTCCGCGCGCGCGTTCGGCGCAGCAGCTCCCTTGTTGCCCGCGGCCCTGCCCGAGAACGGACTCGGCGAGCGAGTGCGCGAGCTTTGGACCCGAGGCATCCGGCAGTTCGCCGACCGGTGGCAGGCGGCCTACCTCGTCAGCTCGATGAACCAGTCGGCGCACTACCTCGTCGGCCTCGAGCAGATCGCCCACGGGGTCGCGGACCCGCAGGTCGCGGGTCTCTACCGCGGGCTTGCCCGCGCCTACGCCGCGCGCGTCGCGAAGACGGCGAGCGTCGCGGGGTGGCTTCCCGAGTCGCTCGGGCCGAGCAGTTCCTATGCGGGAATCCAGCACTGGTTGATGGCGCAGTACCTGGATCTCACCCGTTCGGACCCCGAGGGGGAGGATGCAGTCCTGCGCTCCGCGCTGGCCCGGAGCTACGGCTTCTTCAACCTCGCGACCGCGGTCGAGCCCGACGGCCAGAGGACGAGCGGGTTCAACTTCTCGCACCGCATCGGCACCGGCTTCGAAGAGGAGCAGTACCAGGGCGCGCGCGGGCAGGCGGAGAGCGTCCCCGAGGTCGCGACCTGGTCCGACTGGCTGTTCCCGCAGTCGGGGAGCGCCCTCGTGCGTCGTCGAGCGGCGCTGCGGTCCCTCGCCGACTACTTCTCGGCACCGGTCGCGACGATCCCGCGCAACACCCTTCACGGCGTCGCCGACGTCGTTCTCGGCCTCGACTCGACGGCACGCGGCACGATCCTGCCGATGCCTGCGGTTGCGCCGAAGAGCGGCGAGACGGTCCTACCGGCACCCCCGGCCGCACCAGAGATCGTCGCCGTGCGGCGAGCATCCTGGTTCGCGTCCATCTGGGTCGGACGCCCCGCGCCGTCGTCATTCTACTACGGGGCGTCGTGGGCGACGACGCGGAAGGTTCCGCTCACGCGCTCGGACTACGTCATCGAGGACATCGACCCACGCACCGAGTCAGTGCCGATCGCCGGCATGGAGTCCCCCCACGCGATCGACGTGTACCAGGTCTCTCCCATGGTCGGGGGCGGACTTTCCCTGTTCGCGACGCCCGATTTCGGCAGCGGCATCGTCGCGGCAAACTGGTCGCCACTGGTCCACCACGGGCTGGTTGCGGTGCGAACCGAGTCCGGGGCGCCCGCGCGCTCGTGGGAGGACTACGCGTCGGTGACCACCGATCGCGCCGCAACCGGCGCGGGCGGCGACTGTGCCCGTGCATTCGACGCACTCGAGCACGTATCACTACCCCTCGGCCTCTCGGTCTACGGGCACGTCGAGGGCGATGCCGGCCTCTGCTACGCGCGGCACTATCATTTTGACGACCATCGGCTCGGCGTGCGGGTCGTTCTGCGTCGCACCGCCGCAGCACCCGGACCGCCGCTCGAGCGGTTGTTCGAGAACGTCCCGTTCCCGACCTGCACGCGCGATGTCTGCGACGACCCGACAGGAGCGACCGGGACACTGAATCGCAAGTCCGCCGGCGCGACGCTCTCGGCGCTCCTGCCGACGGGAGGGGAGCAGGCCGAGGGAATCGTCCCCGCAACGCAGAGAATCGAGCTACGCGACAGGGGCGGTCGTGGAATCGACGTGGTCCTGGACGCCAAGCGTGGCGTGGTCGTGCAGCCGCACGGACTGCGCCACACCTACTACGGCTCGGAACTGCAGATCGGACGCGTCGAGATCGACCTCGAGGCGCCGACCCTCGTCGGGCAGACGGTCGAACTGGCCTACGACATCGCCCCGCGCGATTGAGCCGTCCCTGCGGTGGTGGTCCCGTAAGCTTGCCCCCGGATACACGTGATTCTGAACGCTCTGGGGTATCCGGAGGGACGGATGAGGACTTCACGATCCAGCGAGGAGCAGATCGTCGGGATCTTGAAGGAAGGCGAGGCCGGGGTGCCCGTCGCCGAGCTTTTGCGGCGCCATGGGATCAGCCGGGCGACGGACTTCTCCTGGCGGTCGAAGTACGCGGGCGCGACGGTTTCGGAGCTTCGGTGAGTGCGGGAGCTCGAGGCCGAGAACGCGAAGCTGAAGCGGATGTACGCGGAGCCGGCGCTCGAGAACGCCGCGATCAAGGACGTCCGGTAACCGTTCGGTAACCGTTCAGCGAACCGCGTGGCTGACACCGCGCCGGAGTGTCGCTACTTCTCGTCGGGATGGTCGCGGTCGAGATCGAGGATGGCGGTGCGGAAGGGATTCGCGGCGAGCCGCGGCTGAGTGTCCTGCTGCTCGAGGGTCTGCTGCCAGTTGACCGGCGCGAGATCGAGCACGCGACTCCTGTGCCAGGAGGGGAGCAGGCACAGCAGGTCGCGCAGGTACTTCCGCGGCTCGATACCGTGCATGCCACAGCTCGCGAGCAGCGCGACGAAGGTGGTGTTCACCTCCGCCGCTTCGTCCGAGCCGACGAAGAGCCAGTTCTTTCGTCCGAGCACCTGACGCGTGAGTTGCAATCCGCTCCAATGATTATGGATCGGCAGCCGCCCGTCCTCGAGGAAGTGCTCGAGGGCGACGCGATGGTTCCGGGCGTAGCCCAGCGCCTTGGCGAGCGGCGTCTCGTCGAGCACCGCCGGTGCAAGCTCGTCGCGCCACGCGAAGAAGCGCG
>VGTG01000262.1 GCA_016874795.1 Deltaproteobacteria bacterium | reverse complement strand
TCCTTCGTCGGCGTTCCTTGCGAGGGACGCCGATGAACGGCAATCTGCTTGACGCTATCTCAACGGCGGTGCACTAGTGCAGCTTGAGCTTCCGCGCGCGAAGCGCGCGGCCGAGCGACAGCGAGCGGGGAGAGGAGGCTCCGCGCGGCTTTGCCGCGTGGAGGAGAGGGGCGGCGCCCCTCTCCTCGAATGAACGCGCTGGAATTCGTTCAGGGGATGATCCGGCGCGAGTGGCCCGTGCGGCTCCTCGCTCCGGTCATCGGCCGGTACAACCCGTTCTTGCCGGAGTTCCGGCTCGATCCGTACGCGTCGTACCGCCGCCTTCGCGAGACCGCGCCCGTCTACAAGAGCCCGGCGCTCCGCACCGTCATCCTGAGCCGCTTCGCGGACGTCGTGCCGATCCTCCAGGACGCGCGCTTCGGCGTCGACCGGCGTCAAGCGAAGATGGCGCAGCGGCTCGGCATGTTCGAGTCGATGCGTCCGGACTTCCGCGACGCGATCACGACGAGCCTCCTGATGATCGATCCGCCGGATCACACGCGTCTCCGGCGCCTCGTCAGCAAGGCGTTCACGCCGCGCGTGATCGAGCGGCTTCGCGCGCGGACGGAGGAGCTCGTCGCCACGCTCCTCGACGACATGGCGCGGCGCCCCGACCCGGACCTGATCCGCGACCTCGCGGACCCTCTGCCGCTCCTCATCATCGGCGAGCTCCTCGGCGTGCCCGTCGAGGACCGCGCACGTCTGAAATCGTGGTCGAACGACGCCGTCGGCATCCTCGATCCGCTGCAGGCGGAGGGCGGCATCGCCGGGATCGTGCGCGCGTTCGACGAGCTTCGTACCTACCTGCACGACGTCTTCGCCGATCGGCGCGCGCACCCGCGCGAGGACCTGGTCTCGAACCTCGTCGCGGTCGAGGAGCAGGGCGACGTGCTCTCCGAGGTCGAGCTCGACTCGCTGTGCCTGCTGCTGCTCGTCGCCGGGAACGAGACGACGACGAACCTGATCGGGAACGGCGTCCTCGCGCTCCTGAATCACCCGGCGGAGCGCCGCCGGTTGCAGGACGATCCCTCTCTCGCGAAGAGCGCGATCGAGGAGATGCTCCGCTACGACAGCCCGATCCAGGCGACGGACCGCGTCGTGCTCGAGCCGCTCGAGCTGCACGGTCGACGCCTCGCGAAGGGCGACGTCGTCGGGTTGTTGCTGGGAGCCGCGAACCGCGATCCGGCGCGCTTCGCGGACCCGGATCGTCTGGACGTCGGCCGCGAGGACAATGCGCACCTCGCCTTCGGGCACGGCGTGCACTTCTGTCTCGGCGCGCAGCTCGCGCGGCTCGAAGGGCAGATCGCGATCACGCGGCTTCTCGAGCGATTCCCGGACCTCGACGGGGAGCGGGCGCCGAAGACGTGGAAGCGGTCGCTCGTGCTGCGCGGCTTGACGTCGCTCCGCCTGCGGCTCGGCTGATCTTCAGGTGGTGATGGCGTTCTGCAGCGGGAAGAGCGGATCCGAGCTCGAGCTCTTGTACGTCCACGCGGTCCGCAGTGGGGTGACGCCGTTCATCGCGCCGCCGGCCCTCGTCGGCTTCGTTCCGCGCGGCTCGACGGCAGGCGCACGCGCGGACACGGGCCGTGTGCCATAGTCCCCACCCGTGCCCCCCGTCTCGACCTTCATCGGCCGCGACGACGAAGTCATCCGGCTCGTGCGCCTCGTCGCCGAGCGTCGCATGGTCACGGTCGTCGGACCCGGAGGCATCGGGAAGACGCGCCTTGCGAAGGAGATCGGCTCGTGGCTCGGCGAGGCGTTTCCCGACGGCATCCGACGCTGCGAGCTCGCGCCGATCTCGCCGCGCGACGATATCGGCGCGGAGGTCGCGGGCGAGCTGGGACTCGCTTCGCTCGAGGCGCTGGTCCTCGGGCTCGGCGACGCGCGCTGCCTCGTCGTGCTCGACAACTGCGAGCACGTCCTGCGTACGACGGCAGACCTCTCGGCGACGCTCCTCGCGCGCTGCACCCACATCCACCTCCTCGCGACGAGCCGCGAGCCGCTCGGCGTCGACGGCGAGCACGTGCTTCTCCTCGGACCGCTCGGCGTGCCGACGACCGCGGATCCGGAGGAGATCGGCTCGGCACCCGCGGTCCGTCTCTTCGCCGACCGCGCGCGCGCCGCGGGTGCCCGATGGGACGCCGCGCGCGACCAGGTCGACGCCGTCGCCGAGCTCTGCCGTCGCCTCGACGGGATCCCGCTCGCGATCGAGCTCGCCGCTGCACGCGCGCGGGCGATGACACCCGTCGAGCTCCTCGGGCATCTCGATCGGCGCTTCGAGCTGCTGCGGCGAACGCAGCCCGTCGGAGACGCGCGACACGGCTGCCTGCGCGCTGCGATCGACGCCTCGTACGCACTTCTCGAGCCGGGCGAGCAGATCTCGTTTCGCGCGCTTGGCGTGTTCGCGGGACCGTTCGACGCGGAGCTGGCTCACGCGGTGTCGTCGCCGCCGGGAGCGGACCTCCTCGACACGCTCGATCTCCTTTCGCGGCTCGTCGACCGCTCGCTCGTCGTCGCGGACCCGCGCGCGGGCGTCACGCGCTATCGCCTGCTCGATTCGCTCCGCCATTACTGCGAGGAGCAGGCGCGCGCGGCGGGCGAGTGGGATCGTCTCCTCGGCCGCTTCGTCGACGCGATGATCGAGGAGGCAGATCGCATCGTCGCCGCCGGCTCCACGCGCTGGACGCCCGACGTGCTCGAGACAATCATGACGCATCTCGCGAACCTCGTCGCCGCGACCGAGGCGTGCGTCGACGGGGACAGGGACGCGTCGCGCGCCTTCCGCCTGATGCTGCCGCTGTGGGGCGCGATCCATCAGGGGCCGGTCGAGGAGATCCTGGCGCTCTGCGGTCGCGTGCTCGCACGCTGGCCGCAGGGCGACGAGCCGTTCCGCGCCGAGGCGACCGCCGTCGCGGTCAACGTGAGCCTCGTCGGCGGCGAGGTCGGCCGCGCCGTCGAGCTCGCGACGGCGCTCTTGCGGCGTCCCGAGGCGACGAGCCTCGCCCGCATGATCGCGCTCCGCACACTCGGTCTCGTCGCGCACCACGCCGGTCGAGACGAGCAAGCCGCGGCCTACTTCGAGGAGGGAAGGAGCGCCGCGGCCGCGACCGGCATGGCCGCGTTCGAGCGCGAGCTCATCATCTCGCTCGCCGCGGTGAAGGGCGGGACGGGCCAGCTCGCGCAGGCGCTCGTGATGCTCGACGAGGTGACGACGTGGGCGGGCCACGAGAACGATGCGCTGAATCAAGTATGGGCGCGGCTCGTCGCGGCCCAGCTCTTCGTCGTCGCCGGCCGGCTCGAGGACGCGGCGCGCGCGCTCGAAGCGGTCGAGGCGGTTCGCGCGCACTTCGGATACGGGAGCTTCGAGCATCCGTTCGGGCTGAAGGCCGCCGATCGGCTGCGCGCGACGCTCGCGACGCTCGATCGCGGCTGGCCGGCGACGCGCGCGGAGTGGCTCGGCGTGATCGACCGCATCGCGGCCGTGGGCGACGTCGGGCAGCTCGCGACGAACCTTCGCGCCGCGGCCGGGCTCGCCGGGCGGGACGGAGATCGCGTCGCGGTCGAAGCGCTCCTCGCGGCGGTCCCCGGCGGACGGCACGTGACCGTGCTGCCGGTCCTGTTCGAGGAGGAGCTCGGCGCGTACCCGCTCCCGACGGCGGCTTCTCCCGTGGGATCGGGTGAGGCGCTGCGGCGGGCGCGCGAGGTCCTCGCCGCACGCGACGCGAACGCCGAGGCAGCCCACCCGATCGATCGCGAGGAGGCGCCGGCACGGACGCCGCAGCCCGGGGCCGCGATGCAGCACGCCGGCGACGGCTGGAACGTGACCTGGGGCGGTCGCACCGTGCACGTCCGTCCGTTGAAGGGTCTCGACGACCTCGCAGTCCTCCTCGGCCGCCCGAACGAAGAGGTGCACTGCCTCGAGCTGATCGGCGCGACGAGCGCCGGCGGCGAGGCGGTGCCGGCACTCGACGACCGCGCGCGGCGCGAGTACCAGGCGCGCATCCGCGATCTGCAGGCCGAGATCGATGCGGCGCGCGCGGCGAATGACCCAGGCCCTGTGGAGCGTGCCGAGGCCGAGCTCGAGTCGCTGGTGCAGCAGCTCTCGGCGGCCTTCGGGCTCTCGGGGCGCTCGCGCACGACCGGCTCGGCCCTCGAGCGGGCACGCTCCGCGGTCACCTGGCGCATCCGCGCCGCCGTGAAGCGTCTCGGCGAGGCGCATCCGGAGCTCGGCCGTCACCTGCAGAACGCCGTGCGGACGGGCTCCTGGTGCTCCTACCGGCCCGAGAACGAGACGGCGTGGCGGATCGAGACCGCGCGCTGACCCGCTGACCGGCGCGCGCCGACCGGCTCAGGCCGCGCGCGCGGCTCGAGCCGCGCGCACCGGCAGGTCGTCCAGGTCGAACCGCGCGCCGCGGAAGCTGCCGCGAAGCTGGACGATCCCGGCGTTCACCATGCGGACCACCGTGGCGATGACCTCCGCGTCGGGCGCGGCTTCCTCGGCGAAGGCGGTGACGAGATCGAGCAGGGTGGCCTTGCGTGCCATGGATGGTTCCTCCTGCACTCGGGGCGTTCAAAACGCTTGAACGTCGTTCAGCCGCTGGGGCTCCCGCGCGATTTCGCACGTCGTCGACGGCGGAGAGCGACTCGCCACGCCCGTCGAATCGCGGCGCGACTCGCACGGCCGTTCCCCGTTGCGTCGCCGCTCCCGGATCGCCTACAAGCCGGGCGAGATCGTGAGCTCCTCGAAGCTCGATACCTACACGCACGGGCATCACGAGTCCGTCGTGTCGCAGCACCGGAAGCGGACCGCCGCGGAAGCGGCCGCGTTCCTTCTGCCGCACCTTCGCTCGGGCATGCGGCTTCTCGACGTCGGCTGCGGACCGGGCTCGATCACGGTCGGGCTCGCGGAGGCGGTCGCACCGGGCGATGTCGTCGCGATCGACCTCTCGGCCGATGTGCTCGACGAAGCGCGTGCGCACGCGGCGGAGAAGGGGCTCTCGAACGTCCGCTTCGAGCACGGCGACGTCTATCGGCTGCCGTGGCCGGACGGCTCGTTCGACGCGGTCTACGCGCACCAGGTCCTGCAGCACCTCGAGCGGCCGATCGACGCTCTCCGCGAGATGCGGCGCGTGCTCGCGAAGGATGGCGTTCTCGGCGTGCGCGACAGCGACTACGGCACGAGCACGTGGAGCCCGCCGAACGAGCGCATCGCGCGCTGGCTCGACGTCTATCACGCGGTCGCGCGCGCGAACGGCGCC
>VGTG01000261.1 GCA_016874795.1 Deltaproteobacteria bacterium | reverse complement strand
GCGAGGCGGTCGAGAGTGCCGAAGATTCGCGAGCCTCGGACCGGAGGGCGACGCAGGCGTACTTGAACAGTACGTCGAGGAGCCCGGAGGGAGAAGCTCGCGAAGATTCGGTGCTATCGGCCGCCGCAGTAGGGATCTGGTGAGAAATGCAGGCTAGCGTCGCAAGAGCTCGAGGTAGCTCTCGGGGATCGGCGGGCGGTCGCCGACGCCGAGTCGCTCGCAGAGCGCCGTCAGGGAGCGGCGCCCGTCTTCGACCGATTCCGTCTGCACCTCGATCTCGCAGAAGAGGCCGAGGCCGTGCACGCGATCGAGGCTGACGACGGCGCGCGGCGGTCCCGCGAGCTCGAGCTCGGTGCGGGCTTTCACCACGGTCGCGACGGGACGAAAGCCGAGCCGCTCGAGCAGGCGCTGCGCCGTCGCGAGGTCGGCTCCGAGCGGGAACTCGATCTCCTCTCGCGTCTTCCGCGGCGGATCGAGCTTCGGACCCTTGTAGGTGACGCGCAGCTCGCCGTCGTCGGAGCGCAGGCGGAGCGCTTCGTCGGTCTTCGCGAAGTCGCGGCCGGGATGCGCGAAGTAGACGTCGGACTGCTCGTGCTCGCCGAGGAGCCTGGCGCCGAGCCGCTCGAGGCGGTCGCGCAGCGCCTTCTCGGTGCTCTCGTCGATCGCGAGCTTGACCTCCGCTTCGAGCATCGCGCTCAGGCCTCCGCGCCGTCGAAGCGGCTTCGGTAGGCGACGAGCTTCTGCTCGTCGAGATTGCGGATCGGATAACGGTCACCCGAGCTCTGGTTCGCGACGCGTCCGCCCTCGAGGTCGACGCGCAGCACCTCGCCGGTGTGGATCGCGAGCACCTCGTGCACCTCGACGGCGGGAAAGCCCGCTTCGAGCGCGAGCCGTGCAAACGTGGGGTCGAGTGCCGCCGCGAGCACGGCGCCGACGCGCGCGTCGCGCAGTGCGCGGAGCGGAGCATCGTCCATCGTTCCGGCGCCGAAATGCGCCGCGACGAGGACGTCGCCCGGCTCGAGACGGCTCGGAAAGTCCGGATCGATCGGCGTCATCAACAATCGTCCGGGGTGCGGCTCCGAAGCCGCGCTCGGAGGCACGATCATTCTCGCGGGGACGTCGATGCCGAAGGCCCACGCACGTCCCGTCCAGATGGGGCAGCGCGCGAAGGCTTCCGCGGACATGCGGGACCTCTAGAGGATCGCTCCGCCGGTGTACAACCGCTAGGCTTCCGGCGATGCACATCCTCGTGACGAACGACGACGGGCTCCTCGCTCCCGGAATCGCGGCGCTCGCGGAGGCCCTGCGGCCTCTCGGCGACATCGACGTCGTCGCGCCGGCGTCCGGGCAGAGCGGCGCCGCGCACGCGATCACGTTTCTCGCTCCTCTCATCTGCGAGCGCATCTCGATCGGCGGCTCTTTCTTCGGATGGAGCGTCGACGGGAGCCCCGCGGATTGCGTGAAGCTCGGCGTGCAGGAGCTCTGCCGGAAGCGTCCGGACCTCGTCGTCTCGGGCATCAACGCGGGCGCGAACCGCGGCGTCGACGTGATCTACTCGGGCACGGTCGCCGCGGCGGTCGAGGCGGCGTTCATCGGAATCCCGTCTCTCGCGATCTCGCTCGAGGCGTCCGGCGGGTTCGACTTCGAGAAGGCCGCGGTGCACGCCCACGCCGTCGTCGCGCGCGCGATCGCGCTCGGCATCGGACCGGGCACCGTTCTGAACGTGAACATCCCGGGGCTCGATCGCGGCGAGCCCCGCGGCATCCGCGTCGTTCGCCAGAGCACGGCGCCGTGGACCGACACCTACGACCGGCGCGCGGATCCGCGGGGACGGAGCTACTTCTGGCTGAAGGGGGGCGGCGAGCGCGGCGATGAGCCGCGCGTCGACACGGACCTCGCGGCGCTGCGCGCCGGCTACATCACGATCACGCCGCTCCAGTACGATCTCACGCAGTATCCGCAGCTCGAGTACCTCGAGGGCGCCTGGCGCGACGGCTGAGTGCGCGCTCGGCGTTGCACGCTCGTGGACGAGCGCGCTGCGCGTCGGTTGAGGTTGCCCGGCTGCATGGTAACCCCACGAGATCATGGCGATCTCGGCCGTCAAGGGCTTCCGGGACGGTCTCGGATCCGCCGCGCGTCTCTACAGCGAGATCGAGACCTCGGCCATCCGCGTCCTGGAGCGATACGGCTTTTCGCAGATCCGCCTCCCGATCCTCGAGCGGACGGAGCTCTTCGCGCGTGCGATCGGCGAGACGACCGACATCGTCGAGAAGGAGATGTACACCTTCCCCGACCGCGACGGCACGCTCTTGACGCTCCGTCCCGAGGGAACCGCTTCCGCGGTGCGCGCCTTCGTCGAGCATCATCTCGACCAGACGGATTCCGTCACGAAGCTCTACTACTCGGGCCCGATCTTCCGTCACGAGCGGCCGCAGAAGGGGCGCTACCGTCAATTCGAGCAGATCGGCGCCGAGCTGTTCGGACGCGACGATCCTCTCGCGGACGCCGAGGTGCTGACGTGCGTGCGCGACGTCCTCGACGAGCTCGGCCTCGCGACCGCGCGCATCATGATCAACTCGCTCGGCGATGCGAGCTGCCGCCCGAAGTACCGCGAGCGTCTGCGCGCGTGGGGCGAGGAGCATCGCGCGGAGCTCTGTCCGAACTGCGTCCGCCGCATCGAGAAGAACCCGCTGCGGCTCCTCGACTGCAAGGAGGAAGGCTGCCGCAAGCTCAGCGAGACGGCGCCGCTCCTCCGGGACTCCCTCTGCGAGCCGTGCGCTTCGCACTTCGCGCAGGTGCGCTCTCTCCTCGACGCGATGGGCGTCGTGTACGAGGTCGACCCGCGTCTCGTGCGCGGTCTCGACTACTACGAGCGCACCTCGTTCGAGGTGACCGCCGAAGGCCTGGGCTCGCAAGCCGCGGTGGCCGGCGGCGGACGCTACGACGGACTCGTCGCGCGTCTCGGCGGTCCGAAGATCGCCGCGATCGGCTTCGCCTTCGGGCTCGATCGTCTCGCGCTCGCGGTGCAGGCGGCACGGGCGACGGCGGAGCAGGACGCGGCTCTCGCGCTCGTGCCCGCGGTGTTCATCGCTTCGCTCGGGGCCGACACGCGGGCGGACGCGCTCGCTCTCGCGCGAAAGTTGCGCCGGCTGGGCGTCCGCGTCGAGCTCGACGGAGGACGGAGCCTGAAGAGCCTGATGCGCCGCGCCGATCGCCTGGGTGCGCCGCGCGTTCTGATCCTGGGCGAAGACGAGGTGGCGGTGCGGCGCGGAACCCTTCGACACATGACCGAGCAGCGCGACGAGAAGCAGGCGGTGGATTTCGATCTCGAGGGTCCGGCACTCCTCGAAGCCGTCGGCGTGGCAAGGTGAGCGAGATGAGCCTGAAGAGCCAGTCCGAGCACCCCGAAGTCTCTCTCGACTCCCTCGGCGACTGGCGCGCGGAGCGCGGCTGCGGCACGCTGCGCGCCGACGCGATCGGGACCGAGCTCACGCTGACGGGCTGGGTCGACGTCCGTCGCGATCACGGCGGCATCGTCTTCATCGACCTGCGCGACCGGACCGGCATCCTGCAGCTCGTGTTCGATCCGGATCAGAGCCCGGAGGCGCATCGTCGCGCGCACGCGCTCCGCTCGGAGTACGTGATCGCGGTGCGCGGCAGGATCGCGAAGCGGCCGCCGGAGACGCTCAATACCTCGCTGCCGACCGGCGAAGTGGAGCTCCGGGTCGCCGAGATGAAGGTGCTCTCCGCTTCGCGCGTGCTTCCGTTCCCGCTCGACGAGGAAGCGGACGCGAACGAGGTGATCCGACTCCGCCACCGCTACCTCGATCTCCGCCGGCCGCGACTCGCGCGAAACCTGCAGTCGCGGCACGCGGCGACGCGCGCGATCCGAGGCTTCCTCGACGGCGAAGGCTTCATCGAGGTCGAGACGCCGATCCTGACGCGCTCGACTCCCGAAGGCGCGCGCGACTACCTCGTCCCGAGCCGCGTCAATCCCGGACACGTCTACGCCCTCCCGCAGTCGCCGCAGATCTTCAAGCAGATCCTGATGGTCGCGGGCTTCGAGCGGTACTACCAGGTGGTCCGCTGCTTCCGGGACGAGGACCTTCGTGCGGATCGCCAGCCGGAGTTCACACAGATCGACATCGAGATGTCGTTCGTCGGCGTCGACGACGTGATCCGCGTGACGGAAGGCCTTCTCGTCGCGGGCGCGCGCGCGATCGGGGCACCCGAACCGAAGCCGCCGTTCCCGCGCATGAGCTACGAGGAGGCGACGCACCGCTTCGGCACCGATCGCCCCGACACGCGCTTCGGTCTCGAGCTCGTCGAGCTGTCGGACCTCATGGCGAACGCGAACGCGCGCGTCCTCGCGGAAGTCGTCGCGAAGGGTGGGATCGTCGGCGGCATCGTCGCGGAGGAGGGCCACCGCTTCAGTCGTCGCGAGCTCGACGAGCTCGTCGCGTGGGCGCAGTCGATCGGCGCGCAAGGGCTCGCGTGGATCCGCTCCACGGAGGAGGGATGGCAGTCGCCGCTCGCAAAGTTCTTCGGCGACGGCGAGCGCGAGAAGATCGAGGAGCGGAGCGGGCTCCGGAAGGGCGGCGTCCTCTTCCTCGTCGCGGGCCAGCGCAAGCACGCGCAGTCGATCCTCGGCCAGCTCCGCCTGCGCCTCGGCCACATGCTCGGTCTGATCCCGAAGGACCAGTGGAACTATCTCTGGGTGACCGACTTCCCGCTCGTCGAGTACAGCCAGGAGCACAAGCGCTTCGTCGCGGTCCACCACCCGTTCACGTCGCCGCGCGACGCCGATCTGGAGCTCTTGCGATCGGACCCCGAGAAGGTCCTCGCGAACGCGTACGACGTCGTCCTGAACGGCACGGAGCTCGGCGGCGGCTCGATCCGAATCCATCGACCGGACGTCCAGGCGCGCGTCTTCGAGGCGCTCGGGCTCGACGAGGGCGAGATGCGCTCGCAGTTCGGCTTCCTGCTCGACGCGTTGTCCTACGGCGCGCCGCCGCACGGCGGCATCGCGCTCGGGCTCGATCGTCTCTGCATGCTCTGGCTCGGCGAGAGCTCGATCCGCGACGTGATCGCGTTCCCGAAGACGCAGAAGGCGCACGACCCGATGAGCGACGCGCCGTCGCGCCCGACGCCGGAGCAGCTCCGGGAGGTCGGAATCCGCTTCCTCGATCCGCCGCCCGCCAAGCCGGCGACGACGAAGACCTAGCCTGCATTTCTCACCAGATCCCTACTGCGGCGGCCGATAGCACGGAATCTTCGCGAGCTTCTCCCTCCGGGCTCCTCGACGTACTGTTCAAGTACGCCTGCGTCGCCCTCCGGTCCGAGGCTCGCGAATCTTCCGCACTCTCG
>VGTG01000260.1 GCA_016874795.1 Deltaproteobacteria bacterium | reverse complement strand
TCGGACCGGAGGGCGACGCAGGCGTACTTGAACAGTACGTCGAGGAGCCCGGAGGGAGAAGCTCGCGAAGATTCGGTGCTATCGGCCGCCGCAGTAGGGATCTGGTGAGAAATGCAGGCTAGCGGGGAGCCGCGACGACGATTCCGGCGGCTCGGAGCGCGGCGTGGACGCGCTTCGCGATCGCGAGCGCGCCGGGCGTGTCGCCGTGCACGCAGAGCGTCTCCGCCCGCACCGCGAATTCCGCTCCCGCCGCGGTCGAGACGCGCTCTTCGCGGACGAGGCGGACGGCACGCTCGGCCGCGTGCTCCGGATCGATGACGAGCGCGCCCGGCTCTTCACGCGAGACGAGGCTTCCGTCCTCGCGATAGGCGCGGTCGACGAACGCTTCCGCGATCGCGCGGAGACCGAGAGCGCGCGCTTCGCGAAGCGAGTACGAGCCGGCGAGCCCGACGAGCGCGAGCGACGGATCGACGGCGCGCACGCCTCGCGCCACGGCCGCGGCGATCGCCGCGTCGCGCGCGGCGAGATTGTAGAGCGCCCCGTGCGGCTTGACGTGCGCGATGCGCGCGCCGAGGTCGTGCGCGATACGCGCGAGGCGTTCGACCTGCTCCGCGACGAGCGACTCCACTTCGGCGGGCTCCACCGCGACGTCGCGACGTCCGAGCGTCGCACGGTCGGCGAACCCCGGATGCGCGCCGATCGCGAGGCCCGAAGCGCGCGCGAGGGTGCAGGTCCGCCGCATCGTCTCCGCGTCGCCCGCGTGCCCGCCGCACGCCACGTTGACGGACGAGAGGTAGGGGAGAAGCGGCGCGTCGTCGTGTCCCTCCCCGACGTCGGCGTTCAGGTCGATCGTCGTCGGCGCGTCCCCGTCGTTCCTCGACCCCGTCATCGCGGAGGCAGCGCGTCGAGCCGCTCGCGGGCGAGAGCCACCGCGCGCTCGAGCGTCGCCTGCGCGAAGCGTAGCACGTCTCCCGGGCGGAGACTGGCGAGGAGCCCGAGGTGTGCGCGCGCGACGAGCGCCGGCTTCGCATATCCTCCCGTCACCGGACGATCCGGCCCGAGCACGATCGGCGCGCCATCGGGCGGAACCTGGATCGCGCCGAGCGTCGTCCCTTCGGGCGGGATTCCGTGTCCCCCCTCGAGCGGCGAGGCACCGTCGCGCGGGCGCAGGCGGATGCCGACGCGATCCGAAGCCGCGTCGACCTCCCACGGCGCCGCGCAAAGTCGCTCGAGCAGGTCGGCCGCAAAGCGATCGACCTGCGGTCCGGGAAGGAGCGCGAGGCACGGCACGTCGTCCGTGCGAGCGAACGGGTCGCGCCACCCGACGGACGCCGGAGATCCCTCGACCGCTCCGATCGGAAGGAGATCGCCGGCGACGAGCGCGCGTCCGCCGATCCCTCCGAAGCGGCCGGCAGCGCACGTCGCACGGCTGCCGAGGACGAGCGGTACGTCGACTCCGCCCGCGACCGCGAGCCAGCCGCGCAGTCCGCCCCGCGCGGCACCGAGACGAAGTCGCTCTCCGGGACCGATCGCGAACGGACGCGCGACCTCGAGCGGGAGCGCTTCGCCCGCGCGCAGGAGCTCGAGGCCCCACGGCGCCCCGGCGAGTGCCGCGAGGATCGTCTCGTCGCCGGCGTTCTCGAGCTCCGGTCCGAGGAGCGTCAGCTCGAGACCGGCCGCGTCGTCACGATTCCCGACGAGACGATTGGCGGCGCGAAGCGCGATCCCGTCGAACGCTCCGCCCGGCGGGATGCCGTGGCGCGCGGCGTCGGCGCGGCCAAGGTCCTCGACCGTCGTGCGCGCACCGGGGCGTCGAACGCAGAGCGCTCTCATGCGATGCGAAAGCGGACGAGGTCGCCGGGGGCGAAGAGACACGGCGCGTCCCGCGACGGATCGAAGAGAACGGCGTCGGTCGAGCCGATCAGGTTCCAGCCGCCGGGTCCCTCGGCGGGATAGACGCCGGTCCACTCACCGCCGATCGCGACGCTGCCCGCGGGGATGCACGGTCGCGGCGTCGCACGGCGCGGCGTGTGCAGCTCCGCGGGGAGACCGTCGAGGTAGGCGAAGCCCGGCTGGAAGCCGAGGAACGCGACGCGGTACGTCGCCTCGGCGTGGCGGCGCACGACCTCGTTTCGCGCGAGGCCCGCGCGCCGTGCGACGTCGTCGAGATCGGAACCGCCGTAGCGCACCGCGATCTCGTGCGTGCGCCCAGGTTCGACGCGGAGCTCTCGCGGGTCGGTCGCGGACTCGATCGCGCGCAGCGCGGACTCGTCCGGCGTTTCGGCGAAGACGACGAGTACGCTTCGCGCTCCCGCGACGAGGTCGCGGACGCCGCCGAGATCGAGCGATCGAAGCGTCGCGTACGCCGCGTGCGCGGCTTCGAGCGACTCGACCTCGAGAAGGCAAGCCCACTCGCCGACGCGGCGAAGCTCAGCCCTTCGTGACGGGAAGGCCGGCCTCCTGCCACGCGCGCCAGCCACCCGCGACGGAGGCGACGCGACGGTAGCCCATGCGCGCGAGGTTCTCCGCGACGAGGGCCGAGCGATAGCCGCCGCCGCAGTAGCAGAGGATGCGCGCGTCCCTGTCGGGGATGCGCTCCTCGACGTCGCGCTCGATGATCCCCTTGCTCAGGTGGATCGCGCCGACCGCGCGGCCGGCGGCCCACTCGCTCTCCTCGCGGACGTCGACGAGCAGCACGCCGGGCGTGCGCGCCTCCCGGGACGCCTCGGCGACGCCGATCTCCTCGACCCGGGAGCGCGCTTCGTCGCACAGCTTCTCGAATCCCGGCGAGTGCTTCTTCATGGGCCGTCTCTAGCGGAAGGCGGGCCGGGCGACTATCCACAAGAGAGATGAGCGCGCCCTGGCTTTTCCTGCTCGCGAGCCTCTGGGGCGCGTGGTTCACGTGGAATACGCGAGCGCCGGTCTACGTCGGCGCACGCCGCTCCTTCCTGAGCTTCTTCGCCGGCTGGCTCACGAGCGACCTCGCCCCGTATCAGGTCGCCTGGCAGGTCGTCGCGACCGCGGTGTTCGTCTGGATGGGTGCGCTCGACACCTGGCCGGGCTGGCTCGGTCTCGCCGTCTGCGCGGTCTCGTGGTCGATCCTGATCCGCGACTATCTGCGCGGGAGCGAGGCGGGACAGCTCGTCGAGAACGCGCTCGCCGTCGGGCTCGGCACGTCGTATCGCGACGAGATCGACGCCGAAGCGGCCAAGCGCCTGCGCTCCGGATCCGACTGGCGCGACGTCGTCTTTCCTTTCGCGCGCGGCGACCGCGCCGTCGAGCGGATCCGCGACGTCGAGTACGCGCGAGACGGCGCGAAGAGCCTTCTCCTCGACGTCTACCGGCCACGCGACCGCGCGGCGTTCGGCGAATCGCCGAGGCCGGTGCTCTTGCAGGTGCACGGCGGCGGCTGGGTCGTCGGTACGAAGAACGAGCAAGCAGTCCCTCTGATGCTGCGCATGGCGCGGCACGGCTGGACCTGCATCAGCATCGACTATCGGCTGAGCCCGCGCGCGACGTTCCCGGATCACATCGTCGACGTGAAGCGGGCGATCGCGTGGATCCGCGAGAACGCCGCGAGCTACGGCGCCGATCCCGACTGGGTGGTCGTCACCGGTGGATCGGCGGGTGGACATCTCGCCTCGCTGGCCGCGCTCACGGCGAACGATCCCGCGTTCCAGCCGGGGTTCACGGACGTCGACACGACGCTCCAGGGCTGCGTCTCCTTCTACGGCGTCTACGACTTCACGGACGAGGCCAAGCTCTATCGGAACGACGGCATCCGGATGCTCCTGCAGCGCTACGTGATGAAAGCCTCGCGCGAGGAAGCACCGGATCGCTACCGCGCGGCTTCGCCGGTCTGCCGCATCCACCCGGAAGCGCCGCCATTCCTCGTGATCCACGGCGATCGCGACACGCTCGTGCCGGTGGCGGAGGCGCGGCAGTTCGCCGAGAAGCTGCGCGACGTGTCGGAAGCGCCCGTCGTCTACGTCGAGGTCCCCGGAACGCAGCACGGGTTCGAGATCCTGCGCTCGCCGCGCGCCGCGCACGTGCTGAACGGAGTCGAGCGGTTCCTTCTCCGCCTGGACGCGCTCTCGCGTGCCGGCGTCGCGGTCGAATCGCAGCCGGCGCAGGAGACGCTAGAGCGGGCTGCCGACCCAGGAGCGAACGGCGTCGGCGAGCTCGGCGTGGCCCGTGCCGAAGAAGTGATCGGCTCCGTCGATCACGCGGAGATCGGCGGGCGGAGCGACGCGATCCGCAAGGGCGCTGCGTAGCGGTTCGAGCGGGGCGAGCTCGTCCAGCTCTCCGTGCACGAAGAGCTTCGGCTTCGTGCACCGCCCGAGGAACCCGAGGTCCACGAGGCCGACGGGCGTCGCGACCGCGATCAGACGGCGCACGCGGTCGTCGCGACAGCCGAGGCGAAGGCCCATCCCTGAGCCGAACGAGTAGCCGAGTACGATCACGTCGCGCGCCTTCGGCTGCGCCGCGAGGAGGAAGTCGAGCGCCGCCTGCGCGTCCTCGAGCTCGCCGCGGCCCTCGTCCCACGTCCCAGTGCTCTCTCCGACGCCGCGGAAGTTGATCCGCAGCGTCTCGGCGCCCGCTTCCGCGAGCGCCTTCGCGCAGTGGAAGACGACGGGATTGTGCATCGTTCCGCCGTAGAGAGGATGTGGATGGAGGAGGAGCGCCACGCGCTCCGCGTCGTCGCGGCTCGGGCGGTAGATCGCCTCGAGCTGCCCGTGCGGCACGGGGATCTGCGTCTTGCCTGCGAACACGACTCCGCCTTATAGGCCTTCTCGTGCCGAACATCTACGTGATGGGTCTCGACCGCGAGGAGGCGCGCGCGTTCAGCCGTCTCGCGACGGACTTCTTCGAGCGCGAGCTCGGCACGCCGCGCGAGCACGTCTACGTGTACCGGCAGGAGGTGACGCTCTTCCGGGACGGCGTGGAGAGCGCGATGCCGATGATCCTGCGCTTGAGCTGGGTCCGCCGGCCGCCCGATCACTTCCCGCGCGCGGCGCGCGGGCTCACGCGCATCGTGCGCGAGGACCTCGGACGCACGAATCCGGTGCAGGTGGAGCTCCACGAGAAGTGGGACGACGCGATGGTCGACGGCGAGCTCTGCTCGGCGTGGGCGGCGAAGAACCGCTGAAGGAGCGCGACTCACGTCTCGACCCTCCGCGCGCGCAGCGCGCGGCCGAGCGGAGGGCGAGCGGGGGAGTGGAGAAGGCGTGGCTTTGCCGCGCCTTCGGCGAGGGGGCGGCGCCCCCTCGCTTGTTACGAGGGGGCGGCGACTCACGTCTCGACCCTCCGCGCGCGCAGCGCGCGGCCGAGCGGAGGGCGAGCGGGGGAGTGGAGAAGGCGTGGCTTTGCCGCGCCTTCGGCGAGGGGGCGGCGCCCCCTCGCTTGTTACGAGG
>VGTG01000259.1 GCA_016874795.1 Deltaproteobacteria bacterium | reverse complement strand
GTCCCACGGTGGCTTGACGATCTCGATCTTCGGCTTGAGCCGGCTCTGCACGTAGCCCGGCAGCTCGTAGACGCTGGTGTCGTCGTTCATCGTCACGCAGATGCGGAAGTCCGGGTGCGCCTGCACGCGGATCGACGCGACGCTGCTCTCGACGTAGCGCCGCCCGTCGAGCAGCGGCGCGAGCGACGCCCACGCGCGCTCCGGCATGCGGTTGCCCTCGTCGAGGATCAGCACGCCGCCGCGCAGCATCGCCGACACCAGCGACGACGCGCGGTACTCGATCCGCTTCTCGGCGCTCAGCACCGGCGTGACGATCAGGTCCTCGGGGCGCGTGTCCATCGTGCACTGGTAGATGTAGACGTCGCGCTCGAGTGCGGCGGCGACCGCGCAGGCGAGCGTCGTCTTGCCGAGCCCGGGCTCGCCGATCAGGCGCGGGTTCAGCGGCGGCTCGACGTCGGAGAGGCGGAGCCACGCGGCCTCGAGCTGGCGCGCGTAGTCGTTGTAGTCGACCCACGCGTCGCGGTGGCGGACGGGGGGCATGAGCGTGAGCTCGACTCCCTGGATGGTCGTGGTTTCCATGGGCGGTGGCATCTACGCCGATCGCTTCTTCTGCTCGAGCTCGTCGAGCAGGCGCTGCGTCTCGGCCCGATCCTCGGACGTCATCGGCTTGCCCGTCACCTGCCTGATGAGCTCCTCGATCTCGTCGAGCGTCGGCGCCGGGGGCAGGAGCGTGAGGTGGACGCCTTTCTGCGGGTTCGTGGGCTTCATGGTGCCCTTCTTCTAGGTCCTCGCGTAGACAGCCGCTGGCCCCGCTGCCGGCTAGCCTCCCCGCTCGTGACAGACGAGCCCAATCGAACCCACTGCCAGTGCGCCGATGACGAAAAATGGCGAGAATCGTGGTCGCCGTGGTACGTTGGCCCACATGAAGTCGTTCAACGTCACGATGCCCGAGGACCTTCTCGCCTATGTGCGAGAGCGCACGAAGGAAGGTGGGTTCGGCACGCCGACGGAGTTCATGCGACATCTCATCCGGCAGGACCGGGAGGAACGTGCCGAGCGCGAGCTCGAGGAACGTCTCCTCGAAGGGTTGA
Organism: Deltaproteobacteria bacterium; assembly: GCA_016874795.1. Classification (GTDB taxonomy): domain Bacteria; phylum Desulfobacterota; class Binatia; order UBA12015; family UBA12015; genus VGTG01. The sequence continues at coordinate 4,339 of VGTG01000259.1, read as the reverse complement.
AGAGCCCGCGGAGCCGCGTGCCCGCGAAGAAGCTCTTCCAGCGCATGCACGCGCTCGTCGACGAGGTCGCCGCGGAGAGGCGGAGGAAGGGCAGGGATGGCAAGGCGACTCGTTCTGCGGCGCGCGGCTGAGGACGACGTCGCCGAACAGCTGACCTACATCGCCGACGACCGGCCAGCGGCCGCCCACCGCTACGCGATCGCCCTCGAGGACGCCTTCGAGCGCATTCGAACGATGCCTGAAGTCGGCGTACTTCGGTCCTTTCGACCTCGAGGCTTGAAGGCCGTGCGAGTCTGGCCGGTCCCGGGCTTCCGCCGGTTCCTCGTCTTCTACCGGGTGACGCCGAGGACGGTCGAAGTCATCCGGGTCCTTCACTCCTCGCGGGACATCCGTCGGGCGCTCAGGCGGTAGCCGCCGGCGCGAGCACGGCGAGATCCGGGTCATCGTGCCCGTGATCGGTTCAGTCCGTGTCGGGCCCGCCGGCCTCACCCGGCTCGTCGGTCGCCTCGGCGTCGCTCGTGGGCACCATGACGACGTTGTCGATCGACAGGTCGCGCTCGCCCGACCAGCGATAGGCCCCGAGCGCACCCCTGGCTGCGACGCTGTAATCGACGCACGCCACCTTCGGGGACCACAGCTTCGCCGGAGGTCTCTCCCAGTAGTGTCCGACGACGACCGGGACGTCGGAGGTGTACGTGTGCTTCATGTCGATCGGGTCGTCCGGCAGAGGCGCGAACGCGCCACCGTCCGGTGCCGTCACGTTCCACGGGACGAGAGCCGCGTCGCGCAGCGTGCGCGCCTGCGGGTTCCACCAGCGGAGTCGGGCCTTCCGTCGTTCGTGCCGGCCCTTGTCGAGGTAGACCCGGCCGCCCATGTCGATCTCGGGGCCCTTCAGGACGAGCTCGAGAGCCTGGTACTCGCGTGATCCCCGGGTGCTCGTCGCCAGGACGGCGGACTCGGTCAGCGTGAAGCCCTCGCCGAGCGCCTCGCGCAGCACGTCCATCTCGCCGTCGTTCCAGCACGCGTGAACCACGCGGAGACGCCGCCCGTTCAGCTCGAGCTCCAGCCACAGCGGAATCGTGCAGAACCACTCGATCAACTCGCCGTGCAGCGGCGATCCGAAGTCCGTCTCCTCGAGAAAGCGCCGGTGCTGCTTCAAGTTCTTCTCGTCGTGCGGTCGCGCGTACGAACCGGGCCGGTCCGGCCATTCGGTGGCGTACGCCACCGCGTTGAACTCGTGGTTGCCAACCACCATCTGCGCCTCGCCGGCGGCGATCATCCGCTGCACGAGCCGGACGGTCTCGACCTGGTGGGCGCCGCGATCGATGAGGTCGCCGAGGAACACGGCCTTCCGCGTCGGGTGACGCCACACGCCGTCGCGCTCGACGTAGTCCATCCGTGCGAGCAGCCGTACGAGCACGTCGTGGTGCCCGTGCACGTCGCCGACGACGTCGTATCCCTCGATCGGGCGGACGTCGGTCCTCACTCGCCGGCCACCCGTGCCGCGAGCTCGTCGAGCAGGCGCTGCGTCTCCGCGCGATCCTCGGGTGTCATCGACTTCCCCGTCAGCTGACGGATGAACTCGTCGATCTCGTCGAGAGTCGGCTGCGGCGGCAGGATCGTGAGGTGCACCCGCCTGGAGGATTCGTCTCTTTCCATCGCTGATCCTGTCGTAAGCTCGCCGGGTCGATCGCGTCTATCCATCGGGCTCAAAGTGGATCTTCCCGGCGCCAGCCGTTGTCTCGGGCCGGTGGCACGATGCGGCCCTGGGCACCTCCGCGATCCCGCGCGCTCACGTCGAGCGCCCCCGGAGGAGTCGAAACGAGCGACCAACGATGACCACCCGACCGACGATTCTCGCCCACGCCGCCCTCCTCGCCGCGCTGCTCCTCGCCACCCCGGCCTTCGCCGAGTCCCCCTACCTCGTCTCCCCCGACGGCAAGTACCTGGGCAACCTCAACGCGAACCAGTACGACCCGAACAGCGTGAGCAACCCCTACGGACGCTACGGCAGCCCGTACTCCCCCGACTCGATCAACAACCCGTACGGCCAGTACGGCTCGCCGTACTCCCCGAACTCCGTCAACAACCCCTACGCGACCGGCGCCGACACGCCGCGCGTCATCGCGCCGGGGCCGGGCTTCGGTCGATGACGAGCAGCAACTCGCACCAGCTGCCGCGAGGAACGCACGCGTGATCGACCTCCCGTCCCGCATCGCGCGCGGCGACGCCGAGCCGCCGCCGGACCTTCTCGCCGCCCTCGGCGATCCACCGCCACACGCACGACCACCCGACCCCGACCGCATCGCCGGCGCGCTCCTCGCCCTCGCGATCGGCGACGCGCTCGGCAACACCACCGAGAGCCGCCTTCCGCACGAGCGCCGTGCGCAGCACGGCGAGATCCGCGACTACCTGCCGAACCGTCGCGCGAACGGCCGCCGCGTCGGCCTGCCGTCCGACGACACGCAGCTCGCGTTCTGGACGCTCGAGCACGTCCTCGAGCACGGCCGCGTCGTCCCCGACCGTCTCGCGGCGACCTTCGCCGACGGGCGCCGCATCTTCGGCCTCGGCCGCACGGTGCGGGCATTCCTCGAACGCTACGAGGAAGGTGCAGCGTGGCACGAGGCCGCGCAGCGCTCCGCCGGCAACGGCGCCGTCATGCGCATCGCACCGGTGATCGTCCCGCACCTCGAGCGCCCGACGACCGCACTGTGGCGCGACGCGATCCTCGCCGGCGCGGTCACGCACAACGACGCGTCGTCGATCGCCGCGTGCGTCGCGGTCACCGGGCTCGTGTGGGACGCGCTCGCGATGTCGCGTCCGCCGGAGCCGCGCTGGTGGCTCGACCGCTACGTGGCGCTCGCGCGTCCGATCGAAGGCGACGCGGAGCTCGAGCCGCGCGGCGGCACCATCGCGGGCTCCTTCCGCGGACCGATCTGGCGCCTCGTCGAGACCGAGGTCGCGAGCGCGCTCGATGCCGACCTCGACGTCCGCACCGCGGGCCAGCGCTGGTACTCCGGCGCGTTCCTGCTCGAGACCATGCCGACCGTCCTGCACATCCTCGCGCGCCACGCCGACGACCCCGAAGAGGCAATCGTCCGCGCCGTCAACGACACGCGCGACAACGACACCATCGCCGCGATCGTCGGCGCGGTGGTCGGCGCGCTGCACGGGCGTGCGGCGCTGCCGCGCCGGTGGGCCGACGGGCTCGTGGGGCGAACGCGCGAGAGCGACGACGGGCGGGTGTGCGAGCTGATCGACCGTGCGCTGGCGCACGTCGAGGCGGGCAAGCAGCCGACGATCTCGTCGCGACCCCGCTCCGGCGAGTGAGGCAGCCGAGATCTTGTCTCCGCTGCAGCAAGAAGCGAGGGATTCGAGTTGAGCTGTCCCATCCGTCCGGGCAGGCTCGAGTGAATCGTTCGCGGATCGAACGGTATGGAGGAAGGCATGGGACAGCCGAGCATCCCCGAGCCGCCGGGATTCAGCGAGCTCACGAAGGAGGAGCAAATCTCCTACCTCGAGGCTCTCTGGGACCGGATCGCTGAACAGCCTGGCGAGCTCCCGGTCCCGGAAAGCCACCTCACTCTCGCGGCAGAGCGATTGGCAGCGTATCGGCGCGACCCGGGCCGAGCGAAGTCGGCGCTGGAGGTCGTGGATCACCTCGCCAAGAGATCGAAGTGAGCGCCTACCGGCTCGTTGCCGAGCCGGCGGTGGGAGCTTTGCTGCGACGCTTTCCGTACGCGGTCTACTTCGCGGTCGAGGAGTCGACAGTCGTCGTGCTCGTGGTGCTCCATGCTCATCGTGATCCGGCCGCGTGGCAGAAACGCGGAGGCTGACGCCGAACTGCCGATCGTCTCCGGCCGTGACGCGTCGCGCCTTCGGGCGCCTGTGCCCGAACGGGCACGGGTCGGAGATCGCGGTGCGGGATCCCCGGGACGAACGACGCACGCCCCGTCAGTCGCGCCACCACCCGCCGCTGCAAGCAGCGCCTGCACCGCGAGGTGGGCATCGACCGGCGCGCCGTCCCAGCGCGGAAACGCGGTCGCCGCGTCGATCGCGACGCCGCGGTTCGCGTGCGCCGCGCGCAGCACGTCGAGCGCGTCCGTGACCGGCGCGCTGCCGACCGCGTGCGAGTCGCGTGCGAGCGGCGTGCGCAACGGCTCGTCCGCGAGCGGCACGGGCCGTCCGTCGCGACCGAAGAAGCGCGGCTCCCCGAGCGTTCCGTCGGTGACGACGCGGTAGCCGTGCTCGTGCACGAACCGGTGGTGTCGCCGGCAGAGCGAGAGCAGATTCGAGAGTCTCGTCGCACCGCCGTCGATCCAGGCGACGACGTGGTGCG
>VGTG01000258.1 GCA_016874795.1 Deltaproteobacteria bacterium | reverse complement strand
GCGCGCGAGCCCGAGCCGGTTCCTCGGGAGATCCTCGGCCATCGGGGGCAGAACCGCCGGCGTTCCCGGCGCCACCTTCTCGCCCGGATCGAGGTAGTTGCCGCGCTTCATGACGTGCGTCTCGCGCCGCTCCGCCAGCTCCTCCATCACCGGGGCCCGCGGCTTCTGGTAGGCCGGCAGCTTCCGGAGGAATCCGTCGAGTCGACGACGCACGTCGTCGAGGCGCGTCGCGAAGAACTGCTTGCGAAGACGCTTGACGTCGCCACGGGCCCGCTTCTCGACCGGCTTCTCCAGCGCCATGACCTGCAGCTTCGAGAGCGACACGACGTCCGCCGGAGCATTCGTCACGGAAAGACGGAGGTTGCCGATCGTCTTTCCAAATCCGGCGTTCTGCCGGATCATGAATTTGAGCCTGTACTCGCCCTCGATCTTCTCTGGATCGTCGACGAGGAACACGGCCCAGTGGTCCTGACCGTAGCGCTCCGCGATCGACCACCCCGTGTCGACCGCGCCGTCGATCGCCGACGGGACGCGACCGTCACGATGACCGTGGCTCGCGAAGGCGCGGTAGAAAGCGATCGGGCGCGGCTCCTCTCCTTCCCTCGTCGGCTCACGCGTCACCTCGAGCTCGCTCACGACGAACTCGGGGCTCGCCTCGTCGCCGCGTCCCGGGCCGTTGCCCGGCAGCTCGGGGTTCCGGAACGCCTCGAGGCGGACGGCGGTGATGCCGGACAGCTTCGTCCTCGCCTCGATGACGTAGGTCGAGGTGTCGGGAACGGCGCCATCAATCAGGAGGGAGCCGTTGCGCCGCGTGCGCGCGCGCTCGCCGCCGGTCGCGTTGAACGAGACCGGCTCGAGCACCTCCCACTTCGGCTCGCCGCGCTCGATCGCGGCCTTCATGCGCTCGGTCCACTCCTCGAAGGCCTTCGGGGGCAGCGCGTCGAGAGCGCTCGAGCGGAGCAAAACGCCCCCCGCCCGCGCGACGCCGACGGTGGAGCCGTTCTGCACGGAGCGCTCGAACGCCTCCTGCACCTTCGGGCGGATGGGATCGTCGCTCGGCTCGAACGCTCCCGCGCTCTCGAGGAACGCGCGGAGCTCCGCAAAGAGTGCGTCGCGCTCGCGCTGCTGCGCCTCGGGAAGCGGAATCGGGAGGTTCGGGCCGCCCGGGCGGAACGAGAGCTTGCCGAGCACCTGGCTCTCGTCGGGCGTGCCGTTGAAGAACGCGAGGAGCCGGTAATACTCTTCTTGACTGAACGGGTCGAACTTGTGGTTGTGACACTGCGCGCACTCGATCGTCGACCCGAGCCAGATCGTCCCCACCGTGTTCACGCGGTCCATCACCTGCGCGACGCGGCTCTCCTCCGGATGGATCCCCGCCTCCAGGTTCAAGGGCGCCGAGCGGTTGAACCCCGTCGCGACACGCTGCTCGATCGTCGCGTCCGGCAAGAGGTCCCCGGCGAGCTGCTCCACCGTGAACTCGTCGTACGGCTGGTCCTCGTTCAGCGCGCGGATCACCCAGTCGCGATACGGCCAGTTGGGATTCAGGCGATCGGCCTGGAAGCCGGTCGAGTCCGCGTAGCGGGCGACGTCGAGCCAGTCGCGCGCCCACTTCTCGCCGAAGTGCTCCGATGCGAGGAGACGGTCGACCAGCCGCTCCCATCGATCCGGGCTCTCGTCCGCGAGGTACGCGTCCACCTCCCCCGGCGTCGGCGGCAAGCCCGTCAAGTCGAGGTACACCCGCCGCAGCAGCGTCACCGGGTCCGCCTCCGGCGCAGGCGCGAGACCCTCCTCCTCGAGCCGCGCCAGAACGAAGCGGTCGATCTCGTTCCGCGGCCAGCTCGCCTCGCGCACCGCCGGCACCGCCGGCCGCACCGGCGCCTGGTACGACCAGTGCGCCTTCGGATCGTCCGCCTCCGCAGGCCACGGCGCTCCCGCCTCGATCCACAGCCGGATCCGCTCGATCTTCTCGGGCGGCAGCGGATGCTTCTCCTTCGGCATCCGCTCCTCGCGATCGTCCGAGGTGATCAGCTCGTACAGCGGGCTCAGCTCCGCGTCCTTCGGCTCGATCACCGGGATGCCCAGGTCGCCCGGCGTGAACGCGTCGCCGCGGTTCGTCAGGCGCAGCCCGCCCTTGCGCTTCTCGCTCCCGTGGCACTCGTAGCAGTGGTCGCGGAAGATCGGCTGGATGTCGCGCGCGAAGTCGATCTCGCCCGCCGGCGCAGCGCCGCGTGCAGGCGCCGGCTCGCCCGAAACGGCGCGCACCGGCATGCTCGCCAGCGCGAGGAGCGCGACGTACGCAAGGAGCACGGCGGCGAACGGACGCTCACCGCAGCGCAGATGGGATCTCCGCTTCACGTTCTCGATCCGTCTCAGTCGACGTAGCCGAGCGCGCGCAGCTTCTGGCGATCCGCCTCGGAAACCTGCTGCGGTGCGCCAGTCGCTGCGTCTCCGCCGTGCGCGCTCTTCCAGCGCTCGATCTCCCCGGCCATCGCCCGAGCACGCTCGGGTTCCCGCTCGACGAGATTGTCGCTCTCGCCGGGGTCCACTTCCAGGTCGTAGAGCTCTCCCTGCCCCTCCCCGTCCGACTCGAGGTACTTCCAGCGCCCGATCCGCACACCGAACGCGTCTCCCTTCACGCGGACGCCCATCAGCTTCTCCGTCTCGTAGTGACGGCGCTGAAGGTAGACGGCGCGCTCCGGGTCGAGCGTCCCACGGCCGAGCAGAGCCCCGGCGGCGCTCCGGCCACCGTACGACGGCACCGTCGCCTCGAGCCCGGCGAGCTCGAGCAGCGTCGGCATCACGTCGAAGAGTCCCACCGGCTCCTCGATCACCTTTCCGCCCTCGATCCGGCCGGGATACCGGACGAGGAGAGGCACCCGGACGAGCTCCTCGTAGAGGGCGACGCCGTGGTTCGGAATGCCGTGCGCGCCGAGCGCCTCGCCGTGATCGGCCGTCAAGAGCAGGATCGTGTCGTCGCGGAGACCGTGCCGCTCGAGCGCCTCGAGAAGACGCCCGATCTCGTGGTCCGTGAAGGCGATCTCCGCGTCGTAGACGGCGGTCTTCTGCTGCCAGTCGAGCTTGCGCTTCCCGGGCGTCGCTTCGTCGGCCGCGAACCGCTTCCGGTACTCCGCCGGCGGCGAGTAGGCGCGGTGCGGGTCGAAGAGGTGGACGAAGAGAAACAGCGGACGGTTCGGGTCGCGGTCGTCGTCGAGCCAGCGCAAGGCCGCGTCCACGGTCTGATCCGCGCACCGCTCGAGGTCCTCCTTCGCGCACGCCGTGAGCTCGCGGTCACCCGCGTCCTGCGCGAGCTCCTCGTCGTAGACGTCGAAGCCGCGCTCGAAGCCGAACTTGCCGAGCAGCACGTACGCGCTGACGAACGCCGCGGTCTGATAGCCCTCCTTTCTCAGGATCTCCGTGAGCGTCGGGACCTCCTGCCGGAGGCTCGCTCCGTTGCGCACCGCGCCGTGGCCGATCGGAAGGTGCGCGGTGAGCATCGTCGCGTGCGACGGACCGGTCGTCGGAGTGTGCGCGTACGCCGTGTCGAACCGCGCGCCGTCCTTCGCGAGCTTTGCGAGCGAAGGCGTCGTGTCACGGCCGTAACCGTAGGGCGACGTGTGGTCGCGGCGGAGCGTGTCGACGCTGATCAGGATGACGTTCGGACGCGCCCGTGTGCTCGCCGCTTCGGCCGGAGCCCCGGACGGGACCTCGGAGGGGACCTCGGACGGGACCTCGGACGGGACCTCGGAGGAGACCTCGGAGGGCGCTTCCGATCGCGAGCAGCCGGCGAGAGCCCCGACCAGCAGAGCAACGAGGCCGGCACGAAGGCGACGCGAGGACGCCGCGAGGAGATGCCGCCGGCGCACGCTTCGGTCAGGCGAGGAGCCCGTGCACGACCTCGCCGTGCACGTCCGTCAAGCGGAAGTCGCGCCCCTGGTACCGGTACGTGAATCGCTCGTGGTCGATTCCGAGGAGGTGCAAGAGAGTCGCGTTGAAGTCGTGCACGTGAACCGGGTTCGCCACCACCTCGTATCCGAACTCGTCCGTCTCCCCGTAGACCAATCCGGGCTTCATCCCCGCTCCGGCCATCCAGATGGTGAACGCGTCCTTGTGGTGGTCCCGCCCCGGCGCGGTCATTCGCCCGTCTCCGTCCTTCCCCTGCGCCATCGGCGTCCGCCCGAACTCCGTCGTCCAGATGACCAGCGTGTCGTCGAGGAGCCCGCGCTCCTTCAAGTCCTTGACGAGCGCCGCCGCCGGGCGGTCGACGTCCTTGCACTTCTGCGGAAGCTTCGAGAACACGCTGCCGTGATGGTCCCAGTCCGCGTCGAAGAGCTGCACGAAGCGCACGCCGCTCTCCACGAGCCTTCGCGCGAGGAGGCAGTTGTTCGCGAAGCTCGCCTCTCCGCGTGTCGTCCCGTACGCCTCGTGCACGCGCTCCGGCTCGCTCCAGATGTCCATCACCTCCGGTACCGACGTCTGCATCCGGTAGGCCATCTCGTACTGCTCGATGCGCGTCTCGATCTCCCGATCTCCGACCCGCTCGTAGTGCATCCGGTTCAGATCGTTGACCGTGTCGATCACGCGCCGGCGATCCTCGCGCTCGATCCCCGGAGGGTCGCGCAGGAAGAGCACGGGCTCGCCGCGGCTCCGCAGCTCGACGCCCTGGTGCACGCTCGGCAGGAAGCCCGCACCCCAGCCGGCGCTTCCCGCGCCGAGGTAGTTCCCCGTCACCAGCACGATGAACGACGGCAGGTCCTCGTTCTCGCTCCCGAGGCCCCACGAGAGCCAAGCGCCCGTGCTCGGGCGACCGAAGCGGCCGAAGCCCGTCAGCAGCATGAGCTGCGCCGGCCCGTGGTTGAACTGGTCCGTCTTCATCGAGCGCACGACGGTGATGTCGTCGGCGATCGTCTTCAGCTCGGGAAGGAGCTGCGAGACTTCGAGCCCCGACTGTCCCGCGCGCGTGAACTCGTACTGCGAGCCGAGGAGGCGCGGGCGCTCGCGGATGAACGCGAGCTGCTTTCCGACGAACAGCTCGTCCGGGCACATCTCGCCATCGCGCTTCTTCAGCTCCGGCTTGGGGTCGAGCAGGTCGATGTGCGACGTGCCGCCCACCATGTGCATGTAGATCACGCGCTTCGCGCGCGGCACGAAGTGCGGGACGAGGATCCCGCTGCGCGAAGCAGCGGTCTTCGCGGCGGCGTTCGCGCCTTCCGTCGCGACCGACGTCGCGCCGAACGCATCGCGGCCGAGGAGAGAGTACAGGGCCACGCTGCCGAGGCCGCCGCCGAGCCCCTGCAGCAGGGCTCGCCGGCTCAACCGCCGCTCGTCGATCGCATCTGCCATGTCGAAATCCGAGATTCTCTCTCGCGTCGCTCGCGCGAAAGGCCGTCCGGGAGGATGTCTCCCCAGGCTACCCGCGCGTGATCGTCTCGTCTAGGTTGAGAAGAGCGCTCGCGACGAAGTACCAGGCCGCGAGCTCCTCCGGGTCCACGTCTTCCGCGGGCT
>VGTG01000257.1 GCA_016874795.1 Deltaproteobacteria bacterium | reverse complement strand
TCGTCGCACGCAAGCCGGCCCCGCGCGCGAAGCCCGCGACGCGACGCGCGGCTCGCCGCTGAGCCCGATCGCGCGCTCCGCCGCCAAGCCTCTCTTCGGTTGCCGTGTCGCCCCGTTCGCGGCTTCCGATCGCCGTCGCGCGCTGAGGCTCAGGCGACGCGACGTCCCAGCTCGAGCCGCTTCGGCCCCCGGACGAGGAAGGAGTCGACGAGCTCGGTCGGACCGCGGCGGACGAGGCCGGGAAGCTCCGGAACGAGCGCCTCCAGCGCCGCGCGCGCTTCGAGCCGCGCGAGCGCCGCGCCGAGACAGAAGTGCTCGCCGAAGCCGAAGGCGAGATGGGGCTGCGGAGCACGCGTCACGTCGAAGCGATCCGGATCCGCGTAGGCGCGCTCGTCGCGATTCGCCGATCCGAGCAGGGGAACGACGTACGCGCCTGCCGGGATCGTGGTCCCCGCGAGCTCGACCTCGCGCGTCGTCGTGCGGAAGAGGACCTGCACGGGTGCGTCCCAGCGGAGCGTCTCCTCGACGAGGCGCGGCACGAGCGCCGGCTCCGCGGCGACGCGCTCGAGCTGGTCGGGATGATCGAGCAGCGCCGAGACCGCGTTGCCGATCAGGTTCGTCGTCGTCTCGTTCCCGGCGACGAGGAGCAGCATCACGAACTGGATCACCTCGCGGATGCTGAGCGCCATGTCACCCTGCTGCTCGGCGACGATCAGGCTCACCATGTCGTCGGCGGGCTTCCGCTTCCGCTCCTCGGAGACCTGGCGCAGGTAGGTGATCAGCTCGATGATCGTGTCGACCATGCGCGGATTGAACGGATCGTCGCGGCCGGCGCCGCTCGTGCTCTCGATGATCGTGTCGGACCAACGCTTGAAGTCGGCGCGGCGCGACGGCTCGACGCCCAGCATCTCGGAGATGATGCCGACGGGAACCGGGATGGCGAGGTCCGCGACGACGTCGAAGGAGCCTTCCGTGCGAAGCTTCGCGATGCTCGCGGCGACGAGCTCGCGGACGCGATCCTCCCACGCGCCGATCCGCTGCGGCGTGAAGGCGCGATTGACGATGCGGCGCATGGCCGCGTGACGCTCGCCGTCCTCGGCGATCAGGTTTCGTGCGGTCGCGAACTCGAAGGGATTGAGCCGCGTGCTCCAGGCGAAGCGGGCGACGAAGCGGAGCATCTTCCACGAGAGCGGCGGCCGTCCCGGGTGTCCCTGGTTCATCAGGAACGTGAACATCGCGCGCGAGGAGAAGATCTCCGGGTTCTTCAGGACGAAGAGCACGTCCTCGTTGCGCGCGACGCACCAGCCGCGCGTCCGAGGCGCCCAGTGCACGGGCGCGAGGTCGCGAAGCACGCGGTAGTGCGGGTAGGGATCGCGCCGCAGCTCCGGCCGGGCGGGATCGTACTCCGGCCGAAGTCCGTCGCCCGCGTCTCGCGCGATTCCGACCTGGAGCGCTGCCGTCGCCGTTGTCATCGCTTCAACCTAATCAGAGCGGCGAAGCCATTCCGACCACCCCGAGCCGTCGGGCCGTCGGCTCGTGCGATGTTCGCACTCGCCCGTGCGGGCGGCTGATCGAGCGGACGCCTTCTACTTCCTTTCGCCGTCGCCCTCGCCGACGTAGACGTCGAGCTTGCACGGCTCCCACAGGTGCTTCCGGATCGCCTCCGGCATGCCGGCGAGCGGGAAATGCAGCACGATCGGGCTCTTCTTCGAGGGGCTCGCCTGCACGTAGAAGACCGCCTTCGGGTTCTTCCGTGCCTCGTCGGCAAGACGCTTCACCATCAAGGACGGCGAAGGTGCGAAGTATGCGCGTCGGCCGTCGCCGAGCTTCTTCGGCTTCCACGGTCCCTTTGGGCCGAGCTGCTGCGGGGAGAACCCGTAGCGGACGTCGCCGCTGCTCGCGAGGCGGAAGGGGTTGTCGACCTCCGGAAGGAGCGCGACCTGACGCCAGCGATCCCCCTCGCACGCGATCGCCAACGCGATGCCGGGCTGGTTCGTCGCGGGTTGCACGATGCCCGTGGCGTGGTCGCCGAGCGGGCTCAGCACCTCGACGAACTCCCAGGCCCGAGCCGGCGATCCGGTCGCCAGGACGGCCACGGCGGCAAGGCCGATCGCGGCCGACATCCGATCGAGTTTCGCTCTCACGCCACGTTCCTCCCGTCGCACTTCTGCCTGGCGAGCTTGGTCCGTGCAAACCGCCGTCTTGTGCTGCGCGGGTGCATCGACGAGTCTTCGAGAATGATCTTCTCGGGGCCGGCCAGGAGGCTCGCCGTGGCGGGCTTCGCGGCGATGAGCTGTCTCGCCGGATGCGCGGTCAATCCCGCGACGCACCGGCCGCAGCTCGTCCTGACGACGCAGGCGCAGGAGCGCGAGGCGGGCCACGAGACGGCCGAGCAGATAGAGACCTCGATCGGGACGATCCGCGACGAGAAGCTCGCGACCTACGTCGCGGAGATCGGCAGTCGCGTCGCCGCCGAGACGCCGGAGAGCGATTTCGTCTACGAGTTCCGCGTCCTCGACGTCGCCGAGCCGAACGCGTTCGCGCTCCCGGGGGGCTACGTCTTCGTCACGCGCGGGATGCTCGCGCTCACGAGCTCGGAAGACGAGCTCGCGGCGGTCCTCGCGCACGAGGTCGGTCACGTCGCTGCGCGCCACAGCTCGAACCAGCTCTCGCTGCAGGCGCCGATGCGGATCGTGACCGGCATCGGCGCGCTCGCGACGACGATCGTCAGCCCGACGCTCGGCGACGCCGTCGCCGACGCGGGCGGCGCGGCGGCGGATGCGGTCTTCGCACCGTTCAGCCGCCAGCAGGAGGGCGAGGCGGACCAGCTCGCGCAGGAGTTCACGAGCGCCGCCGGGTGGGATCCCGCCGGGATGTCGTGGGCGCTCGCTTCGTTGCAACGGCATGCGGAGAGGGAGGGCGGTTCCGGCGACGACGAAGGCGGCTTCCTCTCTTCGCATCCCGCGACGCCGGAGCGCGTCGAGGACACGCGCGAGCGCGCGAGCGAGCTCGCGGCCGCGAGCAGCACTTCGCGGACCTCGGATCGGCGAGCGTTCCTCGCGCACCTCGACGGGCTGATCGTCGGACCCGATCCGCGGCACGGCGTCTTCGTGGGAACGAAGTTCGTCCATCCCGAGCTCGCGTTCTCGGTCCGCTTTCCCGAAGGATGGCGCACTGCGAACGGGTTGCGCACGGTCGGTGCACGCTCGCGCGACGGCTCGTCGGTGGTCACGGTGACGATCGCCGGCGAAGGCGACGACCCGATGGCGGTCGCGCGCACGTTCGCGGACGGCGCCGACGGCGCGCTCGCGCTCGAGAAGCGGCCGGTCGGCGACCTCTCCGCCGTCCGCGGCGTCGCGCACGGCGAGAGCCCGGACGGCGAGTCCGAGCTCGACCTCGCGTGGATCGCCTACCGCGGGCTCGTGTTCCAGATCACCGCCGTGAGCCCGATCACGCCGAGCGGCGTGGAGCGAGCCGAGGTGATGCGCGCGGTCGAGAGCTTCCACGCGCTCACACCCGGCGAGCGCCCGCCGCTGCACGCCGATCGACTGCGGATCGCTACGGCGCGCGAGGGCGAGACCGTGATCGACGTCGCTCGCCGGAGCGGCAGCCTCTGGGATCCGCGCGACACCGCGGTGCTGAACGACGTCGAGCCGAACGTGCCGCTCGTCGAGGGTACTCCGGTCAAGGTCGTTCTCCGCGAGCGGTACTAGGTCCGAGTTTTCGACGCGGGAGCCATCGGCTAGGAACGTCGAATGTCCGGCGTTTCGCCTTTCCTCGATCCCGCGCAAGACGACGAGCCGCTCGCGCGGCTCGCCCGGATGCGCGCGGAGGATCCGGTCCACCTCGTCGAGCCGCTCGGGTTCTGGGTGATCCTCCGCCACGACGACGTCAAGCGCATGTTCGGTGACGAGGACGTCGTCACCGCGGACCGGCGCTGCTGGGAGCATCATCAGCCTTCGCCGCCGGGCAGCTTCATGCACTGGTTCGAGGAGGACAGCCTGTTCGCCCTCGCTGCGGACGAGCATGCGCGAAGACGCCGCCTCTTCTCCGCGGCGCTGACGCCGCGCGCGGTGCGGCGCTACGACGAGCAGGTGCGCGAGACGGTCGAGCGCTTCGCCGCTCCGCTTCGCAGCGCGTGCGGCACGATCGAGCTGATGGGAAGCTTCGCCCAGCCGATCCCGAACGCGGTGATGAGCCGGATCACCGGCATCCCTCCGGCCGGCGACGACGAGCGGCGGTTCTGCGCTCTCGCTCAGGCGGTGATGAGCATAGTCACCATGAACGGCCGATTTGTCAGAATGCCTCTTCTCGGAAGCTGGAAGTCGAGGCTGTCAGCCGAGCCAGATCCCTCCTATCCCGCGTACGGCGTCCCGGGCAACCGGAAAGGCGGCGGGACCACCACCGTAGGGACGAACCGGCTACTTCGCGGAGCCGCATTTCGTGCTCGCCGACCTGGGCTACAGGCAAGGCTGGACCGGAGACGCCTACGGCCGAGTGATGGCCGACATCGATCACGACGGCAGCAAGGAGATCGTCGGCTTCGGCCCGCATGGCATCGTCGTCTCCCGGTCGACGGGCGATGGCGGATTTTCCGCGCCGATCTACATGTCCTCCGATTTCGGCTTCGACCACTGGGGGAGCTGCAAGCGCTCGCTCGTGAACCTGAACGGCGACGACTACCTCGACGTCGTCGCGCAGTGCGGGAGCTCGGTGCCGAGGACGTTCTATGGCGCGCTCGGAAGCCCGGTCGGATTCGGCGCCGCTCGCGCCGAGATCTTCGACTACGTCGATTCCGATCAGCTTCCGCAAGGAGCGGTGGCGTTCGGTGACGTCGACAAGGACGGCAAGGAGGACCTCGTCGCCCTGAACGCGTACTTCTTCAACAAGTCGGCGAACACCATGGTGTATGGCCAGCTGGTCGCGCGCTCGAGCGATTCAATCACCCCTCCCCCACCCGCCGCTCCGAGCAATCTGCACGTGACGGGGATGAACCCGACGACGCTGAATCTGACCTGGAGCGGTGACAGTCCGGACGTGCGATGGTTTCGCATCGACTCTCCGCCGAAGTCGTGGGGCTCGGGTCGGACGACGGTCTCAGCCACGGGGCTGCAGCCGGACACGCAGTACTGCTTCACCGTCACGGCGGTCAGCTGGTGGGGTGTTTCCGCTCCATCGAGTCAGGTCTGCGGCCGTACGGACCCGATGCCCATCACGAAGTGGGTCGACCTGACGCCCGCCGAGACGTACCTGTCGCCGTCGGCGTACCCCGATCCGGGAGAAGAGCTCGTGTTCTCGTGGAAGGAATGCATCACCGGCACGACACCGCCGGGTGCATACACCGTCACGGTCTATCATGACGACCAGGCGATCTACTCGGTGCGCCGCCCGGCAGGATTGCCCTTCGGCTGCTTCTACAGCGAAAGCGTATGGTTCACGGCGGAAGAAGGAGATCACGACGTCAAGGTCGTGATCGATTCGGGGAACGAGGTGAACGAGCTGGTCGAGGGGTATCTCAATACGAGCACGTACCCGTACGACGCATC
>VGTG01000256.1 GCA_016874795.1 Deltaproteobacteria bacterium | reverse complement strand
CGGCGCTCGCGCCGCTCGCGGCCAGTGCGCCGGTCGTCGCACCGGGCAGCACCGGCAGCACCGGCAGCGCGGGCAGCACCGGCAGCACGGGCAGCGCGGGCAGCACCGGCAGCACGGGCAGCACCGGCAACACCGGCAGCACGGGCAGCACGAGCAGCGCGGAAGCCCTCCCCGATGCTCCGCTCGCGCGCGAGGCGATCGCCGTCGCCGCTCCCGCGAGGAGCAGGAGCGCGATCTCGTTCAACCCGGCGAACGCTCCGAGCGCGGTCGCAAGACCGACGACCGCGAGGAGCCGCCCCTTCACCGCCGTCCGCGCGAGCGCCGCGAGCGCCTGCAGCACGACCGCGATGATCACGGGCTTGACGCCGTAGAGAAGCGCGTCCATCTCCGGCAGCGAGCGGAACCGCACGTACGCCCAGGCGACGACGAGCACCATCAGCGTCGCAGGCAGGATGAAGGAGGCGCCGGCGACCCACAGCCCGGCGAAGCCCGCGCGGCGGTGACCGATGTGGATCGCCATCTCGGTCGAGTTCGGACCGGGAATCAGATTCGTCGCGCCGAGGAGGTCGAGAAACTCCGGGTGCGTGAGCCAGCCTCGGCGCCGCACGACCTCGTCCTCCATCATCGCGATGTGTGCGACCGGCCCGCCGAAGGCGGTCGTGCCGAGGCGCAAGAAGAGCCGCGCGAGCTCGCGCAGGCGAACGCCGCGCGCTTCGTGCGGGTCGTCGCTCAGCGGCCGCGCCAGGTCGGGGTCCGCTTCGCGAGGAACGCGTCGATGCCCTCGCACGCGTCGCCGCTCGTCATGTCCCGCGCCATCACGTGCGCGGCATAGGCATACGCCTCCTCTACGGGGAGGCCGAGCTGGCGATAGAACTCTTCCTTGCCGCTCCGAACGGCGTACGGCGACTTCGCGACGATCTTCTGCGCGAGCGCGCGCGTCGCCGCTTCGAGCTCGGCGGCGGGAACGACCTGGTTCACCAGCCCGAGATCGAGGGCGGTCGCGGCATCGATGAACTCGCCCGTGAACAGCATCTCGAACGCCCGCTTCCGCGGCACGTTGCGCGACAACGCCACCGCCGGCGTCGAGCAGAAAAGTCCGACGCCGATCCCCGAGGTCGCGAAGCGCGCTTCCTCCGCGGCGACCGCGAGGTCGCACGTCGCGACGAGCTGGCAGCCCGCCGCCGTGGCGATTCCCTGCACGCGCGCGATCACCGGCTGCGGCAGGCGGATGAGGCTCAGCATCATCCGGCTGCACTGCTCGAAGAGGCGCAGGTGATCCCCCTCGGCCGCGTTGTCGCGCATCTGGCGGAGGTCGTGTCCGGCGGAGAACGCGCGTCCTTCGCCGGCGAGGATCACGACGCGCACGCCCTCGTCGCGAGCGATCGCATCGAGCTCGTCCTGGAGCGCTTCGAGCATCTCCACGGAGAGCGAGTTCAGCTGGCGCGGGCGATTGAGCGACAGCGTCGCGACGCCGTCCGTGTCCTCACGGAGGACGGAAGGCTCGGTCGACGGCGCCTCGAGCGGCTTCGTCATCGTCGACGATCAGAGCACAGAAGCCGAGCGCGGAGAAGCCGCGGGGCGCCGAGAGACCGGCGCCCCGCGCAACCAGAACCACAGCGAGAAGCGGATCTACCGCAGGATCGGCAGGCGTCCGCCGGGCCGTGCCGGCGCGGTCGCTCCGACGCGCTCGACCTGCCCGCGGATCTCGCCGCCCGGGAACGTCCCGGTGTGCACGTTCAAGTAGATGAGCCCCGCGTTCAGGTACTGCAGGAGCTGAGCGGAGAGCCCCGTCGCGCACGAGCTGATCGGCGAAGGCAGGTCCGCGGTGAGATCGAGAAGGATCCCCGCGTTCTCTCCCGGCAGCGCCGGACCGTGGTAGTGCGCGGCGATCGCGGTGCCCGTCAAGCCGTTGAACGTGATGTCCGAGCAAAGCTCGCCCGTCGACGTGTCGAGCGTCAAGTAGGCGACGCCCATCGCATTGCTGTCCGTCGCCGGCTCCTCCTGCCCGGCATTGAGCAGAGCCATGAACGAGACCTGGGCGGCAGACGCGGGTGCAGCGATGAGAGCGATTAATCCGAGTGCGGCGAACCCTCGATGAAGCGTCTTCATGAGACTCCCCCCCTTGGCGTGGGCTGAGGCCGGCCTCCTTCGACCGGGTGTGGGGGGACGCTACTGCGATTCTTCGCCTTGCGGCAAGGAGTCGTCGCTGAACGAACGTTCCGCGCCGAGCGCCGGTCGAAGGTTCCGTCCGGCCGGTAACGGTCCGCGCGAGCGCCGGAGTACATCGCGACCCAGACGGCTCCGATCTCGTCGACGGCCATTCCGTCGGGCTGTCCCGCGGCGAGCCGGATCTCGCGCCGTCCGTGGGCTCGTCCGCCGTCGTCGAGGTCGTGCACGAGGATACGCGACCCATCATCGCCCGAGGTCGCGCCGGATCGCCGCGACCGTCTTCTCCGGCGTGCCGCTTGCGTCGACGACGAGCGCGTCCTCGTCCGGCGCGGGCGGCTCGAGCGTCGCGAGCTGGCTCTGCAGGAGCGACTCGGGCATGAAGTGCCCGCGCCTCCGCCGCAAGCGTTCGCGCAGCACCTCCTGCGGCACGTCCAGGTGGACGAAGCGAGCTTCCGCCGCAGCGCGGGAGAGCCGCTCGCGATACGCACGGCGAAGCGCGGAGCACGCGAGCACGAGGTCCTCGTGCGCTGCCTCCGCCCCGGCGATGCGCTGCGCGAGCGCTTCGAGCCACGGCTCCCGATCGTGGTCGCCGAGCGGAGTGCCGGAGCGCATCTTCGCCACGTTCGCCGGCGGGTGGAAGTCGTCGCCCTCGACGAAGGTCGCGCCGAGCTGCTCGGCGAGGAGACGACCGATCGTCGTCTTGCCCGCCCCCGAGACGCCCATCACGAGGGCGATCACGCGTGCGCTTGCGCTGTCGCGCTCACGGGAGCCCGATCTCCGTTCGGAGGAATCGGCGCACGGCCTCCGTGAACACGTCGTTGTTGTCGCCCGCGACCATGTGCCCCGCGCCCGAGACGTCGACGAAGCGCGCGTGCGGGACGAGCGTCAAGAACTCGCGCGCTCCCTCCTCGCTGAGGAGGTCGCTCAGCTTGCCGCGGACGAGGAGCGTCGGCACGCGCAGTGCGCGAGCGGCGGCGTGGATCTGGAAGTCGCGCTCGGCGGTGCGCCGGTCGATGCCGACGAACCCCGGATCCCAGTGCCACCGCCAGCGCCCGTCCTCGCCGCGCCGCAGGTTCCTCTCGAGCCCGCGTGGATCCTTCGGTCGGGGACGATGTGGATTGTACGCGGCGACGGCATCGGCGCATTCCTCGAGCGTCTCGAACCCATCGGGATGAGAGCGCATGAAATCCAGGATGCGCGTCACGCCGTCGGGCTCCATCCGCGTCGCGACGTCGACGAGCACGAGCCCACGCGAGAACGGCGGCTCGCTCAGGCTCTCGGCGAGGAGCGATGCGAGCCCGCCCAGGGAAGCGCCGACGAGGACGGGTGGCTGCCCGAGCGCCGGAACGACGCGCCGGACGTCCTCGGCGTAGTCGGCGAACGCGTACTGCCGACCCGGAGCCCAGTCGCTGTCGCCGTGGCCGCGCTGGTCGAGGTTGACGACGCGCCAGCCGTCCTCGTTCAGCGAGACCGCGGTGTCGCTCCACGAGTGGCGCGTCTGGCCGCCGCCGTGCAGCAGCAGGACCGGGGGCGCGCTCGGGTCGCCGATCTCCTCGCCACGAAGCGTCAAGCCGCCGGCGCCGGTGTACTCGACGGGTCGGGCGACGGGCCGGGTCATCTCCGGTGACGCTACTGATCGCTCCACCGTCGCGCAAAAGATGCCGAGCCGCGCTGCATTCGAATCGTTGACACGATTCCAGGCCCGTGGTGCAGTCCCCGAAGCCGATGCTCGCATCGGCACGCCTCGTGGCCAAGGAAGCGGAGAAGGGCGAGCCCGGACGGGTCCTCGTGGTCGAGGACCCGTCGACGCGGCAGAGAGCTTGATGATGCTGCTCGAGCTCCTCGGGCACACCGTCGGCGTCGCGCACGACGGTCCCGCGGCTCTCGAGAAGGCACGCGCCGACGTCCCGGACGTCATGCTCGTCGACATCGGTCTCCCGGGGATGGACGGCTATGAGGTGGCGCGCTCGATCCGCGCCGACCCCGGGCTCCGAGAAGTCTTCCTGATCGCGCTCACCGGCTACGGCGGAGACGAGGATCGCCAGCGGGCGATCGCTGCGGGCTTCGACCATCACCTCGTGAAGCCGGTCGACGTGAACGGGCTGCAGTCGGTGGTCGCCCGCGTCGGGTTGCCCGCGAAGCAGACCGCAGCTCACTGAGCGACGCCGGATCCAACCAGCCGTCGGCGCCTTCGCCGTCATCCCGCCCGCGTCCCTCGAGCTCGACGCATCCGCTACGGACCCGCGGCCGCCGGAGGCGTTTCGTCTCGCAGGGTGGGCCGATCGCACGGCGGAGAATCGGAAACGCCGCTACTTTCGCGTTGGCTGCCGCATGTCGGGCTGTTATCTTCCGTCTGCAGTCTCGGGCCGGACGTACCGCTTCCTCACTGCCCCGATTCCAAGTTCGACCCGCTACATGACGTGGTAAAGGGAGGCCGTGACTGATGTTGAAGCTAGAACGCCGCACGAGCGCACGCCACAGCGTGAGTGCGGGCTACGCGACCGCCCTGGCGGTCGTCCTCGGATTCTCCGCCGTGGCGATCGCACAGCCTTCCGCGAACTGGAAGGACTACACCGCCGTTGCAAAAACGAAGCTGATCATCGGCGGCAACGTGAACATCGCGGGCAGCTTCGCGGTGATCAACTCCGGCGGCGAGATGAAGATCGCCGCCAACACCTTCCAGCTCGACGCTGCGCCCGATCCGATCATCGCTGCCGACAAGATCCAGCTCGGCAACAACGTCTCCGTCGTCGATGTCTTCACGAACACCCTCGTTCTCGCCAACAACGCCCAGGTTCGCGGGACGTTGACGGATGCGTTCCCGTTCCCGCTCCCGCTGAACATCCCCCTGCCTCCGCTGCCTGCTCAGGTGATGGACCCGTGCACGCTGATCTCGCCCGCGGTCGTGGTCGAGCCGGGTGACACGCTGATGCTGACGCCGGGCTGCTACGGCGCCATCACCGTCAAGCAGGACGGGATGCTGATCCTGGCACCGGGCGACTACCGCGTGCGCAGCATCCAGCTCCGCAAGCGCGCCTCCATCCTCGGCGATCTCGGTCAGATCAACGTGTTCGTCCGCGAGAAGGTGACCGAGGAAGAGGACACCGAGATCCGTCCGTCGAGCGGCCTGGTCGCCGACATGGCCTTCTGGGTCGGGTCGGACGGGAACGCACACAGCTTCCTCGGCGTCCGGACGCTTTTCATCGGAACGTTCTTCGCTCCGAACGACGACATGGATTTCAACAAGAACGCGACCCTGATCGGGACCGCGGTCGCGGCGACCCTCAACATCAACGGGCAGCACGAGGATCGGCCCCCGACGCCCACCCCGAGCCCGACGCCGTCGCCCTCTCCGACGCCGTCGCCCACGCCGACGCCGACTCCGACGCCGACGCCG
>VGTG01000255.1 GCA_016874795.1 Deltaproteobacteria bacterium | reverse complement strand
GCGAGGTCCCGAAAGATTCGCGCCGCGTCGAGGCGTACGGAACCGTCGACGAGCTGAACAGCATTCTCGGTCTCGCGCGCGTCTTCAACGAAGACGCCCTCCGCGCGAAAGGCCGGAGCCGCTCGGCCCGGGCGGCGTCCCGCGAGCTCGAGGATCTGCTGCAGCGCCTCCAGAACGAGCTCTTCGATCTCGGCAGCGAGCTCGCGACGCCCGCGGGACAGTCCTACCCGGGCATGTTCACGGTCGGGGACGCCGAGGTGAAGGCGCTCGAGCAGCGGATCGACCGCTGCCAGAAGGACCTGAAGCCGCTCGCCTCCTTCATCCTGCCGGGCGGCGGTCGCGTCGCGGCGTTCCTGCACCAGGCGCGCACGGTCTGCCGTCGCGCGGAGCGCGACGTCGTCCGTCTCGGGCGCGAGGAAGAGGTCGGCTCGGGACCGATCCGCTACCTGAATCGCCTCTCGGATCTGCTCTTCGTGCTCGCCCGCTGGATCGCGCATCACGGCGGCGACGCGGAGTATCTCTGGGAGCGCGGCTTGCGGCTCGCGCCGCCCCGCACGCCCCCGGAAGCGGCGGCTTCCCCGAAGCCTGCACGAGCGGGCCGGAAGGAGTCCAAACGTGAGCGCTGATCGTCTCTATCTGAAGCAGATCGAGGTCGGGCCGATGCAGAACTACGCCTATCTCATCGGCGACCGCGAGAAGCGCGAGGCAGTCATCGTCGACGCGGCGTGGGACGTCGACGGCCTGATCGAGATCGCGGAGCGCGACGACATGCGCGTGACCGCGGGGCTCGTCACGCACTTCCATCCCGACCATCTCGGCGGCTCGATGATGGGCATGCAGATCACCGGCGCGGCAGAGCTGATCGGGCGGCTGCCCGTCAAGATCCACATGCACAAGACGGAGGTGCCGTATGCGGCGCGCATCGCCGGGCTCTCGCCGTCGGACATGTTGGGAACCGAGGGCGGCGACGACCTTCGGGTCGGCGACGTGTCGATCAAGTTCCTGCACACCCCCGGCCACACGCCGGGCTCGCAGTGCTTCCTCGTCGACGGGAAGCTCGTGTCGGGCGACACGCTCTTCATCGGCTCGTGCGGCCGCGTCGACCTGCCGGGCTCGAGCCCCGAGGACCTCTGGCGGAGCTTGACGAGCACGCTGAAGACGCTGCCGCCGGAGACGGTGCTCTACCCCGGGCACAACTACAGCGATCGGAAGACCTCGACGATCGGCGACGAGACCCGGACGAATCCCTACATGCGCTTCGCGCGCATGGAGGACTTCCTGACCATGATGGGGTATTGATCGAAGAAAGGGGCGCCGCCCCTCTCCTCCACGCGGCAAAGCCTGAGCTGCGCCTCCTCTCCCCGCTCGCTCGCGCTCGGCCGCGCGCTGCGCGCGCGGAGGCCATGCGTTTAGCTGCGGGAGGGTGGAGTGCGGACGTCGACGTCGGCGATGTCCGGAACGCTCTCCAGGAGGAAGCTGCGGAGGCGGCGCTTGATGCGCTCCTCGAGCTGTCGGATGCGCTCCCGGCTCACCCCGTAGCGATCGCCGAGCTCCTGCAGGGTCTTCGGCTCGTCGGCGACCATGCGCTCCTCGAAGATCACCCGCTCCTTCTCGTCGAGCGTCTCGCCGAACTCGCGGATCCGGTCCTGCACGAGCCCGCGGAGCTCCGACTCGCCGACCTGATCCTCCGGCTCTTCGCTGCGGTCCGTCAGGAAGTCGAGCATCGAAGCGTCGCCTTCGTCGCCGACGGGAGCGTCGACCGACACGTCGCGGCCGGAGAGCCGCTGCTCCATCTCCACGACCTCGGATGGCTTGACGGAGAGCCGTTCCGCGATCAGCGCCGGATCGGGCGAGAACCCCTCGCGCTCGAGCCGATCCTTCTCGCGCTGCAGGTTGAAGAAGAGCTTTCGCTGCGCCTGGGTGGTGCCGAGCTTCACCATCCGCCAGTTGTTCATCACGTACCGGATGATGTACGCGCGGATCCACCACACGGCGTAGGACGGAAACCGGACGCCGCGATACGGATCGAAGTTCTTGACGGCCTCGAGGAGACCGATGTTTCCCTCCTGCACGAGGTCCAGGAGGTTCTTGAACGCCTTCTGGTACTGCCGCGCGATCATCACGACGAGGCGGAGGTTCGACGTGACGAGCCGGAGGCCCGCTTCGCGATCGCCGTCCTCGCGCCAGAGCACCGCGAGACGATGCTCCTCCTCGGGATCGAGCAGCGGATGCCGGCGGATCTCGGCGAGGTAGCGCTGCAGGTTGTCGGTCGGGACGAGCGCGCCGAAACGGTCCTCGCTGAGCGCACGCGTCTCGTCGGCCGGCGGATCGGGCTCGCTCTCGCCGTCGTCGAGCTCGAGCTCGCGCGGCTCGTCGGCCTCGACCTCGTCCTCCGCTTCCTCCTCGGACTCGGACTCGACGGGCTCGGGCGCCGCCGTCTTCGCGGCCTTCGCTCGAGCGCGAGCCGTCGCGGGCTTCTTCGGGCCGGAGGCTCGGCGGTTGGACGTCCGCTTCACCATGCCGGTGGTCTCCCGCGCCGGCGCGTCAGGCGGCGCCCCGTCGGGGCGACTAGCGCTCCTCCAGGTAGACCGCGCTCACCTTGGAGGCGGCGACCTCGCGCAGAGCCGTCACGACTTCCTTGTTGTCCGTCTCGACGAGGGGCCGCGAGCCCTTCAGGAGCTGCTTCGCCCGGCGCGCCGCGAGCAGAACCAGCTCGAACCGGCTCGGCACTCTTTCCAGGCAATCTTCGACGGTCACGCGCGCCATGACGACTCCAATCCTTCCCGAGAGGTCCGGAGGGCCCGTGGGTCCTCCGATCTGCCGAACTTAACGGACCTCGGATCGATAGACCACCCCGCCTCGTCGGGCGCCTTTCGAGGCGACGGGACGGGAGTGGGACCGCTCAGTTCAGGGCGTGCGGATCGGCGCGCGCCAGAAGGTCGCCGACGATCGCCCGGCTCGCGAGGGCGCCGTCGCGAAGGCGCGCCACGAGCGCCGCGTCCTCGGGATGCTCTCCCTCCCAGCGGACGGCGAGCACCTTCAGCTGCCGGAGCAGCTCCCGGTAGGCGTCCTGGAGGTGGACGAGACGCTCCCACGCGTTCCGGGCCTCGCCGCGGATGCCGTCCGCGCCGTCGTCCGCGTGGCGTCCGAGCGCGGCAAGGCGTGCCGCCACGCCGCGCACGTTCTCCTGCTCGCCCGCGGCGAGATCCCGGAGGATGCGCGTCATGTGCGGATACGGCGCACGGTCCGCGTCCGCCTCGAGATGACGCGCGAGGTCCCGCAGACGACCGTGGATCGTCTGCAGCTCCTCCACGACGTCGGCCGTCTCGGTTCGCAGCCAGGACACCGTGGGCGAGTTAGCCGCGGGCCCCACGGCTGTCAAGGTGAACGAACACCTCGACGTTGCCCTTCTTCGCCCCTGCGAGCGACGAATCGACGATCCCGAGCACCGTGAGACCGAGGGCTTCCGCGGTGGACACGACCTTGTCGACGGCGGCGCGCCGATCGGCGGGATCGCGCACCAATCCGCCCTTCCCGACCCGGCCCTTGCCGACCTCGAACTGTGGCTTGACGAGGGCCACGATCTCTTTCGGCGCCTCGAGCTGAGCGAGCGTCGGCGCGAGCAGGAGATCGAGCGAGATGAACGAGGCGTCGACGACGGCGAGAGAGGGCACCGGATCGAGGGCTCGCGGCGCCATGTGCCGCATGTTCGTCCGCTCGTGCACGCGGACGCGCGGGTCCGTCCGGAGGGACCACGCGAGCTGGCCGTAGCCGACGTCGACCGCGTGCACGACGCGCGCACCGCGGCGGAGGAGACAGTCCGTGAACCCGCCCGTGGAGGCGCCGACGTCGACGCAGACGCGATCGCGCGGATCGACCGCGAGCGCGTCGAGGGCCCCGGCGAGCTTCACACCGCCGCGCGAGACGTACTCGTGGTCCGGTGCGGTCACTTCGATGCTCGCGTCCTCGCGGACCGGCGTTCCCGCCTGGGTCACGCGCCGCCCGTCGACCAGGACGAGGCCCGCGAGGATCAAGCGTCGCGCGCGCTCCCGGCTCGGTGCGAGGCCGCGCGCGGTGACGGCGACGTCAAGACGCGCGCGAGAGGACACGTCGCAGCAGCGCTTCGAGCGGGGCCGCTCGTTCGCCGAACGGAGCGAGCGCCGCGACACCACGGCGCGCGGCCCGCTGTGCTTCGCGCCGGGCTCCCTCGAGGCCGAGGAGGGCCGGGTACGTCGCCTTCCCGCGCTCGCGATCGCCGCCGCTCGGCTTGCCGAGAGCCGCGAGGCTCCCGACCTCGTCGAGGATGTCGTCCGTGATCTGGAAGACGAGGCCGAACGACTCCCCGTACGTCGAGAGGCGCGCGAGCTGCGGCGCCGAAGCGCCTCCCGCGATCGCCCCGGCGCGCACGCAAGCTCGCAGGAGCGCGCCCGTCTTGCGGCTGTGGATCGCGCGTACGGTCGAAAGAGACACGCCACGGCGTCCCTCGTTCGCGAGATCGAGGACCTGTCCGGCGACCATCCCGACGCCGCCGGCGGCGCGCGCCACCTCCGCGAGGATGTCGAGGCTCCGCGCCGGGCCACGCGAGCCGCTCGACCCGTTCGAGGACACGTGCGCGAGCGCGTCGAAGGCGTCCGTCAGGAGAGCGTCGCCCGTCAGGATCGCGAGCGCTTCGCCGAAACGGACGTGGAGCGACGGCTTTCCCCGCCGCATGTCGTCGTCGTCCATCGCCGGCAGGTCGTCGTGCGCGAGCGAGTACGCGTGGATCATCTCGATCGCGCACCCGGGTCGAAGTGCCCGTCGCCGCGCCGCGGCTCCGCCCACCGCCTCCGCCGCGGCGAGAGCGAGGACCGGACGAAGGCGCTTCCCCGGTCCGAGCACGGCGTACCGCATCGCGCGCGTCAGTGACGCGGGTCGATCGCGGCGCGGAGCGAGCAGGCGATCGAGCTCCCGCTCGACCTCGCGCCGCCGCGTGCTGAGCCAGGCGTCGAGAGAGCGGTCCGTCACCGCGCGGCGTCGTCCGCGTCGCGTACGCGAAGCACGCCGTCGGCATCGCGGACGAGCACCTCGACGCGCCGCTCGACCTCGCCGAGCTTGTCGTGCAGGAGGCGAAGGAGCTGGATGCCCCGCTCGAACGCGTCGAGCGACTCCTCGAGCGGGAGATTGCCCTGCTCGAGCCGCTTGACGATGCCCTCGAGGGTCTGCATGCCCTCCTCGAACGTCGGCTTGTCGGTCGCGGGATCCCTGGCGGCGCTCACGGGGTCCACCCGTAGCAGACGGAGCGCCGCTAGTGCACCGCCGTCGAGATAGCGTCAACATCGTACCGCCCCTCGACGCCCCCCGCGGCGTCACACCTCCTCGAAATATGCCAGATATTCCTTCGTCGGCGTTCCTTGCGAGGGACGCCGATGAACGGCAATCTGCTTGACGCTATCTCGACGGCGGTGCACTAGCCTGCATTTCTCACCAGATCACGTCGCGAGGCGGTCGAGAGTGCCGAAGATTCGCGAGCCTCGGACCGGAGGGCGACGCAGGCGTACTTGAACAGTACGTCGAGGAGCCCGGAGGGAGAAGC
>VGTG01000254.1 GCA_016874795.1 Deltaproteobacteria bacterium | reverse complement strand
TTGCCTCGACGCCGTCGTAGCCGAGAACGGCGCGGTGGTCTGGCTACCGGGGAGCGGGCGGCAATGGAGCCTCGGCGAGCCGCCGTCCGAAGCGCTGCTCGCCGCACTGCGAGCGGCCGGCGTCCCGATCGAGACCGGATCGATCGTCATCGGCACGTGGGAGAGCCACGCACAGGCCGTGCTGTCGGTGCTTCGCCGCCTCGGCGCCGATCGACAGCTCACCTTCAATCGCGGCGCTTTGATGGTGATGCCGAGCGACGTCAACAAGGCCACCGGCACTCTACGGGCGCTCCTCGAGCTCGGTCGCTCGCCGCGAAACCTGATCGCCTTCGGCGACGCCGAGAACGATCTTCCACTTCTCGCCCTGGCCGAAGTGGGCGTGGCGGTAGCCGGCTCCGTTCCCTCCGTTCTCGCTTCGGCAGACGTGACGCTCTCGGCGGCCGGACCGGCGGCGGTCGCGCAGCTCGTTCATTCGCTCGTCCGCGCGGGCAGCATCCACGCAACGCCACCGCGGCAAACGATCGTCGTGGGCAGAGACGATCTCGGGGGGAAGATCACGGTGCCCGGCTCCGGCAGCGACGTGCTCATCTCCGGCGATCCGCACGCCGGCAAGTCGTGGCTGGCCGGGCTCATGGCAGAGCGGCTCGTCGAAGCGGGATACCGCTTCTGCTTGATCGACCCCGAAGGGGATCACGCGGCGCTCGGGACCCGCCCCGGCGTGCTGCTTCTCGGAGGTGATCTGCGCATTCCCGACGCGGGTGCCCTCGCTCGCGTCGTCGAACGCGAACCGTTGAGCCTGGTGCTGAACCTCTCCTCGTTACCACCCGTGGAGAGGCTGGCCTACGTGTCCGCGGCCTTGCGAGAGATCGAAGACGCGCGAGCGCGGAGCGGCATTCCCCAGTGGATCCTCGTCGACGAAGCGCACTTCTTCTTCCGCAAGGGGGCTCCGTCGTGCGACGCGTTCCTGCGACGGACCGGCAGCTATCTGCTCAGCACGTACCGTCCGAGCCTCCTCGATCCCTGCGTGAGCTGCAACTTCGGCACGTACTTTTTCGCTCCGACTTCGGTCGAGGAAGAGCGCTACTTCGTGAACGGACTGCTGCACGCTTGCGGTCCGCGCGAAATCGACGCCGCCTCGGCGCTCCTCGAGGTCACACCGCCTCGCTTCGGCTTCTTGAGAAACCACCCCGCCGAGCAGCGCTGGCGCGTCTTCACGGCAGAGGGCCGCACGACGCCGCACGCGCACCATGCGCGCAAGTACGCCGACACGCACCTGCCGGATGCGCAAGCGTTTCGGTTCGTCGGCTCGCCGGGAAACGAAGTGGCCCACAACGTACGCGAGTTCGTTGCAGCGGTTCGGACCGTTCCGATCGAAACGCTTCGCCACCACCTGGTCGCCAGGGACTTCTCCCGCTGGGTCGAAGAGGTCCTCGGAGATCGGGAGCTCGCACGCGGCCTCGCGAAGCTCGAGAGCACCACTCGAGCGGGAGCCTCTCCGAGCCGGTCGGAGATCGAGAACCACGTCCGCTACCGCTATGCGCTCGACGAGCCCCCTACTTCTCCTGAAGCGTCTCCAGATGGGCGGTGATCAGGAAGAGCTTGCCGGCTCCTTCGAGCTGCGCGCTGAGCGGGGCGGTCGGCCCCGCCAGGAAGACGTCTCCCCAAACCGGCATGTCCGCGGTGCCGTGCGCGCGAACGCTCTTGCGCCCGTCGATCGACCGGAACACTTCGGAATACGGGAAGGTCCCGCCATTCTGCTTGGCGATCTGGGTGAGGTCGGACGGGTGGACGTCGAGCACGGGGGCAAGCGCGCCGTCACCCTTGCCGCCCGTTCCATGGCAGGAGCTGCAATAGAGCAGGTAGAGCCGCTCGCTGGCGTCGTCCGTTTGCTTCGAGCCCGCCGAGACGGGCGCAACGGACAGAAGTGACCCCAGGAGGGCCACGGCGATCGAGGTCACTCGCTGTGTTTTCATGCGGGTCGGCCAACGCAGAACACGTGCCACCGCCGAACGCCGTCATCTCCGCGATGAGAAGCGCCCGATTCCCGCTGCCGGGAAGACCGCTTCCTCGCACCTCCCAGGAAAGAGAATCCGAGGACGGGAGATTCTCTCGAACTCCTGGCCGTCGACTTGCAGTGCCGAGCTGCCCAGACATCGGAACGGCCTGACGATGAGTCGATCGAACGATCCCAGAGCAAAGTCCGAAGCCGCGCGCGCGCGGATGGTGAACGCCCACATCGTGGCGCGCGGCATCCGAGACGCTGCCGTCGTCGCTGCGATGCAGAGCGTCCCCCGCGAGGCTTTTCTTCCACCCGAGCTCGAGGAGTTCGCCTACGAGGATTGCCCGCTGCCGATCCAGAAGGGCCAGACGATCTCGCAGCCGTACATCGTCGCGCTGATGACGGCCGCCCTTCGGCTCGGTCCGAACGATCGCGTTCTCGAGATCGGTACGGGATCGGGCTACGCCGCGGCGATCCTCGCCCGGATCGCGCGCGAGGTCTACACGATCGAGCGACACGCCCCGCTCGCCGAGCTCGCCGAAGAGCGGCTTCGCGAGCTCGGCTTCGCGAACGTGCGCGTCCTCCGCGGTGACGGAACGCTCGGCTGGCCGGAGCACGCGCCCTACGATGCGATCGTCGTCGCCGCCGGCGGTCCGACGGTCCCGCAGGCGCTGCTCGACCAGCTCGCCGTCGGCGGTCGGCTGGTGATTCCGGTCGGCGAGGGCCGCGAGCTGCAAACGCTCGTCCGCGTCACCCGGGAAGCCTCCGGCGAGATGCGACGCGAGGAGCTCGGCGACGTGCGGTTCGTCCCCCTGATCGGAGCGCAGGGCTGGGCGGGCGACCAGCCCGCGCCGGAGCCGCCCGCCTGGGACGGCAGAGTCGTCCGGCCGCCGCGCCATCCCGAGGCGCTGTCGCATCTGATCAGCGAAGCGGCGGTGCCGATCGAAGCGATCGAGAGCTCCGACCTCGGCGCACTGATCGAGCGCATCGGCGACGCACGGGTCGTCCTCATCGGCGAGGCGACACACGGCACGTCGGAGTTCTACCGCATGCGCGCCGAGATCACGAAGGCGCTGATCGAGAAGCGCGGCTTCGACTTCGTCGCGATCGAGGGCGACTGGCCGGATGCCGCGAGAGTCAACCGCTGGGTGCAAGGGCTCGGCGATGGCGCGGCGCTTCTCGGGGATGCGTTCGCAAGGTTCCCGACCTGGATGTGGCGCAACCACGAGACGCTCTCGTTCATCGGCTGGCTTCGCGAGCGCAACGAGAAGGCCCGCGACACCGCTCGGCCCGGGGGATTCTACGGGCTCGACCTCTACAGCATGTTCACCTCGATTCACGCGGTCCTCGGCTACCTCGATCGCATCGATCCCTCCGTCGCCGAGATCGCGCGCGAGCGGTACTCGTGCTTGACGCCTTGGCAGGCAGACCCTCAGGCGTATGGGCGCGCGGCGATCTCGGGACGCTACCGGGTTTGCGAAGCGGAAGCGGTCGCGATGCTTCGCGACCTCCTCGAGCGGCGGCTCAAGTACGTGGGCGAAGATCCCGAGCGTTATCTGGATGCGGTCCAGAACGCGGCCCTCGTCGCGAACGCCGAGCGCCATTACCGCGCGATGTACTATGGCGCGAACGAGTCCTGGAACCTGCGCGACCAGCACATGTTCCAGACTCTCCAGACGCTCCTCGCCTTCCGCGGACCGGACGCGAAAGCCGTCGTGTGGGAGCACAACTCCCACGTCGGAGACGCGCGCGCGACCGAGATGGGCGTGCGCGGCCAGACGAACGTCGGGCGGCTCTGCCGCGAGCGCTTCGGCGAGAGCGCCTTCCTGATCGGGTTCGGCACCGATCACGGGACGGTGGCGGCCGCGAACGACTGGGACCAACCGATGCAGGTCATGCGCGTTCGGCCCGCTCACCCGGAAAGCTACGAGCGGCTCTGCCACGACAGCGGGCGGCCCGCCTTCCTGCTGCACCTCCGTGAGCCCGAGCGGCCCGAAGTGCGTACCGAGCTCGCCGAGCCGAGGCTCGAGCGCGCGATCGGCGTCGTCTACCGGCCCGACACGGAGCTCCAGAGCCACTACTTCCATGCGTCCCTGCCGCACCAGTTCGACGAGCTGATCTGGTTCGACGAAACACGCGCGCTCCAGCCGGTCACGCGGGTCGAATCGAGCCGGTTCCCGGGGGACCACCCCTTCTTCCCGGCCGGCGCCTAGGAGAACGAGAATGGCCCTGCCCTCGACCGTCGAGACGATTCTCGTCGCCACGGACTTTTCAGAGGACGCCGCGGCAGCGCTCGATTGGGCGGCAACGGTCGCGCGGGAGCGCGGCGCGCGAATCGTACTCGCCCATTCCGCGATGATCACGGCGCCAGCCGCTCCCGAATTCATTCCGCTCGACGGGCGGTTCTACGGGGAGATGCGCGCAATCGCGAAGAAGCGTCTCGACGATCTCGCCGAGGGCTTCCGGAAGGCCGGGCTTCCCGTCGAAGCCGAGCTTCTCGCCGAGCCGGTCGTCGCGAGCATTCTCTCGCTCGCGGAGCGATGCAGCGCGGACGTCATCGTGGCCGGGACGCGCGGCTTGACCGGCTGGAAGCGTCTCGTTCTGGGAAGCGTCGCGGCTCGACTGATCCGCCATGCGCAGTGCCCCGTCGTGACGCTGCATTCCGCGGACGCGAAGCGCCACCGCCCGGTCCGCAAGATTCTCATCGCGACCGACTTCTCCGAGGATGCCGCGCTGGCTGCCGATGCGGCGGCGCGCGTTCTCGGTGAAGGCGGCTCGGATCGCAAGCTCGTGCTGCTTCACGTCTATCACTATCCCGTCGTCCTCTCTCACGAGGCGCCGCCGGCCGTCGCGTCCTCGGTCGAGGAGGTCGTCGAATCGGCGGGGCACCAGCTCGCCGCGATCGCAGCACGGATTTGCCGCGAAGACGTGAACGTCGAGTTCCTCGTCGACCAGGGCCTCCCGTCGCAGGCCATCATCGATCAGGCACGGCGGATCGACGCCGACCTGATCGCGATGGGCACCCAGGGCCGATCCGGGATCGACCGTCTCTTTATCGGCAGCACCGCGGAGCGCGTGCTGTCCGCCGCGCCTTGCCCCGTCCTCACCGTTCGGATGCCGACGAGGTGAGCGGGCCGAGATACGCGAGACAGCCGGCGAGCGAGGAGAGCTTCGGATAGTCCGACTCCGGGATGTCGACGCCGAGACGGGCCTCGATGTCGAGCAGAAAGTTCAGGAAGTCGAGCGAGTCAATCTCGACCTGATCCCGGAAGCTTCGGCCGGCTTCGATCTCGATGGCCGCGCTCTCGGGTGCCACCTTCCCGAGAGCGTCCAGGACCACCGCGCGCAGCTCGAGCTCCGTCCGCACTCCGACAACCTCGCCGAGGGTACACGCACGTTGCAAGCCCCGGCACTCCTGCCGTAAGAGCCGGGTCCGGGGATGTCGGTCCTCAATCTGGAAGCGCTCTTCCATCCCCGCTCGATCGCTCTGATCTGCGGAGACGGCGCCGTCGGCTCCATCGCTCCCGTGCTCACGCGGAACCTCCTCCGTTCCGGGTTCGAGGGGCCGATCTTGCCCGTCGACGCGACTTGCGCTCAGTTGG
>VGTG01000253.1 GCA_016874795.1 Deltaproteobacteria bacterium | reverse complement strand
CGCGAGTGCTCCCATGGCCTCGGACTTCGCCCGGCGAGACCTCACATTGAGTAGAACTCGATCGCTCTCCTGCATCCACCCGCACCAATGCCGGGGGAGACTGCCACCTCCATGGCGATGGCTCCCGCCTGCAGCGCCCCGCCCTTCGATTCGAACAGCCCAGCCTCGTTCCTGGTAAAGTCGATCGTCTGGTACTCGACCTCGAAGCAGGCGCCGTTGTCGGCGCGTAGCTGGACCAGCATCGGCCCCGCGAACGTCAGGGGCGGGCCGTCGACCGACGGCACTCCACCATGAAGGTGTCGAAGGCCTGCATGCCCCACTCGAGGAACTCGCAGGCCGATTCGAGAACGATGCGGATGCTGACCGGGAGGCGCCCGATCGCTCCGAGGCCGGCGGCCTCGAGGCCCGCCAGCGAGCAGAACCACTCGGTCTGACCGCCACCGATCGGAAAGCTCTCCAGAGAACCGAACAACGTGCGCGGCATACCGTTTCTGTCCATCGGCCGCGTCTAGCGCCGCGTTCCCGGAACCGTACCTTCGCGCGGCTCGATCAGGCGGGGTGCGCCACTCGCCGGCCGCGGCTCGCGTGATACCAGGTCTCGAGCACGATGCCGACGGAGGTCGCGAACTCGGCAAGCCTCCTCGCGTCGTCGTCGCTGAACGCGTCCGCGCCCTGCTTGTTGAGCAACGAGAGCACCGCGAACGGGCGCTTGGAATGATCGAGGACGGGCACGACCAGCATGCTCTTCGTCCAGTAGCCGGTCTGTCGATCGACGTCCGGGTTGAAGTGCGGGCTCGCGTAGGCGTCTGGCACATTCACCGGCGTGCCGGTGCGGTAGACGTGGCCCGCGATTCCCGTGCTCGCCGGGATGCGGATCTCGATCGGCCGCTCGCTGTCAGTCTCGGCGACCAGCGACCAGAGCTCGTCACGCGCCTCGTCGGCGAGCAGCAGGCTCGCCCGGTCTGCGCTCAGGATCTCACCGACCTTGACGGTGATCGCCTCGATGACCTGCTGGAGCATGATCGCGAAGGCCTCGTCGGTGCCGAGCATCATCGCGTCCAGCACTTGCTTCGCCTCCCCGGTCACCTGATCGAGGAAGCTCACGAAGTCCGCGGCCGGCATTCCCTGGATCCCGCGCACGAGGCCCCCGGCGGGGCGCGACTTCGCGAGGGTGTCGAGAAGGCGCTGCGTGTTGGCGCGTACCGCCTCGGCATAGGTCGAGAGCCGACCCTCGTCGAGGTGGACGATGCGGTCGGCGATGTCGAGGATGCGGTTGTCGTGCGTGACCAGCACGACCGCACAGCCGTCGCGCTTGGCGAGGTCGCGAATGCGGTCGACGATGTCACGGCCGGATTGCTTGTCGAGCGACGCCGTGGGCTCGTCGGCGAGGATCACGCGCGGGCGCCCCGCGAGCGCGCGCGCGATCGCGACGCGCTGCTTCTGTCCGCCCGAGAGCTGGCTCGGATAGTGTGATGCCTTCTCCTCGAGCCCGACGCTGGCGAGCATCTCGATGGCGCGCTCGCCGGCCTCGCTCATCGAGAGGCCGAGGTCCTTGTGCAGGCCCATGGTGACGTTTTGGACGACCGTCAGCGCGTCGAGCAAGTTGTGGAGCTGGAAGATGAAGCCGATCTTCCGGCGCACGGCGACCAGGGTCGCTTCGGAGGCGTCCCGCAGCTGCTGGTCGAGGACCCGCACGCTCCCTTCCTGGGTCGCGCGCAGGGCGCCAATCAGGGTCAGGAGCGTCGTCTTGCCGGAACCCGACGGGCCGGTCACGATCACGATCTCGCCAGCGCGCACCCGGGTCGAGACGTCGAACAGGATCTGGCGCCGGAGGGATCCGCTCCCGAAGTAGTGGTTGACTCCGGCGACGTCGATCAGGACTTCGACCGCCGATGCCATCAGAACACCTCGGCCGGATCGGCCGTGCGCAACTTTCGGATCGCGATCAGCCCCGAGGCCCAGCACATCGCGAGCGTCAGGAGGAGCACCGATGCGCCGCGGTCAAGCGCGATCTCCATCGGCAGGTGGGTCGCGTCCTTCGTGACGCCGTAGAGCCACGACGAGATGCCGATTCCGGGGGCGAAGCCGAGGAAGGCGAGGAGCGAAGCCTCCATCAGCACGACACCAGCCAGATATCGATGGGCGTAGCCCATTGCCTTCAGTGTGGCGTACTCCGAGAGGTGATCCGAGATGTCCGCGAACAGGATCTGGTAGACGATGATCATGCCGACCACGATCCCCATGATGACGCCGAACGTGAACACGAAGCCGATCGGGGTCGCCGTCGCCCAGTACTGCACCTCGTCGGCGATGAACTCGTCATGGGTCAGGATCTTGACGTCCGGCGGGAGATTCGCCCGCATCGCGTCACGCACCGCGATCGGATCGGCGCCCGGCTCGAGGCGCACCAGGCCGATGCCGACCGCGCCGCGCGGGTACGCCGGGAAGAGGCGGCGATAGTTGAGGTCACTCGTGATCAGGCTGCCGTCGACACCGAAGGAGGTGCCGAGACGGAAGAGGCCCTTCAGCTCGATCGTCCGCCTATTGGCCTCGGCGGCGAGATTGCCCTTCTCGCGAATCAGCTCGGCGACCGGGCCGTACTCCGGGCGCGAGGTCGCGTCGAAGAGCGCGACGTTCGGGTAGCGCACCAGATCGAGGCCGTCCTCGAGGCCGTCGACGTTCAGGCTCGGCCGCGCCGGATCGACGCCGAGGACGAAGATCTCGCGCGTGCCACCGCTCTCGGGGTTGCGAAAGCGCGCCATCCCGGTGTGCAGGGACGCGATCGAGCGCACGCCGTCGAAGGCGCGCGCCTGGAGCAGGCGGCGCTCGGGGAAGCGGGTCGGGAGCGCGAGCACGTTGTAGCGCCGATCGAGCAGCACCAGATCGGCGTCGAGCCGGACGTGCAGGTTCACGGCGCTGCGGAAGAGCGCGTCCATGAAGCCGAGCTGCATGAACATCAAGATGACCGCGAACGCGACGCCGGCCACCGCGACGGCGAGCCGCACCTTCTGGCGGCGGAGCTGGAGCCAGGCGAGGCGAGCGGCGGAGATCATTTCGGCTCGATCGTCACCTCCACCTGGAGGTTCGACAGCGCCGCCGCGCGAGTGCTCTCGTCGAGCTTGATGCGCACCTCGACGACGCGCGCGTCGGTGCGCGCGACCGGATCGGTGTCCAGAGCTTCCTGCCGGCCGATCTTGCGGCCGATGCGGTCGACCGTTCCGGTGAGGTCGCCGTTCAGGGCAGGGCTCCGCAGTCGCGCGACTTGCCCGAGCTCGATCCGGCCGATGTCGGTCTCGTAAACCTCGGCGACGGCGTACATCTGATCGTTCTCCGCAATCTCGAGGATGCCATCGGGCCCGATGCGCTCGCCGCTCCGTGCGTGCACGACGACGACCTCGCCCGCGACGGGGGCGCGCACCGTGTCGAGCGCGAGCGCCGCCTGCGCGGCCTCGAGGTCGGCGCGCGCTACCTCGAGCCCAACCTTCGCCTCGTCGAGGGCGACCGCGGAGGAGACCCCTTGGCGCATCAACGTCGCGGCGCGATCGAACAAGCGCTGCGCACTGCCGAGCTGCGCCCCCATGCGCGCGACCCGCGCCTCGTCCTCGCGTTCGGTGTCGAGCACGGCGATCGGCTGTCCCTCGGCCACGCGGTCGCCCTGATCGACGAGCAGCTTCGCGATCACGACCGAGGGCCGCGATGGCCCGGCGAGCCGGCGGATGCCGTTCTTGGGCTCGAGCCGGCCGAGCGCGGAGACGACGCGGGGGGCATCCGCCGGACGCGTCGAGCTCTCCTCGCGCGCCGCGTCAGCGCTGCCGGTTCCCGGCTCGAGAGCGCAGCCGGCGACGGCGAGGAGCAGCGTGGTCAGCGCGCAAGCGAGTGCGAGCGGCGGCGAGTCCCGATCGGGGGACGGACCGCCGGGCGCGTGCTGTGGGCGGCCTCGCATGGCACGACGTCTATCCCCATGAGGCCGCAGCGGGCAAGACCGCCAGCGGCTCTTGCCGCGCCTGTGCTCGGGGCATCAGAACCGTCTCGGTCAGCGGCCGAGCCGTGCATCGAGGGGCGCCAGCGAGCCCTCGATTGCCGCCGTCGCGCCTTCCTCGTCGTCGGTCACCGTGGTCCACGGTGCAGTGTTCGCGGCGCATCCCGCCACCAGGCTCCGCCGTGACGTCACCGTCGGTCCTGCGGAGGAGCTGTTCGACGGCGTACGCAACCAGCCGGAGCACGGCGGCATGGATCCCCTGATCGACGAAGCACGCGCCACGGCCTCGGCGGCGCGCCTCGACGAGCTGGGATACGACTACCGCTACTGGCTTCTCTTCGGCCGCGGTCACGAGGCAGGCGGCTTCGCCTACGATTGCGTCTACCGGGACATGGCGACGGCGGCGGTACGTAACCGCCAGCCGGCGCGTGTCACGTACACGGTGGACACCCGCCTCGACATGGCCGACCCGGCGAGCGGACTCGATCTGCGCTTCGACTCGGCATACTGGGTCGAGGAGATCCGCGCGCGCGACGCGGCGACCCTTGCGACCGTCGATGCGACGAGCCTTGCCCTGCCGCGCTTCGAGGAAGAGGTCGAGTCCATCGACCGCGTGCTCGACAGCCTGGCGAGCGGCGCCGACCTTTGCGGGCCGAACCCCGCCGTGCGAAGCGGCGACACCTGGCGCGAGCGAGGAATCGTAAGGCATCTCGGGGCCGAGCTGCCACCGGCGAACGCCCTCGAGGTGAGCCGCCAAGGCGATCGTGTCCTGTCTCGAGAAGATCGCGAGCGGAAAGCTTTCCGGCGATCCGACGTCGCTGTGCCGCGGCAGCGTCGACGGTAACACCGGTGTGACCGCGCCCACCGACGAGAAGACCGCAGACCGGATCAGCAAGGCGATCGAGAAATTCGGGACGACGCTCGGCAAGAAGTGCGACGCCCCCGAGCTCGCTGCGCTGGACGCCTGCGCAGCGACACACGACGGCGTCGTCGATTGCATGACCACTCGTGCGGCGACGACCGCCATCCGGATGACGTCGCTCGCCTTTGGCGAGGTTCAGTCGATCAGCGATCCGGAGATCCGGAGCTGCCAGAAGACGATCGGCAAGCAAGCCGTCGGCTATGTCACGACAGTCATCAAGGCAATGGAGAGCTGCCTCGGTCTGGTGAACGACGGGAAGCTCGCGGGCGACGCGCAGGTCCAGTGCCTCGGCGCGGACGGTGCCGGCCTGACTCTTCCCGCCCACAAGCAGGCGTCCTCGAACGTGGCGGGAGCGGGAATGAAGCTCGAGACGACGATCGAGGACTCCTGCCCCGGCGCCGTCGCCGCACCGCTCGATGCATGCAGCGACGACGCCGGAGGGATCGTCCGTTGTCTCGAGTGCTCTGGCTGGAGAGAAGCAATCGAGATGATCCGCTCTACCTTCGGACCGTCGTAGCGGCGGTCGGAGAGACGAACGACGGCGGCCTGCGCCATTCCGGCCAGGCCGCCGTCGCCGCGCTTCTCAGGATGCGTCGTACAGGTACGTGCTCGTATTGAGATACCCCTCGACCAGCTCGTTCACCTCGTTCCCCGAATCGATCACGACCTTGACGTCGTGATCTCCTTCTTCCGCCGTGAACCATACGCTTTCGCTGTAGAAGCAGC
>VGTG01000252.1 GCA_016874795.1 Deltaproteobacteria bacterium | reverse complement strand
CCGCAGGCAGGCACCGGGCAGCTCGGTCTCTTCTGAGCGCGGGCGACGCGGCGAGGCGCCGAGCTAAAACCGACTGGTCCCCGGACCGACGCGCACGCGGCCGCGCGGCGTCTCGAGCATCATGCTCCCGATCGCCTCGACGCGACCGCGGCCTCGCTCGTCGATCTCGAAGGTCCGACTCGCGAAGCGTCCTTCACCGCCGCCGACGCGGAGCGCACCGTCCGCCGTCGGCTCGACGCCGAGGAGCCGGAGGTACGCGAGGAGCGGCTGCGCGTGCGCGTGCAGGTTCGCGACGGGAAACATCTGCATCGCGAGGAACGGCGGCAGCACCCACGTGCGCCCGGGCCGCTCGTACTCCGGCGCGTTCCACGAGTCCGGCCCCGAGAGCGTTCCCTCCCAGACATCCGGATACGCGGCCGTGTGTGCGCCGAGCGTCATGCGGCGCCACGCGTCCCACGCGAGATCCGGATCGATCGAGGCAGCCGCCCACACGAGCGTCATGTCGATCGCGAACCACGAGCCGCCGCGCGTGCCCGTTCCCCAAAGCCCCGCTTCGACCTGATCCTGCGGCGCCGGCCAGCGAAGCCGCGTGCCGATCGGATTGGCCGCGCGATGGCCCGCGTCGATCGTCGCGAGAAGCGAGCGCGCCTCGCTCCCCGAAGCGGCTCCGCAGAGGATCGCCCACGGCTGCACCTCGAGCCAGCAATCGGAGTCGCCGATCGGCTCGCCGTCTGGTCCGTAGGCGCGATGGAACCATCTCCCGTTCCATGCGCCGCGGACCAGCGTGCGGAGCTCGTCCGCTTGCGCGCGCGCTTCCGTCGCGAGCGCGCCCTCGCCGAGACGGTCGGCGAGACCGGCGAACGTCCGCATCACCCACGCGGCCATCGCCGAGTTCAGCACCGAGCTGCCGCTCTCGATCATGCGATCGCGATCCGCTCCCGACTCCTCGATCGCGAGATCGTTCCAGTCCGCGTTCAGGATGCGCACGTGGTCACGCGCGCCGCGTCCCACGACGTCGACGAAGAAGCGGAGCTGCCGCCGGAGATGCTCGCGCAGCGGAACGGCTGTGGTCGCGCGCAGTGGATGGTACTCGAGCGGCTCGTCGAACGCGGCGAGGTCGCCCGTCGCCGCCGCGTATTCGGCCGCGAGCCAGAGCGCCCACAGGTTCGCGTCGGAGGGACGGAAGCCCGCCGTGAGCGGCCGCTTCGCGCCGTCGAGCGCGTACGGCAGATCGCCTTCCGGTGTCGCCCAGGCGCAGGTGTTGCGGAGGACGGACAGCGCGAGATCCGGCTCCGCGTAGACGAGCGGCAACGCGTGCTGCAGCGGGTCGCGCGCCGCGCCGTTGAAGCCCATCTCGAACGAGTACGCCGAAGCCTGATCGAGCGTGTGTCCGCCGACGACGCCGTCGCGGCTCGCGCCGCCGGTCAGGACGGCCGCGTGCCACGGGATCTCCTGCTCCGCTTCGGGCGCGCGTCCGGCGCCGGCGCGCGGCAGACGCGCGCCGAGCGAGCGCCGCGATTCGGCGAAGATCCGCTCGGCTTCGCCGCTCCACTCGCCGTCGTCGCGTCCGAAGCGGAAGTAGAGCGTTGCTTGGTCGCCGGGCGAGAGGACGAGGTCGTGCGCGATCTCGAGCGTCGGATGAAGCTCGCCGTCCTGCGAAGGCTCTTCCGACGGCGCGAGCGTCGAATCCGGGAGGCACTCGAAGCGCAACCGCGCCGGCGGTCCGAACATCTCGAAGCTCTCGGGCTCGGAGAAGCGCTCGGACGCGATCCACCCGTCGTCGATCGGCTCGAGCCCATACGAAACGGCGCGGATCGCGATCGCGCGGCGAGCCTCGGCCGTCTGGAGGAAGCTCAGGAAACGCGGCCGGACCGCCCACTGCTCGACGTGGCGGAAGCTTCGCTCCTCTCGGGCGGCGCGATCGAGCCGCAGCTCGACGCGCACGAGCACCCACGGCACTTCGCCCTCCGGACAGAGGATCGTGCGCCGCAGCGCGAGCCCGTCGGCGGAGTCTCGCACCTCGAAGTGCGTCGGACCGAACAGACGGACGGGGACCGACTCGCCGGCGCGGCGTGCGAAGTCGCTCGACCAGACGCGTCCGCCCTCCTCGTGCACGAGCGAGATGCCGGTGCCGCTCGGATCCGGCGCCGTGAGCCAGCGCAGTCCGTACTGCTCGTCGAAGAGCGCGACCGTGCCGTCATTCGCCGCCTGGAGCTGGAGCGCGCGGTTGCCGAGCATGTGCCATTGGCGGCGCGTGCGCGGCCGCAGGACGGGATCCCACTCCGCTTCGGGAAGCGTCTCGTGGTCGGCGGTGTACGCGAAGACGGGAAGCCCGTCCTGTACCTCCCAGCGGCCGTAGAGGCTCGCGCGCGGATCGACGTCGTCGACGACGGGCTGCGCGCTGCCCGAGCCCGAGCGGCCGCAGCCGCCGAGCGTGCCCCACGCGGCGGAAGCGGCGACGCCCGCGGCCATCGATTCGAGGAGCTCCCTCCGGGTGAGCGTGCGAGCCGTGAAGCGACGCATTCCGCCACCCTATCAACCGCACGCAAAGCGAGCGACGTACGTCTCGTCTGGGGGACGAGCTCAGCGCGCCGTCGCGACGATCGCGAGCGAGCCGGAGGGCACGTAGAGTCGCCGCTCCCCTCCGCCCACACGGCGCACGAGCGAAGCGAGCGACGCGCCGAAGCGCGGGTATCCGGGCAGGAGCCGCGACGCGAGGAAGTCGAGCCGCGCGTACTGTCCGGCGGGCTCGACGTGCTCGACCGCGAACCCCTCTTCCTCGAGCGCGCGCCGCAACGTCTCCTCCGAGTAGAGCACGACGTGCTCCGGAAACTTGAGCGACACCCAGCTTCGCCCCTGCACGCGCGCGTGCCAGCTCCGCACGTTGGGCGTCACCGCGAGGAACGCTCCACCCGGCCGCAGGAGCGCTCGGATCTTCGCGAGCGCGCGGCGCGGCTCCGGCAGGTGCTCGAGGCAGTCCTGCATGCTGATCACGTCGAAGTAGCGCTCCGGCAGATCCGCCGACTCGAACGAGCCGACGACGACACGGTGCCCCGGCGAAACGCGGCGCGCGGCGCTCTCGCTCATCTCGACGAGCCAGCGCTCCGGGAAGAGCCGCTCCGCGGCGTCCGCGAGGTAGCCGAAGCCGCCGCCGACGTCGAGCAGCCGACCCGACCCGACGTGCGAGCGGACGAGCGCGAGCCGTCGCTGGAACGTCGCGCGATAGTCTTCGGCGGCACCCGCATAGTCACCGTAGCCCGTCGTGAGCGACTCCTCGTTGCCGAAGTAGTCGCCGCCGTAGAGGCTCGCGAGCGTCGCCTCCGTCGGCATCGGGTTCAGGTACCAGAGGCCGCACCCCGTGCACTCGACCATCCGGAAGCCCTGGTGCGTCGCCTGCGGGAGGAAGTCCTCGGCGCCGCAGAGCGGACACGGCCGCGCCTCGGCGGCGCCCGGCAAGAGGTCGTACGCGCCGCGGCGGAGGCTTCGACGGACGCGCCAGAGATCGCGCGCCATGCGCAGGCTGTCGCCGACGAGGTCGAGCCGCGAGTCGTCGTCGTGCGTCAGGTGGACGGGGAAGCGCTTCACGCGGTATCCGTTCGCGACCGCCGCGGCGAGGATCTCGAAGTCGAAGCCGAAGCCGTCGATCGTCCGCATCGTGAAGAGATCGCGCGCGACCTCGCGACGGAATGCCTTCAGCCCGCACTGCGAGTCCCGGAACGGAAGGCCGATCGCGAGCCACGTGAGGAACGAAAGCGCCTTCCCCGAGGCGACGCGCGAGACCCCGTAGCCGCGGTTCACCTGCGAGCCCGGCAGGTCGCGGGCGCCGA
Source organism: Deltaproteobacteria bacterium (assembly GCA_016874795.1). Taxonomy (GTDB): domain Bacteria; phylum Desulfobacterota; class Binatia; order UBA12015; family UBA12015; genus VGTG01. The sequence continues at coordinate 1,932 of VGTG01000252.1, read as the reverse complement.
TCGCGACGTCGGCCTCGTTCGCGGCGAGCGTCGCCAGCATCGGCTCGAGCGCGGCGAGGTCGTACGGCGAGTCGGCATCCGTGAACGCGACGAGCGGGTGTCGCGCCTCGGCGATCCCGCACGCGACCGCCGCACCCTTCCCTCGGTTCCGGTCGAGGCGCACCACGCGGATCGGAACCGGACCGGTCGCCCGCTCCGCGATCTCCGCAGTCGCGTCCGTGCTCCCGTCGTCCACCACGAGGATCTCGGCTTCCCCCGCGATCCGCGCGACGGCCTCTCCAGCGGCGGCGAAGGTCTTCGGAAGTCGCGCCGCCTCGTTGAAGGCGGGGACGATCAGGCTCAGGCTCGGCTTCATCGGAGAAAGATTCCGTCTCGATGGACGACACGGCGTCCGACCACTTTCAAGCCGGCCTCATTCGCCGCGCTTGATCTGCGAGGTGAGCGACGCCTTCCGTGCGTTCGACGCGCCCGCGCCGCGATGGATCGCCTCGCTCCCGAAGCGATCCGCGATCCGGTCGAGCGCGGCGTTCAGCTCGCGGTGCCTCGGCGGGACGAAGATCGAGAGCTGCTCGCCTCGCGCGCGGTCGGCGCTGCGGATGCCCGCGGCCGTGACGCCGACGAGCCGCACGGGAAGCGGCAGGTCGCCGCGGCGCATCAGCAGGCACGCGACGCGCGCGAGCGTCGCGCCGTCGTCGGTCGGCGTCGGCAGCGTCGCCTGCCGCGAGTAGGAGCGGTACTTGCCGGGCTGCGCGAGCTTCTCGGTCGACTTCACCTTCAGCCGCACGACGCCACCGACGACGCCGTCGCGCCGGAGCCGGCGCGCGACCGCCTCCGCGTGCTGGCCGATCACGTCGCAGAGCCGCTCGACGTCGGCGACGTCCTCCGCGAACGTGTTCTCCTCGCCGTACGAGCGCGCGTCGCGATCCGGCTCGACGTGACGCGCGTCGAGGCCGCGTGCGAGCGTCCACAGCGCCTCGAGCTCCGGCGGGACGCGATGCTCCTCGATCGCGGCCAGGTCCCCGATCGTCGCGAGACCGCGCCGCTGCAGGCGCTCGAACGTCACCGCCCCGACGCCCCAGAGACGCGACAGCGGAAGCGGACCGAGGAACTCGCGGACGCCGTCCTCCGGCACCTCGAGGAGCCCGTCCGGCTTCGAGAGATCGCTCGCAATCTTCGCCACCATCTTCACGGGCGCGATCCCGACGGAGACGACGAGGTCCGTTTGCTCGCGGACGCGCGCCTTCAGACGGCGTCCGATCTCGAGCGGCGTGCCGCCGAGAGCGCGCATCGAGCGCGTCACGTCGATGAACGCCTCGTCGAGCGAGAGCGGCTCGACGTCGGGCGAGAACTCGTCGAAGACGTCGCGGATCCGGCGCGACTCGCGCCCGTAGCGCTTCATGTCGCCCGGCAGGAAGACCGCTTCGGGGCAGAGCTTCTGCGCCTGGATCGACGGCATCGCGGAGTGCACGCCGTAGCGGCGGGCCTCGTAGGAGGCCGCCGAGACGACGCCGCGCGGCGGGCTTCCGCCGACGACGACCGGACGGCCCCGAAGCTCCGGCCGGTCGCGCTGCTCGACCGACGCGTAGAACGCGTCCATGTCGGCGTGGAGGATGACGCGACCGGAAGACACGGAGCGATCCTAGCCTGTATTTCTCACCAGATCCCCTACTGCGGCAGCCGATCGCACCGAGCAGCGTTTGGGGCAGCGTTTGGGGTCCGGTTCGTTACGGCGCATCCTGCTCCAATCGTATTTTAGGCTGGGTGCAGATACGCCCTAACGAACCGGACCCCCTTTCCCTGCCATCACGAAGTCTTGGGATGCCGCGGGGAAGGGAGTAGAGGTTAGAACGTCGCCGCGAGGACGAGAGACGGGCATGGCGCACACGGTTCTGATCGTCGAGGACGACCCCCTCACGCGACGACGGCTCGAGG
>VGTG01000251.1 GCA_016874795.1 Deltaproteobacteria bacterium | reverse complement strand
CACGTCCGGCTCGACGGCGTGGACCGCGAGCGGCAGACCCCTTCGCCGGGCGGCGCAGACGCGATCGCGGAACTCCTTCGCCCTCACGTCCTCCGTCGAGCGCGGCAAGAGCTTGACGCCCGCGATCTCGACGAGCCCCCGCGCTGCACGGCGTGCGGGCTCGGCTTCCTCGGCGTCTCGCACCCAGGCGCGCACGCGCTGCGGGAGACGGCCGGCCTCCACCTGGTCCGCGAGGAGTGCGACACGAGCTGCGTCGTTGCTCGCCGTGATCTCGTCGAGGCAGACGACGCCTCGCGCGAGAAGCTCTCGCGCGACCGCTGCGAGAGCGGACTCGAGCGCCCCCCGTTCGAGCGCGGGGAAGACGGCAGTCAGCTCGTCCTCCATCCCGATCACGAGGCCGCTCGGCCGACCGCTCTCGTCCCGCGGCGCGACGTCCGCAGAGAGAGGTCCGAGAGCGGACTCGGCGCGCGCGAGCGCGGCCGTGCTCAGGACGGAGGCGTGACGGGTCGCATGGCGAAGGCGCACGGCACGTCCCGTCGCGGCTCGATCGAGCTCTTCGCGGGTCGGGTGACGCCGCTCGGCGAGGAAGGTCTCGTCGTAGCCGCTCGCGCGCAGCCAGGTTTCGCCCGGAAGAGAAGCCGCGTGCTCGCGGAGACGCGCGAGGAGCGCCCCCGCGCTCGCCGGTGGATCCGTCGAGAGATCGAGCCCCGCACGGGCCGCCGCAGCGGCGACGAGATGCACGTGCGCGTCCGAGAGCCCTGGTGCGAGAATCTGCTCGGGGCTCCCGAGCGGCTCGTCGTCGACGCTTCCGAGGGGCTGCACCGAGGCGATGCCCCCGCCCGCGATCTCGACGCGGACGGCCGCTCCGAGCGCGAGCCGTCCGCACGAGCCCCGGCGCAAAGGCCGGCCGGTCACGTAGAGGGACGCGGCGCGGTCGGCCATCAATCCGACGACGGCAGCGGCTTCGCCTCCTTCAGTCCCATCTCGTTGCCGCAGCAGGTGATCGCGCCCTCACCGGGCTTGTTGCATAGGGCCTCGGCGCCGCAGGTCCCGCAGACGTAGCGCTTTCCCAACGTGTTGCTCATGAGCTCCTCCGGATTCTCTTCAACTCGCCGGCAGCACCATCTGGGTGCAGCGGAACAGGGCGATCGTCTTTTGCTTCGTATCGTTGACGACCTCGGCATCCCAGACGTGGGTCTGACGGCCGAGGTGGATGGGCGTGCAGCGGCACGTCACTCGCTCGCCGACGCGCGCCGACGAGAGGAAATTCGTCTTCAGCTCGATCGTCGTGAACGAAGCGCCCTCGGGGACGTTGCTTCCGCAGCCGATCGCCGCACACGTGTCCGCGAGCGCGATCACCGCCGGAGCGAAAAGGAAACCCGTTCCCGCGATCAGGTTCTCCGTCACGTCGATGTGGCCAATGACCAGGTCGCGCGCCGCGTGATCGAACACGCAGCCGAGCTGGCCGGGGACGCGCGGACCGAAGAACTCGGTCATCCGCCGCGCACGCTCGAGCGGGTCTTCCGTGGACGCGCTCATCGCTCGTCCTTCCGCACTTCCGCGGCGACGGGACCGCGCGCGGACGCGACGGCGAGTGGCGTCCCCGGCTCCGAGACCTCGCGACGAATGCGCGCGAGGCCCCACGTCGAGCCGTCGTCCGGCCGAACCGCCACGCTCGTCACGTGGCCGACCTCCTTGCCTCCGGACGACACGGCGGCGCCGGCGGCGAAGGGTCCCTCTCCGCGAAGTGTCGCGACTCTCCAGTTGACGTGCCCGCGGGCCGCGACGCGCTCGACGACCTCCTGCCCGAGGTAGCAGCCCTTCCGGTACGAGATCGCGCGCTCGAAGGACGGTACCTCGGGAGCGAGCGTCTTCCGATCGTAGTCCGCTCCGTGGCGCGCGAACCCTCCGACGATCCGCTGTGCTTCGAGCGCGGCTCCCGGCGTCGCGACGGCGCCCGCGTCCGCGAGCGCCGCACGAACGCGCTCGGCCGCCGCCGCACCGGCGCACCAGAGATGAAACCCGCCGACGCCGAGGTCGTCGATGCGAACGACGCGAACTTGCTCTCCCCCGACGCGTGCTTCGCGGTGCGCCGCCTCGCCCAGGTCGACCGCTTCCGCGACGCCGACTCCTCCCAGCACGGAAGCCGCCGCCGGACCGCGCAGCGCCACGCCCTCGTACGCGAGATCGTCGATCTCGACATCGTCCGCGACGAGATAACGATCGAGCGCTTCGCGCACTCCGGCTCGCGCGGCCGCCGGAACGTCGAGCCAGATCGAATCGTCGAGCACGTAGACGCCGAGATCGGCGATCACGCGCCCCTGATCCGTCAAGAGGAGCGCGTGCGCCCCCTCCCCCGCCTTCCGCGCCGCGACCTCGTTCGTCAGCATGCCCTGGAGGAATCGCGTGCGATCCTCGCCGCGCACGCGCAGGAGAGCACGATCTTCGAGCGGAGCGACCGCCGCGGCGCCGCGCAGTGCGGCGAAGCCGGCGGCGACGTCGTCCGCCGTCTGCGGAGCGTCGGTCGGCATCGATCGGGCTCTAGCAGAGCCCGCGAGACGGTCGCCAGGCTCGCCGACGCACGCTCCGCGACGCCGGGCTAGACGCCCTCGGCGACGACGCGGACCTTGGCGAGCGCCGTGTCGCGTCCGTACGTCCGCTCGAGATAGGCGACGATCTCGGCCGACTCGAACAGCGCGATTCCGGTGTTCGGGTCGACGAGATAGGGAACCTGCATCTTCCCCGAGCGCGCGACGAACGCGGCGCGCGACGGGCTCCCCTTCGCGACGTTGTGCAAGCGATACGGAAGCTCGAGGCTCGAGAGTGCCTCGCGCGCGATCCGGCAGTAGGGCGAGGCCTCGAAGCTCCAGAGCTCGAGCGGCTTCTCGGGAGGCCGGCTCGCGCGGACGCGCGAGCCCGCCCCGGCGCGCGCCATCGAAGCGAGCATCCCGGTCGCCGTCGCGATCGGCGACGACGCGAGAGACCAATGCACGCCGCCGCTCCCGTAGCGCTCCCAGAGATAGCGCACGATGTCGTCCGACTCGTACATCTCGACGCCGGTGTTCGGATCGACGAGGTACGGGAACAGCGCCTTCCCGCCGCGGCGGATCACCTCGTTCCGGAAACGCGTGCCGCCCTTCGGACACGGGCGCACGATCAGCTCGAGATCGAGGATCGAAGCCGCCTCGCGCACCTTCCGGCAGAACGGGCACGCTTCGAACTCGTAGAGCTCGAGCGGCTGCGAAGGGCGCGGCCCGAGCGGACCGACGAACGCGCCGCTGCCCGCGCGGAAAAGCGTCGCCAGGGAGGAGGTCGCGACGTCGACGGCTCGGCTCATGACTCGTCTCCTCGCGCTCAGACCGGCGTCAGCCAGTCGCGGTGTCGCTCGTCGCGACCGCGGACGACCGCCTGGTAGCGCGCCTGCACCTCGCGCGTCAGCGGACCCGGCCCGCCGCTCCCGACACGGCGGTGGTCGATCTCGCGGATCGGCGCGATCTCCGCGGCGGTCCCCGTGAAGAATGCCTCGTCGGCGATGTAGATCTCGTCGCGCGTCACGCGCTCCTCGCGCACCGCGTGTCCCATCTCCGCGAGGAGCGTCATCACCGTGTCGCGCGTGATGCCGGGCAGGATCGAGTGCGCGCCCGGCGTCTTCACGACGCCGCTCCGGATGATGAACACGTTCTCGCCGCTGCCCTCCGCGACGAAGCCCTCCGTGTCGAGCATCAGCGCTTCTTCGCAGCCCGCGTTTCGCGCCTCGTAGGAAGCGAGGATCGAGTTGACGTAGTTCCCGACCGTCTTCGCCTTCGACATCAGCGTGTTGCTGTGGAAGCGATGGAAGGACGACGTCTTGACGGTGATGCCAAGCGAAGCGCCCTCCTCGCCGAGGTAGGCGCCCCACGGCCAGACCGCGACGGAGACGCGCACGCGATTCCGCGCGGCGAGCCCCATCTCGCCGTCGCCGAGGAAGACGAGGGGGCGGAGGTAGCACTCCTCGAAGCCGTTCCGGCGGACCGTCTCGACGCAGACGCGCGCGAGCTCGTCCTCGGCGAAGGGCACCTCGAGCCCGAGGATGCGCGCGGAGTCGAAGAGGCGCCGGTTGTGCGCGTCGAGACGGAACACCGCGGAGCGGCCGTCCGCCTGCTTGTAGCATCGGATCCCCTCGAAGACTCCGAGGCCGTAGTGCAGCGTGTGCGTGAGGACGTGGACCTTCGCCTCGTCCCAGGGGACGAACTCGCCGTCCATCCAGATCCAGGATCCCTTCTGCAACGTGGTCCTCCGTGCGTCGGTTGCGCCCTGCGAGCTTACGCGGCGCGCCGCACGTCGGCGTCCGCCTCGCGCTGGAACGCGTCGAGATCAGCGAGCGCTCGCGACGCGAGCGCGAGGCGCTTCTCGCGCCCGCGCAGGCGCGCTCCCGTTGCGAGCGGCGGGAAGAGGCCGTAGTTCGCATTGATCGGCTGGAACTCGCGACGGGTTCCCTCCGTCACGTAGCGCACGAGCGAGCCGAGAGAGGTGGTTCCGGGCGGAACGAGCGGCGTTCCGCCGAGCGCGAGACGCGCGGCGTTCAGTCCCGCGAGATAGCCCGCGCTCGCCGACTCGATGTAGCCCTCGACGCCGATGAGCTGCCCCGCGAGGAGAAGGTCGCGCCGCGCGTGCGTCTGCAGCGTCGGGCGGAGGAGACGCGGCGAGTCGAGAAAGGTGTTCCGGTGCAGGCTCCCGAGCCGGACGAACTCCGCGTTCTCGAGGCCGGGGATGCGCCGGAAGACGCGCCGCTGCTCCGGGTAGGTCATCTTCGTCTGGAAGCCGACCATGTTGAACAGGCTCGCGCGGTGGTCGTCCTGGCGGAGCTGGACGACGGCGTACGGCCGGCGTCCCGTCTCCGGGTCGACGAGGCCGACGGGCTTCAGCGGTCCGAAGGCGAGCGTGTCCCGGCCGCGTCGCGCCATCTCCTCGATCGGGAGGCAGCCCTCGAAGTGCACGCAGCGCTCGAACTCGCGCGTCGGCACCTTCTCCGCCGCGAGCACGTCGGCGACGAGCGCCTCGTACTGCTCGCGATCGAGCGGACAGTTGATGTAGTCGTCCGAGCCCTTGCCGTAGCGCGAGGCGCGGAACGCCTTCGTCATGTCGATCGACTCGGCGGCGACGATCGGCGCGATCGCGTCGTAGAAGTAGAGGTACTCCTGCCCGAAGAACGCGCGGAGCCGCTCCGCGAGAGCACTCGAGGTGAGCGGGCCCGAAGCGACGATCGTCAGCCCATCGGGCAGCTCCGCGACCTCCTCGCGCCGGATGCGGATCCCGGGCTCGCTCTCGATCGCGGCGCTCATGTCCCGCGCGAAGCCCTCGCGGTCGACCGCGAGAGAGCCGCCCGCGGGGAGCCGATGCCGATCGGCGATCTCGAGCACGAGCGAGCCGAGGCGGCGCATCTCCTCCTTCAGGAGGCCGATCGCGGTCGTGAGCTCGGCGCTGCGGAAGCTGTTCGAGCAGACGAGCTCCGCGAGGCGATCCGTCGTGTGCGCCTCGGTACCGCGCACTGGGCGCATCTCGAAGAGATCGACCTCGATGCCCCGGCGCGCGAGCTGCCACGCGGCCTCGCACCCGGCGAGCCCGCCCCCGACGATCGTCACGCCTTGCGACATCGGCGGAAGCTTAACCGCCCGAGCGCGCTCGCGAAACCGCGGCTAGCCTGCATTTCTCACCAGATCCCTACTGCGGCGGCCGATAGCACCGAATCTTCGCGAGCTTCTCCCTCCGGGCTCCTCGACGTACTGTTCAAGTACGCCTGCGTCGCCCTCCGGTCCGA
>VGTG01000250.1 GCA_016874795.1 Deltaproteobacteria bacterium | reverse complement strand
CCTCGACGTACTGTTCAAGTACGCCTGCGTCGCCCTCCGGTCCGAGGCTCGCGAATCTTCGGCACTCTCGACCGCCTCGCGACGTGATCTGGTGAGAAATGCAGGCTAGGAGCGTGACTGGAGACTCGAACCCTCCGCGCGCGATGCGCGCGGCCGAGCGAAGCGAGCGCGGGGAGTGAGGCGCAGCTTAGGCTCTGCCGCGTGGAGCGAGGGGGCGCGTGCCCCCTCGTTCGATGGACGAGCCCCGCTTCAGCCGGCGGAAGCCGCGAGAGGCCGAGGCTGCGCGAGCGAGAAGCGGAGCTCGCTCGCCTCGTCGTCCCAGTCGACGTCGACGCTCTCACCGCCTTCGAGCTGTCCCGAAGCGATCAAGCGCGCCAGCGGAAACACGAGGCGCTGCTCGAGCACGCGCTTCAGCGGGCGTGCACCGTGCTGCGGGTCGGTGCCCGCGTCGATCAGCTGATCGCGCAGACGCTGCGTACAGCAGAGCCGGATCGGCTCTCCCCGCCGCGCGAGTCGTCTCTCGATCTTCGCGAGCTCCAGCGAGAGGATCTCGTCCAGCTCGGCACGCTCGAGCCGGTGGAAGACGATCTTGTGATCGATGCGGTTCAGGAACTCGGGCGCGAACGTACGCCGTGCGCTCCACAGCACCGCTTCTTCGATCCGACGGTGCACGCGCTCGCGAGGCTCCGCAAAATCGTGCACGAAGCCCATCGACGGTGAGACGATGTCGCTGACGGCGCGACTGCCGACGTTGCTCGTCATGAAGATGAAGCAGCTCGAGAGATCTACTTCCTTGTTGTTCCCGAGCGTCAAGCGTGCCTTGTCGAGGATTCCAAGCAAGAGCTGCCAGAGCGAGTCGTTCGCCTTCTCGATCTCGTCGAAGAGGACGAGCGTGAACGGACACTCCGCCGTCTGGTGCCGCGTGATGTTCGCTGCCGACAGATACGGGCTCGTCTCCTGATGGCCGAGGTAGCCCGGCGGTGAGCCGATCAGCCGCGCGATCTCGTGACTGTGGCTGAACTCGGCGCAGTCGATCTTCAGCATCGCGCGCCGGTCGCCGAAGCAGAACTCCGCGATCGCCTCGACGAGGTTCGTCTTTCCGGTGCCGGTCGGACCGAGGAAGAGGAACGAGCCGAGCGGACGGTCCGGGCTCGCGAGCCCCGAGTGGTAGATCTGGAACGCCTGCAGGACCGCTTCGACGGCGGGCGTCTGTCCGATGACCCGCTGCTCCAATCCGGTGCGCAGCGCCTCGACCTCGAGCCCGAGACGATCGGGAACGAGCACCGTGGCCTCGCGCGAAAGCACCGCCGGAACGCCGTGCGAACCCTGCGAGCCGTTCGAACCAGGGCGGCGACGACGAGCCACCGCACCACCCCTCTCCACCACAGCCGCGTCCATCGCAGAGACCTATCGGCTCTGGGCCAGCGTCTCTTGAATCGGCCCCGGATCGCACCGCGAAACGGGGCGTCATCGTGGCTCGTTCTCCGCGGTTCAGAGCAGGGCGAACCAGCCGAGAACGCCGACGGCGATCACTACGACCAGCCCGCCGATCAGCCAGGTCTGCGGCACCGCCGGCGGCTCCTCGCGCACCATGGCCGCCGCCCCCTCGCGGCCGACGTCCGAGAGATAGCGGGCCACGGTGTGCGGCGGATCCTTGCCGAGAAATTCCGCGTACCGGCGCAGGAACGGCACCATGTAGAGCTCGTCGGCGACGAGCGGCGAGGCGCCGTCTTCCATCGCCTGCAGATAGTGAACCGGGATCCCCAGGGTGCCCCGTACGTCCGTGAGCGAGAGACCCTTCGCCTCCCGCTCGGTCTTCAGCTCCGACCCCACCCTCTCCACCACGACCACCTCCAGAGCCGCGAGACCACGCTCGAACCCGGCTCCGGGAATAGCCCTTACGAGCGTCCGTGCCTCGCTTCAAGGAAAGTCGAGCGAGAAACCTCCGGAATTCGCAGCCTTGACCACGAAAGCCTCGGATACTAAACGTTTAGTATGGCTACGCCGGCGAACGGGAGAGGCCGGCGGATCGAGCCGGGCAAGGGCGGCATCCTCCTGACCGCAATCGATTGCTTCACCCGCCACGGCTACGCCGGCACGTCGATCGACCGGATCGCACGCGCCGCGGGAGTCACCAAAGGGGCGCTCTACTACCACTTCCGCGACAAGGAGCAGCTCCTGTTCGAAGCGGTGAAGGAGCGGATCGGCGCCTTCGAGAGCTACGTCCTGGGAAAGGTCGAGCCGATCGCGGATCCCGCGAAGAGCCTGCGCGCGATCGCGCGCATCTGCGCCGAGAACGCGGCCACGGACAACCATCGCCGCTTCATCCTGACCCTGATGGTCGAGGCGCTCGACACCAACGTCACGCTGTCCGGGGAGTTTCGCGAGATGCTGCGTCGCTTCCGCAGCTTCCATCGCCATCTGATCCGCAGCGGCCAGGAGAGCGGGCTGTTCCGCAACGACGTCGACGCGAGCGCCGCGGCCGAAACGTTCGTCGGAGGGATCCTCGGCGCCGAAGTGCAGTTCTACCAGGATCCCGAAGCGATCGACGTGCGCTCGAGCCTCGAGACGCACGTCGACCAGTTCCTCGCGTGGCTGACGATGCCGCCGGACGCGCAACGTCGAGCGACGCAAAGCGCAAGAGAGGTCTGAGATGTTCGATCTAGAGCCGACCGACGAGCAGAAGCTCATCCGCGATACCGTGGGTAGCTTCGCCAAGGAGAGAATCGCCCCGATCGCGCGCGACTGCGACGAGAGCGGCTCGATTCCGAAAGACGTCGTCGATCAAGCCTGGGAGCTCGGCCTGATCCATTCGCCGATCCCGGAGGAGCAGGGCGGCTACGGCGAGGAGCGCTCCGCAGTCACGGGAGCGATCGTCGCCGAAGAGCTCGGTGCGGGCGACGTCTCGATCGCGATGCACGTGCTCGCGCCGCGGCTCGTCGCCTATCCCGTCCTCGACGGCGGCACGCCGGAGCAGCGGAAGCAGGTCCTTCCGCGGTTCACGAAGGAATTCCACGCGGCGACGGCCGCGGTCGTCGAGCCCCGGTTCGACTTCGACACGAGCCGGTTCGCGACCACCGCACGTCGCGCGAACGGATCGTACGTCCTCGACGGCCAGAAGTGCTTCGTGCCGCTCGCGGAGGAGTCGGATCTCTTCCTCGTCCTCGCGGAAAGCGACGACGGCCCCGCCGCGTTCCTGGTCGAGCGCGGCGCCGCCGGTCTCGAGGTCCTCGAGCGCGAGAAGAACATGGGCTTGAAGCCGCTCGCCACGAACGAGATCGCGCTCCGCGGCGTCAAGGTGCCTGCGGACGCTCGCGTCGGCGGCGAGGCCGGCTTCGACGTCTCGCGCATGCTCAACCTCTCGCGCATCGGGCTCTGCAGCCTCGCGATCGGGATGGCGCGATCCGCTTTCGAGTTCGCTCGCGAGTACGCGAAGGAGCGCAAGGCCTTCGGCGTGCCGATCGCGCAGAAGCAGGCAATCGCGTTCATGCTCGCCGACATGGCGATCGAGATCGACGCCGCTCGCCTCCTCACGTGGGAGGCCGCGGCAAAGCTGGACAAGGGCGAGGACGCGACCCGCGAGTGCTTCCTCGCGAAGCGCTACTGTGCCGCCCAGGTCCTCAAGATTACCGACAACGCCGTGCAGGTGCTCGGCGGACACGGATACATCCGGGACTTCCCGGTCGAGCTTTGGTTCCGCAACGCCCGCGGCTTCTCCTCGTTCGAGGGGATGGCGATCGTCTGAGGAGCAGGAGAGTACGATGATCGATTTCGAGCTTTCGCAGTCCATCCAGGACCAGAAAAAACTCGTTCACCAGGTCGCGCAGGAGGGCATGCGGCCGATCTCCCGCGAGTTCGACGAGAAGGAGCACGAGAAGCCCTGGGACTTCCTGAAGTTCATGTGGCAGGTCGCCGGCGGCCGTGCGATGACGGGCGAGAACACCGACGGCAAGCCGCGCTCCGGAGCGAAGGAGAACACGCTGACGGCCGCCGTCACGATCGAGGAGCTGTCGTGGGGCGACGCCGGGATCTACTTGACGATCCCGAACGCGGGCCTCGGCGGCGCCGCCGTCGCCGCCGCCGGAACGCCTGAGCAGAAGAAGCGCTTCCTCGCGCGCTTCAGCAGCGGCGAGCCGAAGTGGGCCGCCATGGCGATCACGGAGCCCCACTGCGGATCCGATTCCGCTGCGATCCAGACGACCGCGACGCGCGACGGCGATCACTGGGTGATCAACGGCACCAAGGTGTTCTGCACGTCGGGCCTCATGGCGGGTGAGAAGTCCGAGGGCTTCGTCGTCGTGTGGGCGACGGTCGACAAGACGGCCGGGCGAGGCGGCATCAAGTCGTTCGTCGTCGAGGCGAACACGCCCGGCATGAAGGTCATCAAGGTCGAGAACAAGCTCGGCATCCGCGCCTCCGACACGGCGATGATCGTCTTCGAGGACTGCCGCATCCCGGCGGACAACATCCTCGGCTCGGCGGAGGTCGTGAAGTCGACCGAGGGCTTCAAGGGCGCCATGGCGACCTTCGACGCGACGCGGCCGCTCGTCGCCGCGAGCGCGCTCGGCATCGGACAGGCGGCGCTCGATCTCGCGCGCGAGGAGCTCGAGAAGGCCGGACGCCCGATCCGCTACGGAAGCTCCGATGCAACGCTCACCGCGATCGAGAAGGACTTCATGGACGCGGAGAGCGATCTCCACGCCGCACGGCTCCTGACCTGGCGAGCCGCGTGGATGATGGATCGCGGCAAGCGCAACAACCTCGAAGCCTCGATGGCCAAGGCCAAGGCGGGCCTCGCCGTCACGCGCGCGACGCAGAAAGCCGTCGAGCTGCTCGGACCGCTCGGCTACTCGCGCAAGCTCCTGCTCGAGAAGTGGATGCGCGATGCCAAGATCAACGACATCTTCGAAGGCACTCAGCAGATCAACATGCTGATCGTCGCGCGCCGCATACTCGGGTACTCGAGCAAAGAGCTGAGCTAGGAGTCTGCGCCTTCCCGGAAGCGGTGCCAGACGGCGGCACCGCTTCCGGCAATACTCTGACACCGGAGTTCGGGGAGTCAGGAAAATGCCGCCGTCGCCACGGCCGGGCACCTGGTCGGCTTCGCATAGAGACTGCTCCAACGAAGAAACAGGAGTCTTTCGGCGTATCTGGAGGATCGCGGTCGCTTCGCGCTCGGCCGAGCCCCGTGGCACCTCGCTTGCTGATCTCCTCGGCAAGAGGAGGCTCCGATGAAGCTCACCGTCACGCTCCGCGATCTGATCTCTGCGGTTTCCGAGTACGCCGACGACGAGAACGAGATCGTCGCCACCGTGGTCCACTTGATCCGGAGCGGCCGCGTGCGGCTCGTCGGCGGGTCCTGGTCGGACGACTTCCTCGAATCGCCGGCTTGAGCCCGGTCCGCGGAACCGTCGCCATGGAAACCACGCAAGTCGCCGGAGACCGGCGCTACTACTTCGTAGCGGGACAGTCGGTCGAGCTCTGGGAAGATCCGGAGCAGCCTTTCGGCTGGGGCCCCGAAGAGATGGCCGCCTACGCGGCCAACGGCCGCTGGTCGCTGCTGTTCAACGCTCTCGTTCTCTCGTCGCTGCTCGATCCGCGCACCGACGACTGAGCCGTCCTCCCGCCGCTCCGTACCCGCGAGCGGCCCGGGGTTGATCCTCCAGCGAGCCAGGCTAGCCTGCATTTCTCACCAGATCCCTACTGCGGCGGCCGATAGCACCGAATCTTCGCGAGCTTCTCCCTCCGGGCTCCTCGACGTACTGTTCAAGTACGCCTGCGTCGCCCTCCGGTCCGAG
>VGTG01000249.1 GCA_016874795.1 Deltaproteobacteria bacterium | reverse complement strand
TCCAAATGAGCCGCGCCGGCTCGCCGTGCGCGTCCGCCCGTGCCGGCCCGCCCGGGCATCCGTTGCGTCGTCCAGCGAAGAATCTGCTCCTCGGTGACGATGCCGAGGAGATGTCCTCGCTCGTCGACGACGGGGAGCACATCGACTTCGCGCTCGAGCATGCGACGTCCCGCTTCCAGAGCCGCCTCGTCGGGAGCGGCAACCGAAAGGCCGCGCTCGATCGCAAACGCGGCCGGCGTGCGGCCGAGAGCATCCGCGCGTTCCGCTTCGCTCATCGTGGCCGGTGCCTTGGGCGCGCCGATCAGAAGGTCCCCCTGGCTCAGCACGCCGATGACGCGGAGCCCGCGATCCAGGACCGGGACGTGCCGGACGCGGCGACGCCGCATCAGGTCGTGCGCGCACTCGAGCGAGTCGCTCTCCGCGATGGTCGGAACGTCGCGGATCATCACGTCGGCGACCGTCGGCCCGTTCGCGAGACGCGATGCGACGGCCAGCGCCTGAGACCGCTCCCAGAGCGCCGATCGCGTCTCGTAGAGCGCTTCGTCGAGCGCGACTCCGAGGCGGTCCGCGTCGGGAACGAGCGCCGGATCGGCGACGGCGCAGATCGAGAATCGCCCTGCATAGCTCGTCGCGGCGAATGCGAGCCCGACGTCGAGGAAGAGTGGAGCGATCGGATGGATCGCGAGCACGCGCCGCCCGACGAGCCGGAGCGTTTCCGAGGGCCCCGGCACGTTCGTGCAAAGCGTGCTGACGAGCTTCCCGCCGCCGATCGTCCCGAGGACCGACGCCTCGGTCACGGAGGGCAGCGCACCGGCGAGCGCGAGGACGAGCCCGGTCGCCCGTCCTTGCCGCCGCTCCTTCAGCTGGCGCATCTCGTCGCGGACGGCGTGCAAGCGCGCGACGGGATCAGGAACGTGTACGGGAAGCCGCGGGAAGACCGCGGTGACCTGGTTGCCGAGCTCGAGCTCCGCCCCCTTCTTGCGCACGCTCGTCGGAACGACCGCGCGCACGTTAGCTTGCTCCACGTCCGTCTCGTGATCCTCGAGGTAGCTGCGCAGGGCACCGCTCACGATCGCGAGGAGCACGTCGTTGATCGTGCAGTCCGCAGCGAGACGCAGAGAGGCGAGCTCCTCGAACGGATGCGAGCGCCAGACGAGGCGCCGCCCGTGCCCGAGACTGCCATTGAACGGCATCGGCGTGAGCGGCTCGTCGACGAAAGATGCAATCGTGTCGAGCGTCTCGGCGAGATCGCGCACGCCGCCGCGCAGCGCACGCCGTGGATTCACGACCGCTTCGGCAAGCGCCCCTGCGAGACCGCGTGAGCGCTGCGGCGCCCGAGCCGCCAGCGCTTCGACCGGCTTCGCCGCGTGAGGGCGCTCGCCCGCCGGCGCGTCTGCGATCGTCTCGAAGGTCCGGAGCGCGCTGATACCGTCGGCCATGCAGTGGTGGACCTTGCACAGGAGAGCCGCGCGACCGCCTTCGAGGCCTGCGATCAGGTGGAACTCCCACCGCGGCCGGTCGGCGGGCAGCGGCGTCGAGAGCAGAGTCTCGATGACGTGATGAAGCGTCGCCTCGTCGCCGGGCGCGGGAAGCGCCACGTGCCGCACGTGACGGCGGGGATCGAACGCGGGATCCTCTCGCCAGACCGGCCAGCGGAGATCGAGCCGCGAGCGGAGCGGCATCTGCCGGAAGCGCGGCACGTCCTCGAGCCGCTCGGCAAGCCGCTCGGTCAGCTCCTCGAGCGACGGGCACTGCTCGAGGATCGCGACGCAACCGATCTGGAAGGGCTGGTTGGGTCGCTCGAAGAACAGAAACGCCGCGTCGAGCGCGGACAGCTGCTCTTCCTGAGCGTCCGGCACGTGCTCGAAACGCTCTTCCTCCTCCATCATCGCACCACCCCCGACCCCGCCTGGCCCACCGCGGCAATGCGCCGCGTCGACTGCGACTACATACCAGCGATCCGTATGACTTACCAGCCGCCGTACGCTGCTTTCGCGCTGGATTTCGTCCTCGGGATCGTTCATGAGCGACGGAAACAACAGGCCCAACCTCCGAGGAGATGCCCGTGAAACGCCGGTCGATCGAAACCCTCCGCGTCGGTACCACCATCCTGCTTCTCATCCTCTGTCCGACATCCGGACACGCCGAGCCGATCGAGAACTCCGGCCGCCTCGTCGAGGAGCTCGAGACGGAGGAAACCGTCGGCGGCGAAGACGACGCCCTCGACGCGCAAGGCGCGCAGGGCCGTGAAGCCGAGGGGACCGGCGGCGAAGTGGAAGGCCTCCCTCGGCGCGCCGCACAGCGTGTCGAGAACATCGTCGTGACGGCACGCCGCCGCGCGGAGTTCCTCGAGGACACCCCGGTCGCCGTGACCGCACTGAACGAGAACCTGCTGCGCGAGGCGGACGTCACTCGCCTCGATCAGATCAACACCCTCGTTCCGAACTTGACGTTCCTGCGAGGCCGGAGCGGCAACGACGCGACCGTCTTCATCCGCGGCATCGGTCAAGCGCAGTCGCAGGTGATCACGTTCGATCCCGGCGTCGGCATCTACGTCGACGGCGTGTACCTCGCACGCTCGCAGGGGTCGGTCATCGACGTCCTCGACGTCCAGCAGATCGAGGTCCTGCGCGGCCCGCAGGGGACGCTCTTCGGAAAGAACACCGTCGGCGGCGCGATCAACATCACCACCGTGAAGCCGGGTGACGAGCTCGAGGCGTTTGCGTCCGTACGCGCCGGCAGCCGAGACACCGTTCAGACCCGCGCGAGCCTGAACGTCCCCATCGATATCGGCTGGTTCGAGGACAAGCTCTTCACGCGCGTCGCGCTCGGCTCGTCCAACACCCGCGGGTACACCTACAACGCGCTCCGCGATGAGTGGTGGTCGGACGAGAACTCGCTGAACTTCCTCGGCTCGGTCCGATTCGTCCCGACGGAGGACCTCACCTTCGACGTGACGGGATCCTGGTCCCGCAACCACAACAACGGCAAGGGCGGCGAGTGCGTCTTCATCGAGCAGACGCCCGTGCTGATCGGCCTCTGGCCATCCCCGAATCGCGAGAACTTCGAGGCCGACTGCAACCGCTCCCAGCCCTACCACTTCGAATCGAACGTCGACGGCATCAACGACGTCGAGAGCTACGGCACCTGGGGAACCGGCACCTGGGACATCGGCGAGGCCGGCTGGTTCAACGGGCTGCAGCTGAAGCTCCTCTCCTCCTGGCGCGAGCAGATCCCGCGCCTGCGGGAGGACTTCGACATGACGCAGCAGCGCGTCGGCCAGTACTCCACGGCCGGCGGAAGCGGCGAGTTCACCGGGGAGCCGGGCTTCGCGCAGCAGATCAGCGAGGAGCTGCAGATGACCGGCACCGCGCTCGACGACGAGCTCTCGTTCGTCGGCGGCGTGTACGGCTTCTGGGAGGATGCGAACCAAAACGCGTCCGTCCGCGCGTTCCCGGGCCCGATCACTCCGGGACCGAGCCAGGTCGGAGACATCACGTCGGCGACCACGAACCAGATCACCAAGGTTTCGAACTGGAGCTGGGCCCTCTTCACGCAGCTCACCTACGACTTCTTCGAGTGGGCGAGCCTGACCGGAGGCGTCCGCTACACGCGCGAGAAGAAGGGGCTCGACTTGAACCTCGCTCGTCCGGTGCTGCCGCCGGGATACCCGGGCGGCTGCGTGGACGGAGGGCCGCCGGAGTGCGTGCCCGCTCTGCCGCTCGTCGACGTCGACGAGTCCGAGCTCTTCGGAGCGACGACGCCGATGGCGAGCCTCGCGCTGCGCGCTCCGGAGGAGCTCCTCGAGCCCGCACCGATCGAGCACCTGATGGGCTACTTCACCTACAGCCGCGGCTTCAAGAGCGGCGGCTTCAACGGCATGGCGCGCGAGCAAGGGACGGACGAGCTCTCCGCCTTCCAGCCCGAGTTCCTCGATTCGTACGAGGTCGGCATCAAGACGATCAGCCTCGAGAATCGCCTGACCTTCAACGTCGCGATCTTCAAGGGCAACTACACGGACCAGCAGGTGCAGAGCGTCGTCCTCGGACCGCCGCTCATCCCCGGCGGACCGCCGCAGGTGAGCCTGGCCGTGACCAACGCCGCCGCGTCGAAGACGCAAGGGCTCGAGATCGAAGCCGTCGCTCTGCCGATCGACGGCTTGACCGTGCAAGGCAACGTCGGGCTCCTCGACTCCCAGTTCATCAATTACCTGGCGCCGAGCGATCTCGACGCCAGCACGGTGAGCCGAGCGGGCCAGCGCTTCCCCTTCGTCCCGGAAGTGCAGACGCATCTCGCGGTGCAGTACTCGTTCCCGATCGAGTTCGAGGGGCCCGAGTGGCTCCAGGGATGGCTCACGCCGCGGCTCGATTGGTACTACCAGGGCTCCGTTCGCTACGCGGGCCCCGAGCTGCCGCAGGCGACGCAGTCCGGCTACAACCTCCTCAACGTTCGGTTGAGCTACGACTTCCTCGACGACCGCGCGCAGTTCGCCTTCTGGGGACTGAACATGCTCGACACGGAGTACTTCGAGCAGGTCACCGGCAGCGCTTCGTCGTTCGGCGACATCGTGCGCTTCTACGAGGCGCCCCTCACGGCTGGCGTCGAGATGAGCTACCGGTATTGACGGCGGCATGAGTGACTTCGAGCGGGATTTCCCGAGTCTCACGTTCGATCGGCCCGAAGACGGCATCCTGCGCATCACCCTCGACGCACCCAGCCTGAACGCCGTCGACCTGCGCATGCATCGCGAGCTCGCCGACGTGTGGCTCGCAGTCGACCGCGACCCCGACACCCGGGTGGCCCTGCTCCGCGGCGCTGGCAAGGGCTTCTCCGCGGGAGGGAGCTTCGAGCTCGTCGACACGATCATCCGCGACTGGGGCGTCCGGACGCGGATCCTCCGCGAGGCGCGCGACCTCGTCTTCAACGTCATCAACTGCTCGAAGCCGGTCGTCTCGGCGATCCACGGCCCCGCCATCGGCGCGGGTCTCGTCGCCGGCCTCCTCGCGGACGTGTCGGTCGTGGGGCGGACGGCCCGCATCATCGACGGGCACACGCGCCTCGGCGTGGCGGCCGGGGATCACGCGGCGATCTGCTGGCCGCTCCTCTGCGGGATGGCGAAGGCCAAGTACTATCTCCTGACCTGCGAGACGCTCTCGGGGGAGGAGGCGGAGCGAATCGGCCTCGTGTCGCTCTGCGTGGAAGACGATCAGGTGCAGGAGCGCGCCCTCGAGGTCGCCCGGTCGCTCGCCGCCGGCGCCCAGAGCGCGATCCGCTGGACCAAGCACTCGCTCAACGGCTGGTACCGAATGATGGCTCCGATCTTCGAAGCCTCGCTGGCGCTCGAGATGCACGGCTTCGGAGGGCCGGACGCGGCCGAGGGCCTCGCTTCGCATCGCGAGAAGCGTCCGCCGGTCTTCCGGGGTCCAACGAGCGAGTGAGCCGCGAAAGCCACCGAGACTCTATCGAAAGAGCGTTGCGCAGCCCGAACCCGGACCGGATAATTCGCGCGTTTCCATCGAAAAAATCGACCGCGGCCCGGCCGCGGGAGTGTCTCTCCAGATCCGAACCCGAGCCCTTCCGACGCTTCCCCCCAGACGGACGCGACCTCGAGCCTCTCGAGTCGCATCGGCAAGCTCCCGCGACAGGTGCGGATCGCGATGCCTTGCCTTGCGAAGGAGGGGTCACCCATGGGCAGTGTCTGTCAAGTGGTGTAAAAGTGGATTGACGTCTCCGGCGCTTCCCTTACCTATGCTGCCTCGCGCTTCGTCGCTCGCTTCGGCATCTCCTCCCAACCGTCGATCTTCCGCATAT
>VGTG01000248.1 GCA_016874795.1 Deltaproteobacteria bacterium | reverse complement strand
CGGTCCGGACGGCGGCGCCCGGTCGGGGGACGCGATCTCCGGCCGCGTCTCCGACGCCCTCGGGCGATACGTGATCCGTCAGGACGCAAGCGCGCGCTCTTCGGGTGCGGCGTGGCCGTCGCACGTCCCCCGCGACGGCGGCGGGTCCGCACCACGCCCGCGAGAGAGCTTCGTCCCCATGCCGCTTCCTCTCCCCGCGGAAGAGAGCCGGGCGCCGGCGCCCGCGGGCGCGCCGCAAGCATTTGCGGACCTCCGCATCCTCGGACAGGCGATGCGCGGCTACATCGTCTGCGAAGCGGACGACGGCCTCGTCCTGATCGACCAGCATGCCGCGCACGAGCGCGTCCGCTTCGAGCGTCTGCGCGCCGCTGCGAGCGAGACGGTGGCGGGTCAGCGGCTCCTCGTGCCGCGCGTGATCGAGCTCGGCGACGTGGCGCGTGCGCGGCTCCTCGAAGCGCGCGAGGAGCTCGCGGCTGCCGGATTCGAGATCGACGAGTTCGGCGAGCGCTCTCTCGTCGTGCGCGCGTTGCCCGCTTCGCTCGACGTGACGACGGACCCGGCGGCGCTCCTCGAGGTCTTCGCCGAGGAGCTCGCGGACCTCGGCGGAAGCGACCGTCTCGCCGCCGCGCGCGACACGCTCGCGGCGCGGATCGCGTGCCATGGCGCCGTACGCGTCGGGGATCCGCTGACGCCGGACGAGATGGCGCGTCTCGTCGCGGACCTCGACACGATCCCGTTCGCCGCGACGTGTCCCCACGGAAGACCGCTCCTGATCCACCTGCGGCGCGCGGAGATCGAGCGACGGGTCGGTCGCACGTGAGCGTCGGCTCCGCGACGGGCGGCCCGCGCCCGCGCGTCGTCGCGGTGGTCGGGCCGACCGCGGCCGGAAAGACGGAGCTCGCGGTCGACCTCGCAGCCGCGGTCGGCGCGGAGATCGTCTCCGTCGACTCGCGCCAGGTCTACCGGCGGCTCGACGTCGGCACCGCGAAGCCGAGCTCGGCTCTCCGCGTGCGTGTCCCGCACCATCTGCTCGACGTCGTCGAGCCGGACGAGCCGTACGATGCGGCGCGGTTCCAGCGCGAAGCGCGCGAAGCCGTCGCGGGCATCGTCGCACGAGGGCGAAGCGCTCTCCTCTGCGGCGGCAGCGGCTTCTACCTCCGTGCGCTCACCGAGGGGCTTTGTCCCGCGCCGCCGGCCGACGCGGCATTGCGCACCGTGCTCGCCCGCGAGATCGAGGAGCGCGGCGTCGCTGCGTTGCACGACGAGCTCCGCGCCGTCGATCCCGCTTCGGCGGAGCGCGTCTCGCCCAACGACGCGGTCCGCATCACGCGCGCGCTCGAGGTGGCGCGGCTCTCGGGGCGTCCTCTCTCGGAGTGGCAGAGCGCGCACCGGTTCTCGGACCGCCCGTACGAGCTGCTGGTTTTCGTGCTTTCGCCGCCCGTCGCCGTCCTCGATCGCCGCATCGCCGCGCGCTCGGCCGAGATGTGGAAGGCCGGGGTTCTCGACGAGACACGTGCGGTGCTCGAAGCGGGGTTCGCGCCGTCCCTGCCACCGCTGCAGGCAATGGGCTACCGCGAAGCGCAGAGTGTGCTGGCGGGGACGATGTCCGTCGAGGAGGCGATCCGGGCGATGACGCTCGACACGCGGCGGTACGCGAAGCGCCAGCGAACGTGGTTTCGCCGTCTCGAGGACGCCGTGTGGATCGACGGCGGCGAACCGGCCGCTTCACTTCTCCACCGCGTGCGCCGCTTCCTGGAAGAAGGGCGCGAGTCTCCCGGAGAGTGACTCGAGCGATGCTCACCCCGTGGCAGAAGGTCCAGCTCTCGCGTCACCCGGAGCGTCCGCAGACGCTCGACTACGTGGCCGCGCTCTGCACGGATTTCACCGAGCTGCACGGCGATCGCCGCCACGGAGACGACGCCGCGATCGTCGCGGGAGTCGGCTTCGTCGCCCGGCGCTCCCTCGCCGTCGTCGGACACCAGCGCGGCCACGACACGAGCGAGCGCGCGCTGCGCCGCTTCGGGATGCCGCGCGCGGAAGGCTATCGGAAGGCGGCGCGTCTCTACGCGCTCGCGGCGAGGATGCGCTTCGGGCTCTTGACGCTCGTCGACACACCGGGGGCGTACCCCGGTGCGGAGAGCGAGGAGCGCGGGGTCGCCGAGGCGATCGCGAGCTGCCTCGCGGATCTCGTCGCGTTGCCCGTGCCGATCGTCTGCGTCGTGATCGGAGAGGGCGGCAGCGGCGGAGCCCTGGCTCTCGCGGTCGCCGACGTCCTTCTCGTTCTCGAGAACTCGTGTCTCGCGGTGATCACGCCCGAGGGCTGCGCCTCGATCCTCTCGCGAAGGCAAAGTGCGGCCGCGGTCGAACGTTCGGCGTCTTCGCTCGCGCTCACCGCAGACGATCTCGTGCGGCTCGGCATCGCGGACGGGATCGTCGCCGAGCCACCGGGCGGCGCGCACCTCGATCGAGAGGCGACGTTCGCGGCGGTGGGCGCCGCGATCGAGACCGCGTTCTCCGGGCTCGACGGCCAGGGCGGTCCGGCTCTGCGCGCGCGCCGGCGAGCGCGCCTGCACGCGCTCGGACGGAACGCGGTCGTCGGCTAGCCCGAAGCGACAGCGGCCGCGCGGCGTGGTCGCGGACGTTTCGTGTGCTAGCCATCGGCTTGGAGGGAGACCGCGAGCGTGGGCACGACCAGGAAGACGCGCGCGCCCGCGAAGCGATCGGCGCGCAAGCGCGACACGCTCGAGGAGCTCCGCGCGCGGATCGACGAGCTCGACGCGAAGGTTCTCGGTCACCTCGGCGAGCGCTACCGCGTCGTCGAAGCGATCCTGAAAGCGAAGCAGCGCGACGGCACGCCGGTGTATCAACCCGATCGCGAGCGGTCGCAGCTCGCGCGCCTCGAGCGGCTGAATCGGCAGGCGGGCACGCCGGTGCAGCCGGCCGCGGTCGAGGCGATCTTCCGCGAGATCCTCTCGGCTTCGCGCGCGCTGCAAGGGGCCGTCGCGGTCGCCTACCTCGGGCCTCCGGGGACGTACTCGGAGCGCGCGGCGCGCGAGCAGTTCGGCTCCTCGGCCGAGCTCCTCCCGGTCGGCTCGATCCCGGAGGTGTTTCGCACGGTGGAGCGGACGCGGGCGGCGTTCGGCGTCGTCCCGATCGAGAACTCGACGGAAGGGATGGTCGGACAGACGCTCGACGCGTTCGTGCAGAGCCCGCTGCGCATCGTCGCCGAGCGTCAGCTCCAGATCCGCCACGCGCTCCTCGCGCGGAGCGCGGGTCTCGCGGGCATCCGTCTCATCGTGTCGCATCCGCAGTCGCTCGCGCAGTGCCGCGAGTGGCTTGCGACCAACGCGCCGGGGATCCCGACGCGCGAGGTCGCGAGCAACGCGGCGGCCGCGGAGGCCGCCTCGCGAAGCCGGACGACCGCGGCGATCGCCGGCGAGGAGGCGGGGCGGCTCTACGGCTTGAAGGTGCTCGCGGACGGCATCCAGGACGTGCCGCACAACGTGACGCGCTTCCTCGTCGTTGCGGCCGAGTCCGCGGTGCCGCCGGGAGCGAGCGACAAGATCTCGGTGCTCTTCTCCGTGAAGAACGAGCCGGGGATGCTCTATCGCAGCCTGAAGCCGCTCGCGGCGAACGGCATCGACCTCTTCAAGATCGAGTCGCGACCGCTCCGCGGCCGGATCTGGGACTACCTCTTCTTCGCCGACTTCGCCGGGGAGATGACCGACCCCCGCGTCAAGCGCGCGATGAACGCGATGAAGCGGCACTGCGTCTGGTTCAAGGTGCTGGGGTCGTACCCGGCGGCGCGCGTCCCATGAGCTCCGGCGGCATCCGCGACCGCGTGGCCGCGCATCTGCGCGACCTCTCGCCGTACGTGCCCGGGCGTCCGATCGCGGAGATCGAGCGCGAGTATGGGCTCGAGCGCGTCGTCAAGCTCGCCTCGAACGAGAATCCGCTCGGGCCGTCGCGGCGCGCGTGCGAGGCCGTCACGCGCGAGCTTGCGGAGGTGCAC
Organism: Deltaproteobacteria bacterium; assembly: GCA_016874795.1. Classification (GTDB taxonomy): domain Bacteria; phylum Desulfobacterota; class Binatia; order UBA12015; family UBA12015; genus VGTG01. The sequence continues at coordinate 1,822 of VGTG01000248.1, read as the reverse complement.
CGCTATCCCGACGGCGGCGCGACGCTCCTGCGCGACGAGCTCGCCCGGAGATTCGGCGTCGGCCCGGACCGCGTGCTCCTCGGAAACGGCTCGAACGAGATCCTGACGCTCCTCGCGCGCGTCCTTCTCGGTCCCGGCAACGAGGCCGTCTTCGCAGAAGGCGCCTTCGCGATCTACGCGCTCGCGACGCAGGCGGCGGGCGCGCGCGGTATCGCGGTGCCGATGAAGGACTTCACGCACGACCTCGACGCGATCGTCGACGCGATCGGCCCGCGCACGCGGATCGTGTTCCTCGGAAACCCGAACAACCCGACAGGAACGATCTACCGGCGCGCCGCCTGGGAGCGTTTCCTCGAGCGCGTTCCCCGCGACGTCGTCGTGGTGTGCGACGACGCCTACGCGGAGTACGTGACCGATCCCGAGTACCCGGACACGCTGCGCGAGGCGGATCGCCACCCGCACCTCGTCGTCCTGCGCACGTTCTCGAAGATCTACGGCCTCGCGGGACTACGCATCGGCTACGGCATCGGACCCGCCGATCTCGTCGACCTGATCGACCGGCTGCGCGATCCGTTCAACGTGAACCATCTCGCGCAGGTTGCGGCGCTCGGCGCGCTCGACGACGACGAGCACGTGCGCGCGAGCCGCGAGCTGAATCGCGCGGGGCTCGATTTTCTCTCGCGCGTCTGTCGTGCGCTTTCTCTCCCATTCGTGCCGAGCCACGCGAACTTCCTTCTCGTCGAGGTCGGCGACGGGGCGCACGCGTTCCAGGCGCTGCTCCGCGCCGGCGTGATCGTGCGGCCGGTCGGGGGCTACGGCTTCCCGGGCCACGTCCGCGTCAGCATCGGAACGCCGGAGGAGAACACGGTCTTCGCGCAGGCCCTCGCGGCGCTCCTCGGCCGGAGCGGCACGGCGGCGGCGCAGCTCGTGCAGCCGCCGCTCGAGGCGAGGGGAGGAGCGGGCGGGTGAGCCGTTTCCGCCGGCTCGGCATCGTCGGCGTCGGACTGATCGGCGGCTCGCTCGGGCTCGTCGCGCGCCGCGAGAAGCTCGCGGAGGAGATCGTCGGCGTCGGACGGAGCCAGGAGAACCTCGACACGGCGCTCGCGCGCGGCATCCTCGACCGCGCGAGCACGGACGCGAGTGTCCTCGACGGCGCGGATCTCGTCGTCCTCGCGACGCCGATCGGCTCTCTCGCGCGGATGGCGGGGGAGATCGCGCCACGCCTCGCCCCGGGCGCGATCGTCACCGACGTCGGCAGCGTCAAGAGCGGCGTCGTCGAGTCGTGCACCGCGGCGCTCGGCGCGCGCGCACGCTTCGTCGGCGGGCATCCGATCGCGGGGACGGAGACCTCCGGCGCGCAGGCGGCGCGGATCGACCTCTTCGCGGGCGCGCGCTGCGTCCTCACGCCGAACGCGACGACCGACCGCGAGGCGCTCGCCGGCGTGCGGGGCCTGTGGGAATCGGCGGGCATGGACGTCGTGGAGATGTCCGCCGAGGAGCACGATCGGATCCTCGCGCTGACGAGCCACTTGCCGCACGTCGCCGCGTTCGCGCTGGCTCTCGCGACGCGCGACGCGCGCGAGGCCGGCGGCGCCGACCCGCTCGCGTTCGCCGGTCCGTCGTTTCGCGACATGACGCGCGTCGCCTCGTCCTCGCCCGAGATGTGGCGGGACATCCTCCTCGCGAACGCGGCTTCGGTGGGACACGGGCTGGAGCGCTTCGGCGCGCGCCTCGAGGAGCTCGGGCGAGCGGTGCGCGAGGGAGATCCCGACGCCCTGCGGAGCCTGCTCGAGGACAGCCGAGCGCTCCGGCGCACGCTCGA
>VGTG01000247.1 GCA_016874795.1 Deltaproteobacteria bacterium | reverse complement strand
CGAAGACGAGGAGGAGGAAGAAGAAGAAGAAGAAGAAGAAGAAGAGGAAGAAGAAGATCCGACTCCGCCTGTGATCGTCTCCGCCGCGAGGAAGCGCCCGCCGAGCATCCGCCCGCGCGAGCCCGAGCTACCGAAGCGTCGCTCGCCTCTTCGGCCGATCGGCATCGGCGTCAGCCTGATCGTCGGCGCCTACCTGATCATCGCCGTCGCGCTCGATCGCAATCCGGCCGCCGCGCTCGATCAGCTGAGCCGGGTGCCCGTGCTCGGACGCTTTCTCGGCCGCGACCATCTGCTCGTCTGGCGCCTCGACTTGACGGGCCTCGAGGGCGGCCTCGACTACATCCGCGACAACAAGCTCGCCTACGTCGTCTCCGGCAGAGCGCTCAACACGACGAGCACCGACATCCGCATCATCGAGATCGAGGGAGGCCTCCTCGTCGACGGAAAGCTCGAGCGCCGCCAGCGCGTGTACGCCGCGAATCAGGCTCGCTCGACGATTCGCGATCTCTCCGCGAGCGAAGTCGAGCTCCTGCTCCGTCTCGAGCCGAACCGCCGCTTCACGATCCACCCTGGCGAGTCCGCGAGCTTCCTGCTCGTGTTCGCCGACCCGCCGGCGGGCTTCTCGGAGGTGGTCGTGCGAATCGTCGATGCGCAGACGTCGTGAGACGTCCGGCAGAAACCACGACCGGCGGCTCAGCCGCGCTTGGTGCGGACTTCTTCGTGCTCGCGCGCGGCGGCCTGCGCTTCGTCCTTCGGCGTGATGTCGATCGCGTCCGGCTGGTTCACGGCCTTGCGGAAGTTGCGGAGTGCGTTGCCGATGCCGCTCCCGAGGCCGGGTAGTCTCCCCGGGCCGAAGATGATCAGCACGACTGCCAGAATGAGCAGCAGCTCCCAGACGCCGAAGTGCATCGCCGCGATTCTAGGGCAGGCGCTCCGGTGCCGCAAGGTGGCGTCGTGTCCGCAGTGAGCCGCAACACGCGCAGACCCGGCGATCTGCTGCCGTTTCTGCTGCTTTCGATCTTGACGCACTTCGCGGTGCTCGCGTGGCTCGGTCGAGAGACGTTGACGCTCGATGGAGCGACGGAGCCGGCGCCGATCGTCGTCAAGCTCGCTCCGGAGGTCGCACCGAAGGCGCAGCAGCCCGTCAAGCAAACCCCGATGGAGGTTCCGCAGGGGAAGCAGATCGTCGCGCCGTCGGATCGCGAGAACCAGCTCGTCCCCGAAGGACCCGCGTATCTCAGCGATCGCGACAATCGCGTCGAGAAGGAGACGATTCGCCAGGGGAACCCGGAGGCGGGAACTCCGGGCGCGCCCGAGGTCGAGCAGGGCTCTCCGCTCGCCTCCAAGGCGCAGCCCGCACCCGAGAAGGCGCCGCCGAAGCCGGCACCGGAGCCCGCGCCGCCGCGAGAGCGCCTCGCCGCCGCGAAGCCGCCGCCGAAACCCGCGCCGCCTGCGAAGCCTGCACCGAAGCCGGCCGCACCGTCGAGGCCCTCCGCCGCAGCGCGCGCGGTGCAGGCCGAGCCGCAGAAGCCCCTTCCCGGTCTGGACAAGCTCCTGCGTCCGCCCGCCGAGGTCCTCGCGAAGGCCGAGCCCTCGGAGGCCGCGGGCGGCTCACCGCAGGCAGCCGCGGAAGCGGACGCGCGTCGCGACCTGATGAGCGCTCCGCCGCCCGTCCCGGGAATACTGAGCGGTCTGCGCGGCAGCTTCGATCACCTTCCCGACGTCGCCGCCGGTCAGCTCACGATGCTGAACACGAAGGCGGACCGCTTCGCGCCATTCGTCCGCCGCGTCGGCACGCGCGTCTTCCAGAACCTCCTCATCTTCCAGCGACGCGACCTCGACGTGCCGGACATCCTCGCGGCGCAGCGGCTCGTCACGGTGCGGGCGCTGCTCGATCCCGGCGGGAAGCTCAAGTCGCTCGAGGTCGTCGATCGCTCGGGCAGCCCGGCGATGGATCGCACTCTCGTCGAGGCGCTGCGCCAGGCGGCGTTCGACCCGAACCCGCCCGCGGGTGCGTCGAACGCCGACGGCGACTACGAGTTCATCTTCCAGGCGCAGATCCTGGCGAGCGTCGCGCCCGGGATGGGCGAAGCACGCATCCAGGGCGTCGAGAGCCGTCTCCGCATCGGCCTGATGTGAGCGGATGCGCCTTCGCGCCGCCGCGGAGAGCCGCGCTACTCTTCCGACGACTCCTCGATGTACTGGCGGTACTCTTCCGCGGTCATCAGGTCGTCGAGATCGGTGTCCTCGCCGATCGTGATCTTGACCATCCACCCGTCGCCGTAGGGATCCTCGTTCACGAGCTCGGGACTGTCGGGCAGGTCGTCGTTCACCTCGGTGACCTCTCCGGTCAGCGGGGCGTAGATGTCCGATACGGCCTTCGTCGATTCGACCACACCGAACGGCTCGGACTTCTCGACGCGGTCGCCGACGCCGGGTAGCTCGACAAAGACGACCTCACCGAGCTGCTCTTGTGCGTGATCGGTGATGCCCACGGTGGCGACGTTCTCTTCGATCGAGACCCACTCGTGCTCCCGCGTGTATTTCAGGTCCTCCGGCAGTTCCATGCTTATGCCCCGTCCCTCCCCGGTCCGGATCGTCGGTAGAACGGAATCCCCACCCGCTCGGCGGCGACCCGACGCCCGCGAATCTCGACGTACAGGGGAGCGTCTAGCCATTCCTGATCGATCAAGGCAAGCGCGATCGCCTGCCCCAGAGTCGGGGAGAGGGTGCCGCTCGTCACCTCCCCGACCCGGCGCTCTTCGGTCGTCACGGGATACGTCGCGCGGGCGATCCCTTTGTCGACCAGACGGAGCCCGATCAGGCGACGCGGCACGCCGCGCTCGCGTTGCGATGCGAGCGCAGCCGCGCCGATGAAATCCTTCTTTCCGAGCTTCACCGCCCAGCCGAGCCCTGCCTCGAGCGGCGAGATGTCGCGGCCGAGCTCGTGCCCGTAGAGTGGCAGCGCTGCCTCGAGCCGGAGCGTGTCGCGCGCGCCGAGCCCGATCGGCTCGAGCCCCGGGTCCTCGCGGCCGTGCTCGAGGAGCGCCTCCCACAGCGCGGGAGCATCGCCTGCGTCGACGAAGAGCTCGACGCCGTCCTCGCCGGTGTAGCCCGTCCGCGCCGCGAAGAGAGAGAGGCCGAGGACCTCGCCCTCTGCGCACCCGAACCGCGGCAGCGCCTCGATCCAGGGCGCTCCGACACTCGCGAGCCACCCGACGGCCTTCGGTCCCTGCAGAGCGAGGAGGCAGGTCGCGTCGCTCCGGTCGCGCACCAGGGCGCCCTGCAAGCCGCCCGCTTGCTTCCCGATCCAGTCGACGCACGTCGCCGTGTTCGAAGCGTTCACGCAGAACAGGAACCGCTCCGGGCCACGACGGTAGAGGATCGTGTCGTCGATCGTACCGCCGCTCTCGTCACACCAGATCGTGTACTGCGCGCGACCGACGGCGAGCGACGACGCGTCGTTCGTCGCGATGCGCTGGCACAGGGCCAGCGCTCCGGGGCCGGCCACCTCGATCTCGCCCATGTGCGAGACGTCGAACAGTCCCGCGCGCGTGCGGACGGCCTCGTGCTCGGCGAGGAGACCCCGGTACTGCACCGGCATCTGCCAGCCGCCGAACTCGACGAAGCGTGCACCCGCTGCGCGGTGCTTCTCGTACAGCGGCGTGCGGCGCGCGTCAGCCATGCGGAGTGGCCGCATCCGCGGTGTTGGAGAGAAGCATCGCGATCGTCATCGGGCCGACGCCGCCGGGCACGGGCGAGATGTGCGCCGCACGACGGGCAGCCGCTTCGTACTCGACGTCGCCGACGAGCCCCGCCTCCGTGCGGTTCGTGCCGACGTCGATCACCGTCGCGCCGGCGCGGATCCACTCGCCGCGCACCGCGCCCGGCTTTCCCGCCGCGGCGATCACGATGTCCGCGGAGCCGACCTCGGCGGCGAGGTCGCTCGTCCGCGTGTGGCAGATCGTCACCGTCGCGTGGCGCTCGAGGAGGAGGAGCGCCACCGGCTTCCCGACGAGGAGGCTCCGCCCGACGACCACCGCGCGCCGTCCGCGGGGATCGACGCCGACCTCGTCGAGAAGACGCATCACGCCGAGCGGCGTGCACGGGCGGAGCCCCGGCGCGCCGGCGAGGAGGCGCCCCTGGCTCACCGGATGGAGCCCGTCGACGTCCTTCGCCGGTGAGATCCGCTCGATCACGACGTTCGAGTCGAGGTCGACGGGTAGCGGAAGCTGGACGAGGATGCCGTGCACGTCCGCCCGACGGTTCAGGTCGTCGACGACGGCGAGAAGCTCCGCCTGGGTCGTCGAGCCGGGCAGCTTGACGCCGATCGACTCCATCCCGACCTCGCGGCAGGCCTTCTCCTTGTTGCGAACGTAGATCGCGGAAGCGGGGTCGTCGCCGACGAGGACGGTCGCGAGACCGGGCTGGATGCCGCGCTTCGCGAGCGCGGCGACGCGCTCGCGCACCTCCTCGCGTACGCGCTTCGCGATCGCCTTGCCGTCGATCCGCCGCGCTTCCTGCCCCTCCGGCGCGCCCACGTCACGCGTCTATCGAAGTGCCCTCGACGCTGCAAAGCGGGGGGGCGTCCCTCCGGGAGGAAGTCGTGGTACTCTGCCCGGGATGAACATCGGCGTCCCTCGCGAGGTCAAGTCCGACGAGAACCGCGTCGCCCTCACGCCCGCCGGCGTCGCGGCGCTCGTCGCCCACGGTCACCGCGTCCGCGTGCAGGCGGGCGCCGGAGGCGGCTCGAGCCTCCCCGATGCGCTCTACGTGCAGGCCGGCGCCGAGCTGATGCCGTCCGCGGGCGATGTCTGGGCAGCGAGCGAGCTCGTGCTGAAGGTGAAAGAGCCGGTCGCGACGGAGCTTCGCTACCTGCGCCCCGACCTGACGCTCTTCACGTACCTCCACCTCGCCGCGAACGAGGAGCTGACGCGCGCGCTCGTGTCCTCGGGTACGACCGCGCTCGCCTACGAGACGCTGCAGCTCGCCGACGGCTCGCTGCCGCTCCTCGCTCCGATGAGCGAGGTCGCGGGGCGCCTCTCCGTCCAGGTGGGAGCCTGGTGCCTCGAGCGGCAGAACGGCGGACGGGGCATCCTCCTTTCCGGAGCGGCGGGCGTGCGGCCGGGGAAGGTCGTGATCATCGGCGCCGGCATCTCGGGGACGAGCGCGTGCCAGGTCGCGGTCGGCATCGGCGCGGACGTGAGCATCCTCGACATCGATCCGAACCGCCTGCGCTACGTGCGCGACATCCTCGGCGGCCACGTGACGACGGTGATGTCGAACCGCGCGAACCTCGAGGAGGAAGCCGCCACCGCGGACCTCGTGATCGCCGCGGTCCTGATTCCCGGCGCCCGCGCTCCGCGCCTCGTCACGCGTGATCTCGTCCGGAGCATGCGTCGCGGGGCGGCACTCGTCGACATCGCGATCGACCAGGGGGGAACGGCCGAGACCTCGCGCCCGACGACGCACCGCGATCCGATCTACGTCGAGGAAGGCGTCGTCCACTACGGCGTGACGAACATGCCCGCGATCGTGCCGCACACGTCGACGTTCGCGTTGACGAACACGACCCTGTCCCACGCGCTGCTCCTCGCCGACCGCGGCGTCGACAAGGCGCTCGAGGAGAGCGCGCCGCTGCGCCGCGCTCTCAACATCGCGAACGGGCGCATCGTCCACCCCGCCGTCGCGGAGGCGTTCGGTGAACCCGTGCCGAAGAGCTCGCGCTAGCCTGCATTTCTCACCAGATCACGTCGCGAGGCGGTCGAGAGTGCGGAAGATTCGCGAGCCTCGGACCGGAGGGCGACGCAGGCGTACTTGAACAGTACGTCGAGGAGCCCGGAGGGAGAAGC
>VGTG01000246.1 GCA_016874795.1 Deltaproteobacteria bacterium | reverse complement strand
TTATCGCGTATCTGCACCCAGGCTCGGAGTGAACGACGCCCGCCGAGCCCGGTCGCCCCGAGCCCGGTCGCCCCGGGCCGGTCGCCCCGGGCCGGTCGCCCCGGGCCGGTCGCCCCGGGCCGGTCGAACGATCAGCCCTCGACGGCTTCGGGAGGCGGCGGCGTCTTCGCGAACCAGAGCACCGCGACGCCGAGGACCGCCGCGATCACGGAAGCGGCGAAGATCGCGATCTTCGCGGCGGAGAAGTCGACCGCGACCGGGAACGCCTGGCCCGCGATGAAGAGCGACATCGTGAAGCCGATGCCGGCGAGGCAGCCCGCGCCGGCGAGCTGCGCCCACGAGTATTCCGTCGGCTTGACGGCGGCGCCGAAGCGCACTGCCAGAGCCGAGGCCGCGACGAGACCGATCGGCTTTCCGAGCACGAGGCCGAACACGATCGCCGCCATCAACCCTCCGTGCCCGGAGAACACGTCGCCGCGCAGCTCGACGCCGGCGTTCGCGAGCGCAAAGAGCGGCAGCACGCCGTAGCTCGACCACGGCTCGACGTGGCGCAGGAGCCGGTCCGCGGGCGACTCGATCCGGTCGTGGATCTCGTCGATCTGACGCAGCGCCGGAACGGACGGCCCGTGGCGCAGGACCTCGTCTCCGTACTTCGACTCCGCGACGATGATCGCGTTCGCCTGGATCATCAGCGTCCGCACGTTGGCCGGCGGCCGCGTCGGGATGAAGAACGCGAGCAGCACCCCCGCGAGCGTCGCGTGCAGCCCGCCCGCATGCACGCAGATCCACAGCGCGATCCCGACGAGCGCGTACGGCAGCACGCGGTAGATCCCCGCACGATTCATGAGCGCCAGCCCGATCGTCAACGCGACGGCGAGACCGAGGTGCAAGAAGCTCATCGCGCCCGAGTAGAAGATCGCGACCACGATGATCGATCCGATGTCGTCGACGATCGCCGCCGCCGTCAAGAAGATGCGCAGCTCGACCGGCACCCGGGCTCCGAGCATGACGATCAGCGCCACCGCGAACGCGGTGTCCGTCGCCATCGGCACGCCCCAGCCCCGCGTCCACGGCCCGTCCGGAATCAAGAGGAGGTAGACCAGCGCCGGCACCGCCATGCCGCCGATCGCGCCCGCGATCGGCAGAGCCGCCGAGCGCCGGCTCGCGAGGTGTCCGACGGTGAACTCGCGTTTGATCTCGAGTCCGACCACCAGGAAGAACACCGTGAGCAGGCCGTCGTTGATCCAGTGCTGCAGCGACATCGAGAAGGCGAAGTCGCCGAAGCGGAGCCCGACCGCGGTGTGCCAGAAATGGTCGACCGCCGGCCCGAATGCCTAGTTCGTCAGCGCGACGGCCAGGGCGATCACGAGCACCAGCAGCAGGCCCGTCGAGGGCGCCCAGCTCGCGAAGTCGAGCGCCGCCGAGCGCACGCGATGGCCGAGCGAGTTCAGCATCGCGTCCGTGAGCGAGCTCTCGTCCCATGGTCCGTCGTAGCGGCGACCGTTGATGAAGAACGTCGGGGTGTACCGGACGCCGCTCTCGCGCGCGGTCTCCATGTCGTCCGCGACGCGCAAGCGGGCGCGCTCGCGGCGGTCCTCGTCGTCGTCCGGCCGGATGCCGAGATCGCGTGCGACGGACTGGAGATCGTCGTCGAGCAGATGCTCGGAGCGCGTCATGAGCTTGACGTGCGCGTCCCAGAAGGTTTCGTGGTCGTCCGCGCACTCGACGAGCTCGGCCGCCGCCCGCGCGATCTCGCTGTTCGCCACCGGCCGATGGCGGAACACGTAGCGGAGACGCGTGCCGAGGTGGTCCCGGACCTGCGCGATCGGCTCGTTCGCGGCGCGGCAGTGCGGACAGTCGTAGCTGCCGTACTCGACGAGCGTGATCTCGGCGGTCGACGAGCCGAGGACGTGGTCGTAGTCGTCGTCGACCGGGCGAGTCAGCCGGTTCGAGCCTGCCGCTTGCGACATCCGCGCCTCCCGATTCGACTCCCCGCCCGAGCCGCAAGAGGTTTCGCGGGCGGCGGACGGACAATCAAGGGGAAGCGGCGGACGGCGTCGCGAAGGCGCGCAGCCGATAGAACGAAGCGCCGATCTCGTTCAGGATGAGGCTTCCGACCTGCAGGATCTCGTCCGCGGGAGGTGCCTGCGCGTAGAGACCGGCACCGGTCGCGGTGCGGTCGCCGAAACGGATCTCGCGACGCTCCCCCGAAGCGAGCACGAGCGACGCTTCCGCTTGCGGCTCTTCGAGCCCGAACCCGGAAAGCGGCCGGTCCTCGCGCGGAAAGCGCCCGACGACGGGGAGGCGAACGAGCCCCGCGACGAGCGCCTGCACCTCCTCGTCGACCGCGGCGGGAGCGGGCGTCGCCACGGGCTCCGAGGCGTCGCCGGACTCACGCAGCTCGAGGCGCCGCACCGTCCACAGCCGATCCTCTCTGCGCACCGCCTCGAGGCGGCCCTGCCACGTCCGGACGGAGATCTCGTTCACCTCCTCGGGAGGAAACGAGAAGAGCGGCTCGACCTGATCGCGCGGCGGGGGTGGCGGCGGCGGCTGAAGGCTCGCCGCCCACAGCGTCGCGAGCGCCGAGAGAAGGATGACCGCGAGCGAGACGGCGGCGCGCGTGATCGCGGACATCCCGATCCCTCAGCGCCGGCGGCGCCGGCGCAGCACGACGGCGATGCCGACGAGCAGAACGACCCCGGGCTGCGCGATCACCGCGATCCAGAAGATCAGGTTCGAGAGCCGCGCCGAGACGTACACGGGTGAGAGCGGCCCCGGCGCCGCCGCCTCGGCCTGCACGCGCGCGCCGCTCGCCTCCCCTCCCGTGAGCCAGCCGAGCACGTTGACGAGCAGATCCCGGTTTCCGAGGAGCGTGATGAAGTTGTCGCTCGCGAAGTCCGCGTCGCCGATCACGACCAGCCGGCCGCCGTCCTCGCCGATCGACACGCCCATCACCCCGACGGGACCGCGCCGGTCCGTCGCGGCGTCGAACGCGACCAATCCGGCGCGCGTGCGCGCGGAGCCCGCGGCGACGAAGCTCTCCGGCATCGTGCGCGCGACGACCTGGACGGGCGCGCCGAGATCTCCGGCGCCGCCGTCGAGCGTCGAGATCGAGCGCGCGCGCCCGAGGACCGCGGGGGCCGTGAGAGCCTGCGTCGCCTCGTGCTCGCGATAGACCGGCACGAGCACGTTCGTGCCGTCGCTTCCCTCGACGCGATTCACCTGGTCGATGACGACGTCGTCCGAGAGGCGGAGCCCGTACTTCGCGATCCACTGCTCGAAGTGCGGGAGCTGCACCGGATCGACGAGCACGAGCACCGCGCCGCCGGCGCGCAGGTACGCGTCGAGCCGCTCGAGCTCGTGCTCGACGAGGTCGACCTCGGGCCCGGCGATCACGACCGCGGAAGCGTCCTCCGGGATGCTCTCGCCGCGCACGAGCGAGAGCGTGCGCAGGTCGTATCCTTCGCTCCGCAGGAACTGCGCCGCGCGCCCGAGCTGATCGTCGTAGCCGGGAGAGAGCCCGCGCTCGCGATGTCCGCCGAGGAAGTAGAGGACGCGCGCCTTCGCCTGAACGATCTGCGCGATGCCGCCCATCAGGAGCTCTTCCGTCTTCGCCGGCACGACGCGCTCGCGCCCGTCATAGGAGAGGACGGCCTGGTCGTAGCGGCGCACGCCCTGGTCCTTCGCGCGCTGCGGGTTCCGGTCGAGGTCGATCAGCTCGTAGCGGACCTGCGAAGAAGCCTCCGTGACGAGCTCGAGGAGATCGCGCGCCTCGATGCGCTCGCCGCGGCCGTAGTAGTAGTCGATCTCGAGCGGCCCCTTCAGCTCGCCGAGCACGGATTGGCTGTACGGGGACAGGGAGAGCCGGCTCTGCAGCGTCAGGTCCCAGCGCCGGTTCCCCAGCTCGGAGAACGACTGCAGCGCGACCGCGACGGACAACACCGCGACGAGCGACAGCACGAAAGCCGCCCAGTGCATCGCCGGACGGTTCACTTGACGCCTCGCCAGCGGCGCGAGCCGAGCGCCTGCACGGTCCACGCGAGGAACACCGCGATGAAGAGCAGCAGGAAGGTGACGTCGCGCGTGTCGATGCCGCCGCGAAAGAAGGTGTAGAGCCGATCGAAGAGCGAGATCTGGTTCAGGATCCAGAGAGCGGGCGCGCCGACCGCGGCCTGGTTCCAGGTGAGCGCCCAGAAGAGCACGAGCACCGTGTAGGTGACCGCGGCCGCGAGCACCTGGCTGTCCGTCAGAGCCGAGATCAGGATGCCGCACGAGAGGAACGCGGCGCCGAGAAGGAAGAGCCCGAGGTAGCCCGCGAGGAGCGCACCCATGGGCATCGACGCCTCCGCCGGACCGAGGAGCAGCGGATAGACGAGGGTGCCGCCCAGCATCAGGAGGAGCACGAGGAGGGCCGCGAAGTACTTCCCGAGGACGATCTCGAGATCGCGCAGCGGATAGGTCCACATCAGCTCGAGCGTGCCGAGCCGGCGCTCCTCCGCGAAGAGCCGCATCGTGAGGAGCGGCAAGAGCGTCAGCATGCACTGACGCATGTCGAGGAGCTGGTACTGCCAGAGCCCGCGCGTCAGATCGAGCCCGCCGCTGATCAGGAAGAACGAGAGGTTCGAGTGGAAGTAGAACCCGGAGAGCGCGAGGAAGAGCGCGATCACGACGTACGCGAGGAGCGAGCTGAAGTACGAGACGAGCTCCTTCCGGATCACCGCCGTCATCGGTTCACGCTCCCGCTCCCGCTTCCGACGAGCCGCAGGAAGATGTCCTCGAGCGAGAGCGTCTCGCGCGAGAGCTCGAGGATCACCCAGCCGCGTGACGTGACGGCGCGCGAGACCTCGGGGACGACGCTCTCGTCGTCGACGACGAGACGCACGCGGTCCTCGGCGACTTCCGCGCGCTGCACGCCGCGCACCGCTCCGACGGCGACGGCGAGCTCCTCCGGTGCCGTGTCCGCGCGCAGCCAGAGCGGCAGCGCTCCCGCGAGGCGCCGCGAGAGCCCTTCGGGGCTGTCCTCCGCGACGAGCTTTCCGCGATTGACGATCACCACGCGCTGCGCGACCTGGCTCACCTCGGAGAGGATGTGGCTCGAGAAGACGATCGTGCGCTTGCCGCGCAGGCTCTTCACGAGCTCGCGGATGCCGGTCACCTGCCCCGGATCGAGACCGGAGGTCGGCTCGTCGAGGACGAGGACGCGCGGATCGCCGAGGAGGGCCTGCGCGAGGCCGACGCGCTGCCGGTAGCCCTTGGAGAGCTTGCCGACGAGGCGATGGCGCATCTCCTCGAGCGCGCAAGCGGCGATCGCCTCCTCGACGCGGCGCGGCCGGTCGCCGGAAGGGATCCGCTTCGCGCGTGCGACGAAGCCGAGGTACCCCTCGACGCTCATCTCGGGGTAGAAGGGCGCGTTCTCGGGGAAGTAGCCGAGGACGCGGCGCGCCGAGAGCGGCTCCCGGCGCACGTCGAAGCCGCCCACCCGCACGGTGCCCTGCGTCGGCGGGAAGATCCCGGCGATCACCCGCATCGTCGTCGTCTTCCCCGCGCCGTTCGGCCCGAGGAATCCGACGCACTCGCCGTCCGCCACCGAGAAGGAAACGTCGTCGACCGCGACGAAGTCGCCGAACGTCTTCCGCAGGTGGGAGACCTCGATCATCGGCCGGACAAGGTAGTGTGCTTCTTCTACCCGGGGCAAGGCCCGGCCCGGTCGTTCGCGCCGCCGGCCGGCCCGTTCGCCCCGGGACGGTCCGGCCGGGCTGCGGGACGCTAGCCTGCATTTCTCACCAGATCACGTCGCGAGGCGGTCGAGAGTGCCGAAGATTCGCGAGCCTCGGACCGGAGGGCGACGCAGGCGTACTTGAACAGTACGTCGAGGAGCCCGGAGGGA
>VGTG01000245.1 GCA_016874795.1 Deltaproteobacteria bacterium | reverse complement strand
ACGCAGCGCCGCGCGATGGAGACCTTCCGCTATCGGTTCGACCCCGACGATCCGAACGCCGTGATGCCCTTCAATCCCGCGACCGGTGCGTTCAATCCGCTGGCGCCGACTCTCGCGATGCGCGTGGAGGGCGAGAAGCTGGTGGCAGACGTCGTCTTTCGCGGCAACTACGAGAGCGCGCCGGACACCGTACAGGGCGGCATGGTCGCCGCGTGCTTCGATCAAATGCTGGCGTTCGCCGTCATGGTCCACGGCAAGACCGGGCCGACGACCGCTTTGACGGTCCGCTTCGTGAAGCGCACCCCCATCGACCAGCCACTGCGCTTCGAGGCATGGGTCGACGCGGTCGACGGCGAGCAGTTCTCCGTACGGGGACGCTGCTTCCACGGCGAGGTGAACGTGAGCGAAGCCGAGGCACTGGTCCTCGGAAGAGTGCCGCTTCCCGTGGTGGCCGCGGCGGAACAGGAGAACGTATGACACACGACCGCATCGCGATGGTGTCGCTGGAAGCATCACTCCGGGTGGCGAAGGAGCTCGACCTGCACGAGCCGATCGCACGCCTGAACATCTTCCGGACGCTGTTCCATCGGCCGAAAACCGCCAAGGCGATCTCCGACCTCCTGCTCTCGCTCCTGTTCGACTCGGCGCTCGACCATCGCCGCCGCGAGCTCATCATCATGCGGATCGGCTGGACGACGGGCTCGGAATACGAGTGGACGCAGCACTGGCCGCTCGCGCAGCAGATGTTCGGGTGCACCGCCGAAGAGGTGCTGGCGGTCCGCGCGTGGCGTCCGGCGGAATGTTTCGACGCCGTCGATCGCGCGGTGCTGGCAGCGACCGACGAGCTGCTCGACACCGGCGATCTCTCCGACGAGACCTGGCGTGCCTGCTTGGCGGGGCTCGGTCGCGACGCGGCGATCGACATGGTCGCGGCGATCGGGACGTGGTCGCTGATCTCGAAGCTCGCCCGCGGCCTGCGCGTTCCCCTGGAGGACGGGGTCGTGGGCTGGCCGCCCGACGGCAAGGTTCCGCCCTCCGCGTCCGGCAAGCGCGACGAGACGGCGACCTGAGTCCGCGGAGCGGTACGCGGAGCTCGATGGGGGCTTTACACCAAGTGTCTCTGGTGTCACTTTGACGGCGCGATGAAGACGATCTCCATCAAGGAGCTCCACGATCGAACTGGCCATTGGCTCCGGCGTGTCCGCGTGGACGGCGAGATCGTCGTGACCGAGCGCGGCACCCCGGTGGCACGCATGATCCCCCCCGCGCGTCCGTCGGCCGGAAACCCCTTCGGCAGACGTAGGCTTCTGCCCGGTGTCGCGAAGCTCATCCAGCGGCCGATCCGCGGACCAGACAGCGCCGAGGTCATCGCGTCGATGCGCGACGGCCGATGATCTACTTCGACTCCTGCTACCTCGCCAAGCTCTATCTCATGGAGCCGGACAGCCCGCGGGTGCGGACCCAGGCCGAGGTCTCCGACGAATTGGCATGCTGCTCTGTCGGGCGTGGCGAAGTGATCGCCGCCTTCCACCGCCACTTCCGTGAGAAGCGGCTCACGCAGCGGGAGTTCCGCCAGCTCGCGGCGCAAGTCGAAGCCGATCTCGAGGCCGGCTTGTGGACGTCGCTGCCCGTAACCTCGGCCGTCGTGGAGGTCCAAGCCCGACGGATGGCCCTCCTCCCGGCGAACGTGTTCCTCCGGGCCGCCGATGCTCTGCACTTGGCCTGCGCGTTGGAGGCGGGACTACGCGAGGTCTACAGCAGCGATCGCCATCTGGTCGCTGCGGCCCCACTTTTCGGCCTTCGACCGGTCACCTTGTAGGTCAGGTCCGGATCAGGCCGTTCGCTCCAGCCGCTCCACCTGCAGCGGCGCACCCATCTCCACGTAGAGCCGCCGCGCCTCACGCAAGGCCGCATCGGCCGCGGCGGCAGGGCCGCGCTGGCGCGCGAGATCAGTGCGCCGCTCGGGCAGGCGCGGCAGGATGAGGCGGTACCAGATCTCGGCGGCCCGCGACTCGGCAAGGAGGGCTGGGCCCGTTCCAGCGCCGACGCCGCCGCGACGGCATCGCCCACGAGCGCGAGCGAGCGACCGAAGAAATGCAACGCCATACTCTGGGAGATGGCGCTGTCGATCCGCTCCGCGATGTCCAGGCTCTCGCGCGCCGCGACCAAGGCACGGGCATCGCCGCATGCCTCGCCCGCGAAGCCGACGGTGGCGGCACGCAGGCGCGCATGGGCGGCGAGGAGCCCGTGGTAGATCACCAGGTTGTCCACCTCCCGCGAGCATGGACTCCGCGAACCCGTCGAGAATCGGCCCTCCAGGGCCGTCGCGGAGACGGCGGGCAGCGCGGTCTGTCTTGAAGAAACGCTCGAGCATCCGATGTCCTCCTTGGGCCGAAGCCCGGTCGATGGGGACAGCCGTGTGCCCGGATTATGCGGATCAGGTCAGCTCGCCCGAGTGGCACAAGAGGCGGGTATTCTCCGCTCATCTCCTGACCGGCGATTGCGACCTCCGCATAAAGCCTCGGTCCGCATGATGTCGTTCATGCGGAGCTCCGCATGAACGGCAGAGGTGCTCGAGCCGCCCACGGTCGTTCGCTCCGACGCGCAGATCGGCGTGCAGATCGAAGCCCTCGAGGTGTGCTCGACGTGGACCGCCGACCGTGACCCAGGGAGCATCGGGATCGCTTCCGACGCGTAGGACTCGTCCTCCGGCGCGCGCGCCGAGCGCGATCCGCCCCTGCACGGACGCGTCGCTGATTCCGGCCAAGGCTGGGGACTCCTCCGTGAGCGGGTCGGCGGGGGCCGGATGGTCGCCGGCGCCGAGGCCGCGGCGCTCGAGCAGGCGAAGCACGCGCCGCCGGATCGCGGCGAGGAGCCGCGCCACCTCCTCGTCGCTCGGCGGAAGCAACGCGTGGAAGAGCAAGCGACCCGCAGAGTCCTCGGCGAACACGCCGTCGAGTACCAGCGCATGAAAATACACGTTTAGATTGACGGCGCTCCCGAAGCGCTGGATCACGGTGACGGCGCCGCTGCGCCCGCCGCGGACGCCGCCGCACGCGCCCGGCGCCGGTAGAAGCCGAGGAGCGCGCGCACGTAGACCGCGAGCGCGGCGCGGCAGAGGTCGTGGTCCCAGGCGAGGGGGTAGCGCAGGCGGTGCGGCAGCGTCAGCACCCACTGGCGAACGGGGACTCGCGGCAGGATGCGATCTGTCAGATCGGCCGCGCCCTCGGCCATGCGCCGGCCGCAGCAGCTCGAGCAGCATCGCGGCATGCCGAGCCGCGCTGTCCCTGCCCGTCTGAGCGCGACCATCGCGAGCCGGGACTCACCAGCGTGCAGGAATCCGGGTACTCTGCGCGACCGCGTTGTTCAGTCCGATGCGGAACGGCCCCTACGGTGGTGGTCCACCGCCGTTTCGGGCTCGGACCGTGGCTCCGCACGATCAACCCGGAACGCGGACCGGCGGCGCGAGGGCGAGCCGTCGCGCCCGCCGGGCGAAGCGGCGATCGTCGAAGGTGACCATCTCCTCGCACGACTCGCTCGCGCGAAGATGCAGCGCGTCGGCGAAGTCCAGCGAGCGGCCGTGATCGCCGAGCGCCGCGAGCACGCTTGCTCGTGCCTCGAGCGTGACGTGGGGGAGTCCGGCCAGGTGACGGACGACCCGGACGAAATCCGCCGAGGCAAAGCCGTAGAACGCTCGCAGCACCCACTCGAGCTCCAGCACGACTGTGAGTGGAACGAACAAGGCGGGTTCGGTCTCGAACACCTTCCGCGCGAGCGGACGCTGCCTGGCGGCCTCCGGGTCCGCTGGGTCGTCGACGTAGAAGCGCGCGATGACGTTCGTGTCGAGCGCGATCACCGGCGACCGAGCCTTCGCATCGCGAGAGCGGGATCGAACTCCAACAGCCGTCGCTTTGCCCGTGAGCGAGGCGCCTGCAGCAAACCGTATCCTTCCGCGACGCCGGCATGCGGAACGGCATCCTCGACCGTGACGCGGATCGTCGCGCCCTCGCTCTCGAAATCGAGCCGTGTTCCGGACACGATCCCGAGCCGACGCCGAATCGACGCCGGGATTACCACTTGGCCCTTCTGCGAGACGGTCGCCCTTGCCATGGGTAGCGCCTTACCATGTAAGACGCGGTTCGTCGAGTTTGTCCCGCGGGCCGCGGTAGGCGGAGGCACGCTGAAACGCGCCGTTTCGAACCTCGGCCGCCGCTCGATAGACGGGCGAACGTCGGTTGGGAAACCCTCGCGGCATGGCGCTCCGTTACCGTCGCCGATCGGCGAGGCGCCCGAGGAATGATCCGAGAATAGCGGAAGCGCCTCCCGGCGGGGCTCCTCGCGGGGCCCTGGCCGGCTTCTCCGCGGAGTTGAAGCGATATGAGCGAGACCAAGTCGACCTGGATCCGGGCGACCGGCCTTTGGGCGAACGAGCGGAATGGGCGGAAGTACCTCTCGAGCAAGATCGGCGGAATCCGCGGTCTGATCTTCCCGAACGAGCACCGGCGCGGTGAGAAGGATCCGACGCACGCGCTGTGCATCGGACACGCCCGCAACCGCCCCGACCAGGGCGACGCCGAGGGGAACGACGGCGCCCCGTTCTGAAGGAGCCGGGCGACAGCCTCCGACGCCGGCGCTCACGATCCTCGACGCCCGCGCGGACCCGCACCTGTTCGGTGCCTTGCCGGCGTTCCGTGATCTCTCGACCTCGCGCGCCTGGCTCGTCTTCTTGCGTGCCGTCTTCGGGCTTCCGATCGAGGGCGAGGACCTCGCGACCTTCCAGAAGCACACCGGCCGTACGATCTACGATCCGCCGCCGGGCGGCTTCCCCGAAGTGGTGTGCGTGGTCGCCAGACAGAGCGGGGAGACGCGGGTTGCGGCGACGATCGCGGCCTTCGCGGCGGTCCTGGCTGAACAGGAGCCGGACCGAACTGAGCTCTACGCCGTGCTCGCGGCCCAGGATCACCGCGCCGCGCTCCGGACGCTCTTCGGATACGCGCGGGCGCCGTTCGAGACGGTGCCCGTGCTCGCGCGCAGCGTCTCGGAGATCCGCGCCGACACTATCCGACTCCGGAGCGGCGTCGTGCTCGCGGCCTACCCCTGCCGACCGGCAGCCGTCCGAGGGCTTCGCGCGAAGGTCGCTGTCGTCGATGAGCTCGCCTTCTTCACGTCGACCGACGGTCGCCCGACCGACGTGGAGATGCTCCGTGCGCTTCGCCCGGCGCTCGCGACCACGGGCGGCAATCTCGTGATCCTCATCCTCGCCCTACGGGCAGACGGGCGCGCTGTGGGAATTGCACCGGCGACACTTCGACCGCGACGATTCATCGACGCTGATCTGGCAGGCCGATGCACCTTCCATGAACACATCGCTTCCGGCCGACTACCTCGAGCGCATGAAGCAGGACGATCCCGAGGCGTACCGCTCCGAGGTGCTGGGGGAATTCCGCTCGGGCGTGGCGACCTTCTTCGAGCTCGAAGCACTCGAAGCCTGCGTCGTCACCGATCGTCGCGAGGTTCCGCCCGTCGCGGGCGCGCATTACCGCGCCTTCGTCGATCCGTCGGGCGGCTCGCGCGACGCCTTCACGCTCGCGATCGCGCACAGGGACGGCGAGCAAACGGTCGTCGATTGCGTCCGCGCCTGGCCCGCGCCGTTCAACCCTTCGAGCCTCGTCGCGGAAGCCGCGGCGTTGCTGAAGTCGTACCGGGTCGCGACGGTTACCGGCGACCGCTACGCCGGCGAATGGCCGCGCGAGCAGTTCCGCGCGAAGGGCATCGCCTACAAGGTCGCGTCGCTCGATCGCTCCGCGCTCTACCTCGAGCTGTTGCCGCGCGTGAACGCTAGTTCGTGCAACACGTGCGACCGGGTTCACAGCGGCTTCTACGATCGTTCCATGCGCCGGGTCCGCGATCTCCCCTGCGGCGGCATGCGGATCTTCCTGGAGATCGAGGTTCGCCGAGT
>VGTG01000244.1 GCA_016874795.1 Deltaproteobacteria bacterium | reverse complement strand
GCCGCGCATCCTCGTGCTCGACGAGCCGATGGTCGGGCTCGATCCGCAGGGCGCGCTCGATCTGCGCCGTCTCCTCGCGCGCCTCGCGAGCGAAGGCGTCACGATCTTCCTCTCGACGCACAGCCTGCCCGTCGCGGAGTCGCTCTGCGACTCGATCGGCGTCCTCGACCACGGCAGGCTGATCGCGCTCGGCACGCTCGACGACCTTCGCGGCCGCGCGACGACCTCGGGGAACGGAGAGCAGGACGACGCGCATCCGGTCCGCACCGGCGAGGTCGCCGCGGGCTCCCTCGAGGCGATCTTCCTCGATCTCGTCGGCGCCGCCGACGGACAGTGGTGACGTGAGCGCGACCACGACGATTCCCGCGCGCGCGACACGAGGTGCTACGCCCGCGCCACCCTCCGGGCCGGAGCCCGTCTCGCTGCTCACGATCCTCGCGCCGCGCTGGCTCGCGCTGCGCAACAACCTCATACGGCGTCGGATGCGGCCGATCGTCGCCTCGCTCCTGACGGTCGCCTTCTGGATCGCCTGCTTCGCCTTCTTCGTTCGGATGCTCGACTACTTCCAGACGATCGGCGACTTCGGGCCGCTCCTGACGCAGCGGCTCCTCGTGCTCCTCCTCGTCACCTTCGCGCTCGTGCTGCTGATCTCGAACACGGTGAGCGCCCTCACGACGTTCTACCTCGCCGACGACGTGAACCTGCTCCTCGCCGCGCCGATCGACGCGCGGCGACTGCACCACGCGCGCTTCGTCGAGACGATGATTTCGTCCTCGTGGATGGTGCTGCTGTTCGGCCTGCCCGCGTTCCTCGCGTACGGCGTCGTGTATCGCGCCGGTCCCCTCTTCTACTTCGCGGCGGTCGCGGCCATCGTGCCGTTCCTGTGGATCTTCGCGTCGCTCGGCGTCTTGATCACGACCGGGCTCGTCCTCCTCTTTCCGGCGCGTCGCGCGCGCGACGGCCTCCTCGTGCTCGTCGGGCTCCTCGTCGGCGCGGCGTTCCTCGGTGCGCGTCTCCTCCGCCCGGAGCGGCTCGCGGAGACGGACGGCCTCGTCGGCTTCGCCGCCTTTCTCGTCGGCTTCGGCGCCGCTCCGTCTCCGTACCTGCCGACGACGTGGGTCTCGGAGGTGCTGATCCCGCTCCTCGGCGCACGCGACGGCGAGCCGCTCTTCTTCCTCGCGCTGCTCGCCAGCACGGCGGCCGTGTTCTTCCTCGCGAGTGCCGCGGTCGTCGAGCGGACTTTCCTCCGCGCGTGGTCGCGCGCGCAGCAGGGCCGCATCGGCAGCGGGCCCGAGAGGATCCTCGAGCGCGCCCTGCGCTTCGTCACCGCACCGCTTCCCCGCATTCCCGGCTTGCTTTTCGCGAAGGACGCTTCGATCTTCCTGCGGGACGCGAGCCAGTGGTCGCAGCTCCTGCTGATCGGCGCGCTGATCGGAATCTACGTCTACAACTTCCGCGCGCTACCGACGTCGGACGGAACGCCGCTCGCGATCGTGCTGCGCGACGTCGCGGCCTTCTGCAACCTCGGCCTCGCCGCTTTCGTCACGACCGCCGTCGCGGTGCGCTTCGTGTTCCCGATGCTGAGCCTCGAGGGTCGCTCGTGGTGGATCCTGCGCACGGCGCCGGTGACGCTCGGCGAGATCTGGTGGAGCAAGTTCTGGATCGGCTATCTGCCGCTCCTCGGCCTCGGGCTCCTGCTCGTCGCGGCAACGAACTTCTTCCTCGACGTCGGGCACGGGCTGACCCTCGTCTTCGCGGTGACGCTCGTACCGCTCGTCGCCGCGATCGTGAGCCTCGGACTCGCGTTCGGCGCGGCCTACCCGCGGCTCGACACGCAGAACGCGGCACAGATCGCGACCGGCTTCGGCGCGATCGTGTACATGGTCGTGTGCCTCGGCGTGATCGCGCTCGTCTCGGCGCTCGAAGCGTGGCCGGTCGTGCGGCTCTTCTGGGCCTCGAGCGCGGGCCGGCCGCTCGAGAGCTTCGAGGCGGTGCTCGTCGGGCTGGCGTTCGCCGCGACCGCGCTCGTCCTCGTCGCGATCTTCGAAGGCGCACGCCGTGCGGGACGCACAGCGCTCGAGCGACTCTGAGCGACGAGAGATCGCAAAAAAGGGAAAAACGGAGAGCGCGCTCCGCTCAAGGACCCGTCGTCGTCGCACCCGACTCGAGCTGCCGTTGCATCTCGTCCGCCTCGTCTCCCCCGCGTGAGGACGGAACGAACCGGCTGACGTGCGCGAGAGGCTTCACGATGAACGCGTTCTCGTACGCCATCGTCGCCGTCGGGCCGATCACCTCCATCACGAGATCGAGGTCGCGGCCCTCGAACTCCAGATATTCCTCGCCTGGCTGGTCTTTCGGAATCAACAGCTTGACGTGCTGCGCCCCGAGCGGAGCCCGCCACGGGACGACGCGCAACCACGTCCCCCGTGCATCTTCATGCGCCTCGACGACGCGCACGCTCGCCCGGATCGTCTTGCCGCGATGCCCTTCCGGATCGCGGACGAGCTCCGCGAGCGCCGTCTCGTCCTGCTGGTCGTAGCCGCCCATCGGCAAGTCCGCCCAGGCGCGGGGACTCGGCGGAGTGGGCTGGCAGCCGAGCGCTCCGGCGACGGCGACACCGAGCAGAAACCGGGAAAAAGCAAGGCGCGGCATGCACGGACCCTACACCTGGAAGCGGCGCGCGGTCCACGGGAGGACGCCGTGTAGGACCTGCGGCAGAGTTTCCCTCGTTCGGCTCACCGACGGAACGGCGAATCGGCGGGGAGCCCCGCGATCGGACGGACGCTACACGACGAGCGCGCAGATCGTCGGCTTCACGACGGTCGGTCCCTGAAGGGACTCTACTTCGACGTCGCTCGCCTCGTCCGCGAGCCGCGTGAGCCGCGCGCTCTCGAGCTGCGCGAGCTCGACTTCGCACTCGGTGCCGCTTCGGTCCCCTCGGCGGGCTTCCCCACCTCCGCGCCGAACCGCGTCACGACGTAGGTCCGATTCGCGGGGTCGCGCGCGAGCTCGACGAGGCCGCGCCGCGCGGCGTCCTCGAGGAGTCGGCTGAAGCTCTTGTAGCCGTAGAACGCCTCGTTGAAGGACGGGCGCTTCCGCTTCATCGTCTCCTTGATCAGCGACGTCCAGAGCGTCTCGCGGTTCTCGCGGCGGAGCGCCTCGAGCGACTCGAGCAGGAGGGCGAAGAGCTTCCGCTGGCGATCGCTCGCCTCTTCGAGCGCCGGCGCAGCCGTCTGCACCGCCGACTGCGCAGCCGCGACGAGGTCCTCGTAGTAGATGAACTCGTGGCAGTTGTCGCGCAGCAGCGACGACGTCGACGCCTCCATGCCGAGGCCGATCACGTGCCGGCCGTTCTCCTTCAGCTTCGAGACGAGCGGCGAGAAGTCGCTGTCGCCGGAGACGATCACGAACGTGTTGATGTGCGGCTTCGAGTGACACAGGTCGATCGCGTCGACGCAGAGACGCATGTCGGCCGAGTTCTTTCCCGTCATCGCGCGCTGCGGGATCTCGATCAGCTCGATCGCCGCCTCGTGCAGCTCGTTGCTGTACGTCGAGAATCGCTTCCAGTCCGCGTAGGCACGCTTGACGACGATGTCGCCCTTCTCGACGAGCCGCGCGAGCACGCGCGCCGTGTCGAAGCGCTGCGTGCGGCCCTTGAAGCCGAGGGCCAGGTTCTCGAAATCGATGAAGACGGCGAGGATCTTCCGCTCTTCCATCGCCGTCTGGGCCACGGCAGGCTTGTCGCACGGATGAGGCGGCCGGTCGAGGCCGCGAACATCCGCCGGAGGGGAGCGATGGCTCGTCTGGGGAAGGTGATCGTGGTGGGCGGCGGGGTCGGCGGGCTCGCGACGGCTCTCGGGCTGCACCGCGCCGGCTTCGAGGTCGAGGTCCACGAGCGGTACGACGACTTCCAGCACCACGCGACCGGCTTCACGCTCTGGTCGTACTCCGTCGCGCGGCTCGGCTCGCTCGGGCTCACGCCCGAGGCTCTCGACGCGGTCGGCGGACGCGTCGACTTCACCGAGATCCGGAACCAGGAAGGCCTCCTCATCGAGAAGATGCCCGTCGGCGAGGTGTGCGCGAAGCTCGGCGCTCCGACGTTCGAGATCCGCCGCGCGGGTCTCCTTCGAGCGCTCCTCGAAAAGCTGCCGGCGGGAACGCTGCGGAACGGCTCCGAGTGCGTCGCCGTCGAGGACGAAGGTGACCGCGCCGTCGCCGTCTTCGCGGACGGATCGCACGCGACGGGCGATCTTCTCGTCGGTGCGGACGGGATCCGCTCCGTCGTGCGGCACGCCATCGTCGGCGAGACGCCGATCCGCTACTCCGGCTACGACGGCACGAGCGCCGTGATCCCGTTCACGCACCCTCTCCTGCCGCCGCGCACGCACGTCGACCTCTGGGGACGCGGCGCGAAGGCGGGCGTCGCCGGCCTCGGCCAGGGACACGTCCGCTGGTACGTCACCCGCAAGGCAGCCGCGGGAACGCCGATGCCGAAGGCCGAGATCCTCGAGCACCTGAGCGGCTGGTACGAGCTCGCGCGCGCCGCCGTCGAGGCGACGCCCGAGTCCGAGATGAAGTACGCTTCGTTCTCCGACATCCCGCCGATCCGCACGTGGCATCGCGGCCGCATCGTGCTCCTCGGCGACGCCGCGCACGCGACGACGCCGTTCGCCGCGATGGGCGCGAACATGGCGATCGAGGACGCGGCGCAGCTCATCTCGCTCCTCGGCGATGCCACCACCGTCGAGGGCGCACTCGCGTCGTTCGAGGAATCGCGGAAGAAGCGGACCGAGGACATCGTCAAGAAAGGACGCGTGATGAGCCGCTTGACGCAGCTCCACAGCGGCTTCGCCGCCTGGCTTCGCGACCAGGCGTTCCTCCACATCCCGCCGGACCAAGTCGAGAAGATCACGCGGGAGATGGCCTCGGGCGCGTGACTCCGGGACCTCTCGACTTCACGCCGGGCCGCCCTTAAGGTCGCGCCCGAGGAGGCTCCGTGCCTGACGCTCTGGCCGCGATCGACATCGGCACGAACTCGATTCACCTCGTCGTCGCGCGCGTCGGGCAGGAGCGCCGCTTCGAGGTCGTCGACCGGGAGAAGGAGATGGTCCGCCTGGGCTCCGGGTCGGGCGACATGAAGCATCTCGAGCCGGATGCGATCGACCGCGGCATCGCCGCCCTGGCGCGGTTCCGGACGCTCGCGGACTCGGCGAACGCGCCGATCACGGCCGTCGCGACGAGCGCGGTGCGCGAAGCGGAGAACGCGCACGTCTTCCTCGAGCGTGCACGCGAAGAAGCGGGCGTCCACGTCGAGGTGATCTCCGGCTACGAGGAGGCACGCCTGATCCGTCTCGGCGTCCTGCAGTCGCTTCCGATCTACGAGCGCCAGCACCTCGTGATCGACATCGGCGGCGGCAGCACGGAGGTCGTCGTCGGGAAGGGAGACGAGGAGCTCTTCGTGCGGAGCATGCGCCTCGGGGCCCTGCGCCTGACGCGGCGGTTCTTCCCGGAAGGAAGGGCGGATGGCGACGCGGTCGACGCGTGCCGGAAGTTCGTCCGCGCGATGCTCGCGACGATCGGACGCGACCAAGCGGTCGCCGGCGTCGAAGTCGCGGCGGGCAGCGCCGGCACGGCGCTCTCGGTCGGCGCGATGGTGCACGCGGCGCGAAGCGGCGGCGGCTCGCCGAAGACCCTGAACGGGTTCGAGATCGAGCGCGAGGAGGTGAGCGCGGTCGTCAAGCGCCTCGCAAAGGCGGCGACCGTCGAGGAGCGCCGCAAGATCCCCGGCCTCGATCCGAAGCGCGCCGACATCGCGCTCGCCGGGACGATCCTGCTCGACCAGGCGATGCGAGAGCTCGGGCTCGAGCGCCTCGTCCTCTCGGAGTACGGCCTCCGCGAAGGCGTCCTCCTCGACGCGTACGAGCGCCTGCACGGCAGCGCACGGCACCATCTGCACGACGTGCGAAAGCGAAGCGTCGAGCACCTCGCCCGGCTCTGCGACGACGATCCGGAGCACTCCGCCGAGGGCACGCGCCTGGCACTCCAGCTCTTCGACGCCCTTCGCTCGTGGCACGGGCTCGGCGACGCGGAGCGGGAGCTGCTCGAGGCCGCGGCGCTCCTGGCGAACGTCGGGCTTTTCGTGTCGCACTCGCAGCATC
>VGTG01000243.1 GCA_016874795.1 Deltaproteobacteria bacterium | reverse complement strand
GTTCCTTGCGGTCGCCCTCCGGGGCATCCTTTCCAGTCGCAACGTGCTGGATCACCTCTACGAGTGTCGGTTCGAGCCCGTCCTTCGTCTCGAACTTGTACGTGTAGACGCCGTTCTCCTTCTCTTCCTTGAAGACGATCGGATTCGGAGCACGGTTGCGACACGAGATGAGTGCATAGTCGTAGATCGCTTCGAGCCCGACGGTCAGAGCAGAGGTGATCGTCTCGCTCGGAATCTTGAAGCCGATGGAAGGCTTCGAAAGCTTCCCGCCGGTCCGATCGATGAACTTCCCCTCGTAGTAGGCGGAGAAGTAGGCGAAGGCGAGGCCCTCCCAGGTGAGCTTGCGGTCGGCGGTGAACGTTTGCAGCTTCGCGAGGCGAGTCTGCTCCTCCGGTCCGGTGTCTTGATAGAGCGCCATCGACGCAGAGATCATGTTCTCGCCGAGCTCTCGAAGATCGGAAGCGGATAGCGATTCTTCTTCGAGCTTCGTGCCTTTGCAGCTCGCCGCTGCCGCTTTCACGATGACGCGCGTCGCCGGGAGCTCGGCGATCTCCTTTGGTAGAGGGTCGAGATCTCGAGCATAGATCGACCCCTGGGGAGCCGCGGTGGCGGCTTGGAGGTTCATCTCCGATTGCGTTCCCAGAACTTGGTCGGCGAGATAGAACAGCCCAGGCTCCTGAGTCTCGGAGATCGGTGCTTGCGCGGCCGCCAGCGCCCCTGTTGGTGGCGCCATCAGCGCCGATTCCCAAACCGGCTTGGTGGCGAATACGTCACGGCGAAGGGCTACGCTCGGTCCGCATCCGAGCAGAGTGGAAGCGATGACGAGAAGGAAGAGTCGACGAAGGTCCACGAGGCCCCCTTTGTATTTTGTCCGTCGAGGTTCCATCGATTGTCGCGGTAGCTCTGACGATGCGGGTGCAATCGATGTGCCGGGGCAATGTGGCGGTTGAGGCTCGCGTGCTTGGCTGCGAGTCGCTTCACGCCAACGTGGGCCGCGCCGAGCCGGACGTCGAGCGTTCGAGCGAGCCGGATCGGGTCCGATTTCATGGACGAGCCGTCCGAAGAGATGGACAACCGGAGTGCGCTCGCGCCTCTCGCGCCGGTTAGGACTCCGTACGTACCGTAGGGGTCGGTGGCATCTCGGACTCGGCGACACTACCCTGCGTGCTCGTGAGACCCGTGGACGTCGTCGTGCCCGTGCACGACGCGCGCGAGCACGTCCTGGCCTGCGTCGCGAGCGTGCTCCGGCACGCGCGCGGCGACTTTCGCCTCGTGCTCGTCGACGATGCGAGCGAGGATCCCTCGCTCGTCTCGTGGCTCGACGAGCAGGCGGCGCGGAGCGAGCGCGTCCAGCTCCTGCGGAACGACGTCAACCGCGGCTTCGTCGCGAGCGCGAACCGCGGGCTCCGCAACGCGGGCGGCCGCGACGTCGTCCTGCTGAACAGCGACACGATCGTCACGCGCGGCTTCCTGCAGAAGCTCGCCGAGTGCGCGTACGCGAGCGACGACACCGGCATCGTCTCGCCCTTCACGAACAACGGTACGATCTGCAGCATCCCGCGCTTCCTCGAGGCGAACGAGATCCCCGCCTCCTTCACGGTCGACGAGTTCGCGGCGCTCGTCGCGCGCGCGAGCCGGCGCCGGCGGCCGGAGCTCGTCACCGCCGTCGGCTTCTGCATGTACGTCCGCGCGGACGTCATCGCGCGAATCGGCTTCCTCGACGAGGAGAACTTCCCGCGCGGCTACGGCGAGGAGAACGACTACAGCGAGCGCGCGAAGCAGGCGGGCTACCGGATCCGCCTCTGCGACGACCTCTTCGTCGCGCACGTCGGGCGCGCTTCGTTCGGCGACGAGGGCGACACGCGCGAGGACGCGCACAACGCCGTGATGGACCGGATGCACCCGACGTATCACGCCGACGTACAGCGCTTCATTCGCGAGAATCCGCTCGCCGAGGCGCAGGCGGACGTGCTGGCTCTCCTCGCTGCGCGCCGTCTCGGGCCGATCGCGCGCCTCCGGCGCTTCTTCGGCGAAGCGCGCTAGTCGTCCGCAAGCAAGGCCATGCGCATCCTCCAGGTCGCGAACGGCTACCCGCATCGCGCGTACGGCGGTGTCGAGCTGCACACGCAACGGCTCGCCGCAGCGCTGCGCGAGCGCGGCCACGAGCTCGCGGTCTTCACGCGCACGAGCGACCTGACGCTCGTCGACGGAACGCTCTTCGACGAGACCGTCGACGGCGTGCCCGTGCGCACGGTCGTCAACGACTTCAAGGGCGGCGCCTTCCGCGACCACTACCGGAACGAGCGCGTGCGCGAGGAGCTCGTCCGCTTCGCGCGGGAGGTGCGCCCCGACGTCGTGCACGTGCAGCACCTGATCGGGCTCTCCGCGGATCTTCCCGAAGCGGCGCGTGCTCTCTCGATTCCGGTCGTCGCGACGATCCACGAGTACTGGTACGTCTGCCAGCGCGTGATGCTGCAGCATCGCGACGGCCGGCCCTGTCGCGGTCCGTCGCACGAGAGCTGCATCGACTGCGTGCGGATGCCGAACGGTGCGGAAGCGCCGCGTCCGGTGCATCCGGACGCCGGCGCGAGCGTCGCGGTCGGGCCGGAGGAGAACCGCGATCGCTTCCGCGCTCTCGCGAGCGCGATCGCCGCGTTCGAGCGCATCGTCACGCCTTCGCAGTTCGTGATCGACGAGTACGCGCGTCAGGGCATGCCGCTGCCGCCGGAGCGCACGCGCGCCGTGTCGCTCGGTGTCGATCGCGGCGGCTTCGACAAAGTCGCGCCCGTCCCCGATCCACGCGTGCGTGCGGAGCGTCCGCTTCGGCTCGGCTTCGTCGGCCACCAGCTCCATCACAAGGGACCGCACGTCCTCGTCGAGGCGCTGCGCCGCGTTCCCGACCTTCCGATCGAGCTCTCCCTGTGGGGCACGGAGTGGCCCGACCATCCCTACGATGCGACGCTGCGGGATCTCGTCGCGCGCGAGCCGCGCGCGCGCCGCTGCGGCCGCTTCGCGGACGGCGGGCTTCCCGACGTGCTCGCTTCGTTCGACGTGCTCGTCGTTCCCTCGACGTGTCCGGAGAGCTTCGGCATCGCGACGCGCGAGGCGTTCCTCGCCGGACGGCCGGTCTTGACGAGCGACCGCGGCGCTCTTCCGGAGTCCGTTCGGGACGGCATCGATGGGCTCGTCGTCGCGGGCGAGGACCCGGACGCGCTGGCCGCGGCGCTTCTGCGTCTCGTCACGGAGCCGCGGCTCCTCGAGACGCTCGTCTTCGGCGCCGCCGCGAGCCGTGAGCGCGTGAAGACGATGGCGTCGTACGCCGCGGAGATCGAGGGCTTCCTCTACCGCCCCGTCGTCAGCGCGTGACCGCGACGTTCACCCGTCCCGGTCCCGGCTCGACCCGGAACCGGGCGTGGACGGGAACGCCCGCCTCCACCCACTCGGCGACGTAGTCGCCGTGCGTCGCCGTGAGCTCCACGGCGCCGCTCGCATCGGTCACGGCTCCGGCGCGCGTTCGCCAGCGATCGTTCAAGAGCGACAGGACCGCTTCGCCGTGGCGCGTCAGGTTGCGGTCGTCGTCCCAGAAGCCGACGTCGAACTCGTCGCGTCCCGCGACCTCGTTCCACGGTCCCCAGAAGACGATCTGCTCGACGGACGGGTGCCCCCACCAGAGGCGTAGAAGACCCTCGGCTTGCGCCGCGCGCTCCTCGGGATCCTCGGGCGCGATGAAGTTCGTCTCGGTGATGTGGATCGGAAGCCCCGTCTCCGCGAGCGTGTCGAGGGCGATCTCGTAGTCGTCGATCCGCGTGCGCGTCGTCAGGTCGACGGGCACGCCCGCGAACGCGAGGCTCGGAACGAAGTGAGCTTGCTGTCCGACCGCGTGGATCGGGACGCCGGCGGCGCGAAGCGCGAGAACGCGGTCGCGCACTTCCGCGGCGGTCGGGTGCTGCAAGCCGGTGAACACCTCGACGATCCACTCGTTGAAGACGAGCTGGACGTCCGGGTCGGCCTCGTGTGCCCAGAGGAACAGGTCGTCGACGATGCCGGGACCGAGGCGCTTGATGAACCACCGCCCGAACGCCTGCAGCGTCTCGTTCGTGACGTCCCAGATCCCGATGCGGCCGCGGTAGCGCTCCACGAGATCGAAGACGTGCCGCCGCAGGATGTCGCGCAGAGCCGCCTTGTCCGCGGGCGGAAGCGTCAGTGCGGCGAAGCGCGTGCGCGCCCACGCCGGCATGCCGCTCGACGAAAACGGCGGCTCGATGCCCCACATGAGCGCGTGGCCCTTCACGGGAAGACCGAGGTCGGTGCCGAACGCGACGTCCGCATCCGCGTCCGCGTGGTGGCGAACGCCTTCGGCGGGCTCGACGCCGGCCCATTTCAGCGTGTTCTCGACGACGACGAGGTTGAAGTGCGCCGACATCGTGCGCGCGTACCACTCGCGGTCGTCGGCGTTCGCGAAGCGTCGCACGTCGACGGGGAAGCCGAACGGGAAGCCATGCTTGACCTGCGTCACGCGCACCGGCGTTCCGGGCGTGCCGACGTGAAGCCGGAGAGGACGCGTGTGCAGCGCTTCCGCGCGTGCGTCCGCCGCCTCGATCCGCGCGCGCTCCTCCGGCTCGAGGAGCGACAGATCGGCCGGCTGTCCGGTCGGAAGGTCGGGAAGCGCCGGCGCGCCCGGCTCGATTCCGACGGCGAGAAATCCGCACCCGTTCTCCGCGCTCGCGCGTTCGCGCCGGCAGCGGTCTCGGCAGGAAGGACGGGAAGGCGGATCGAGCGCCTCGCACGCGCTCTGGCAGCTCCGGTGCTCGCGTCGTGCGTCGCGGCGACAAGCGCGGATCTCGGAGCGGCAGGCCGCGGGATCGACGTCGCTGCACGCTGCGGCGCACCCGTCGTCCTGGGCGCGACAGCGGGCTTGATCGGACTCGCGCGCCGTCTCGCAAGCCCGTGCGCAGTCGCGGTCGCCGCGGCGCTTGCACTCGGCGCGGCACGCGGCGCCGACGAGGTTCGTCGCCGCGAGACACGCCTGCCGTGCCGCCTGGCACTCGGTCGCGCCCGAAGCCGGAAGGGTTGGAAGAAGAAGCGCCGTGAGGAGAAGAGCGGACGGAAAGAGAGCCGTGGTGCGGGGGCGCATCCGCGCACGATAGGCGATCGCCCGATCGCAGGCACCCGTCTTTCTCGACCTCGTCGCCGGTACGCGCGAGGCCTCGGCACCGCGTTGACGGCAGGCAGCCGAGCTCGGCGTAAACGCGCGCAGCCGCGTCGCACGACGAGCTTGCTTCATCGGCGTGTTCTCCGCGGAGGCGGACCGCAGCCGGATCGAAGGCAGCTCGACGACCCGGCCTGCGCCGACAACCGATGGGTGGGGAGCACGTTCGGCACGGCTTTCTCCGCCTGCGTGCAATGAGTGCTATGCCGGAGACATGTCTACCACGCGCGAGGGAGTCTGCGTCGTCACGGGAGTCGGGCCGGGAACGGGAGCGGCGCTCTGCCGCCGCTTCGCGGAAACCCATCGCGTCGCCATGCTGGCGCGGTCGGCGGACGCGCTGCGCGAGCTCGCGGGGGCGATCGAGGGAACCCGCGCTTACCCCACCGACGTCACCGACGCCGAGGCGGTCCGGAGCACGTTCGCGCGCATCCGGAGCGAGCTCGGTCCGGTGCGGGTGCTCCTCCACAACGCGGGCAACGCGACTTTCGGCGACTTCTCGAGGATCACACCCGACCAGTTCGAGCAGGCATGGAAGGTGAACGCGCTCGCGCTCGTCCTCTGCGGCCAGGAAGCGGCTCGAGACATGGAGGCGCAGGGCGGCGGCGCGATCGTGATCACCGGTGCCACCGCTTCGCTCCGCGGCGGCGAGGGCTTCGCCGCCTTCGCGCCGGCGAAGGCCGCGCAGCGCTCGCTCGCGCAGTCGATGGCCCGGCACCTCGGCCCGAAGGGCATCCACGTCGCCTACGTGATCGTCGACGGCGTGATCGACATGCCGACGACCCGTCGCTTCCTGCCGGACCGCCCCGACGAGCAGTTCCTGCAGCCGGCGGCGATCGCCGAGACCTTCCACCACGTCGTCCACCAGGACCGCTCGGCCTGGACCTTCGAGGTCGACGTGCGGCCCTTCGGCGAGAAGTGGTGAGGGTCGAATGGGGGTTGACCCGTCCGCCCGGATCGCCTAGATGATTTTGAAAGTCAATTTCATTCGCACCCGCGAGAGCCCCCGCGCTACATCAGGGTCGGACGTCGCAGATCGGCGG
>VGTG01000242.1 GCA_016874795.1 Deltaproteobacteria bacterium | reverse complement strand
CGTCGCGAGCGCGGCGTCGGCCGCCCACGCGGGCTCGCCGAGCCACGCGCGGAGTGCGCTCCACTGCGCTTCGTCGCCGACGCTGAGCGCGATCCAGCGATCCTCGCCCGCGCACGCCCAGACGCTCTCCGGCGTCGCCTCCGGTCCGCGGTTTCCGTCGCGGCACAGGAGCACGCCGTGCAGCTGATGCTCGAGCGGCTGCTCGACGGCGACGTTCAGCGCCACCTCGATCATCGCGACCTCGACGTGCTGGCCGACGCCGGTCCGCTCGCGCTGCCGAAGCGCCGCCTGCAGCGCGAAGCAGGCGTGGATGCCCGCCAGAGGATCGCACGGACCGCGCGGGATCCGCGGCGGTCCGTCGCGCTCGCCCGTGATCCACGCCATCCCCGAGATCTGCTCCATCGTCTGCGCGAAGCCGACGCGGTCGCGCCACGGGCCGTCGAGCCCGAACGCGGGCATGCGCACCATCACGAGGCGCGGGTTCGCGGCTTGGAGATCGTCCCACCGGATCCCGAGGTCGTCGAGGACGCGCGGCGAGAAGTTCTCGATCGCGACGTCCGCCTCCGCGAGCAAGCGCCGGACGAGAGCGATCCCTTCGGGGCGCCGCAGGTCGAGCGTCACGCTCTTCTTGTTCGCGTTGAACGCCTGGAAGAAGCTGCTCCACTCCCACCAACGGTCGTCGTTCGGCTCGCGCGTGCTCGAGAAGCGCATGCCGTCCGGGCGCTGCGTCGACTCGATCTTGACGACGTCGGCGCCGAGGACGGCGAGGAACTGCGTCGCGAACGGTCCCGCCCAGAACGCGGTGAAGTCGACGACGCGTAGGCCCTCGAAGGGGAGCTGGTCGTCGCGAGCGGCGGAGGGAGTCGTGTCGACGGCAGAGGCCGAGGCGCCGTTCTCACGCTCGCCTCGCGCCGCGGTCCACGGCGCGAGCGCTCCGTCCGAGAGTCGGCCGTGCTGGCCGAGCGCGGGCGCCGCCGCGAACGGTCGCGGGTCCGCCGCGGAAAGACGATACGGGACGCGCGGCTGCACGAAGCCGCCGTCCGCGCCCGGGACGAACACGCCTCGCTCCACGAAGTGATCGAAGCCGAGGACCGTCTCGCCGTTCCCGATCGCGGCGACGGGAATGCGGAGTGCGGCGGCGATCTCGACGATCTCCTCCACCGCGTGCTGCTCCGTCCACGCGCGCGCGGCGGCATCGATCTCGGCGCTCCGCGCGGTCCGACCGTCGCGGTGCGCGAGCTCGCGGTCCTCCTGCAGGTCGGTCCGCTCGATCAGGACGAGAAAGTCGAGCCACTGCTGCCCCGTGATCGTGCAGAAGCCGACCCAGCCGTCGCGCGCCGGGTAGATCGACGGTGTCTCGACGCTCCGCGGGAACGCGAGCGGTCGCCCGAGGAGGCTCTCCTGCAGCGCCTGCGGCGGCGCCATCGTCACGTGCATCACCTCGAGCTGCGCGACGTCGACGTGCTGCCCGCGACCGCCGCGCACCGTGCCGAGATGCCCCGCGAGCCCCGCCATCGCCGCGTACGCGCCAGCGAGCCAGTCGCCGAGCCGCCCTCCCGCCGCGATCGGCGTGCCGCCGGGAACGCCGCGCGCCGCGGCGGAGCCGCAGAGCGCCTGCAGGACGAGCTCGCTCGCGGGACGGTCCGCCCATGGCGACGTGCGACCGAACGGCGTGAGCGACACGAGCGAGACCGCTTCGTTCCGACGCCACAGCGCCGGACCCTCGAGACCGAGAGCGCGGCTTTGCTTCGGGGTGAACGTCTCGAACACGAGATCCGCTTCCGCGGCGAGATCGAGAAGGCGAGCGCGCTCCTCCGGTCGGTCGAGATCGGCGAGGACGCTCCGCTTCGAGGCGGCGAGGAAGCGAAACAGCGGACCGTCTCGATCCGGTGCGAGCGAGCGTCCGCTCGCGGTCCAGCGGCGGAGCGGATCGCCGCCCGGCGGCTCGACTTTGACGACGTCCGCGCCCGCATCGGCGAGGAGCTTCGTCGCGTACCCACCGGCGATCCCGGTCCCGAGGTCGAGGACGCGGAGCCCTTCGAGGGCGTGGCCGGGCACCTTCGCCTCTCAGCGCGCCGCGAGCGGACGGAACAGCGGCGCCCGCACGTGGCCCGCGACGCCCGGGAACGTCAGGTCGCGGAAGACGACCTCGACCGGCATGTCGATCGCGAGCTCCTCCGGCGTGCACTCGACGATCCGCGTCGGAAGCCGCACGCGCGGATCCTCGTCGACGGCGACGAGCCCCGTGACGAGCGGCAGATTCTCCCGGAACTGCGGCAGGAACGGATGCCGCACGACGACCCACGAGAAGAGCGTCGCGCGACCCGAGAGCCGCTCCCATGCGAGCTGCGCGCCGCCGCAGCTCCGGCAACGCTCGCCCGGGTACCACGCGAACGCGGCACAGCTCGCGCAGCGCGGCAGGCGGAGCTCGTCGCGCGCCGCGGCGGACCAGAACTCGCGCGTCGGCTCCCACGCGACGTCCGGCAGCGGAAACTCGGCGCGCGTCTCCATCGTCAGTCCTTCCGCGCGAGGATCAGCGTCGCGGCCTGCGGACCCGTGTAGCCGCCGTAGATCCCGACGCGCGCGTCCGGCACCTGCGCCGCCGCCTCGCCGCGGAGCTGCCGCACCACCTCGACGACGTGCGCGATCCCGAGCACGTAGGCGTGCGACAGCATGCCGCCGTGCGTGTTGTACGGAAGGACGCCGCCGTCGAAATGCAGCGCGCTCCCCTCGACGAAGCGGCCGCCCTCGCCCTTCGGACAGAAGCCCATGTCCTCGATCTGCATCAGCGAGACGATCGTGAACGGGTCGTAGCAGGCGAGCACGTCGACGTCGGAGCGGTCGAGCCCCGCCATCTCGAAGGCGACGGGTGCCGCGTACTTCTGCGGCGTCGCCGTGAAGTCCGCCTGCTGCGCCCAGTGAACGCCGGTGTCCGAGCTCCCGAGCCCGACGCCCGCGACCTCGACGACCGGCTTTGCGAGGTCGCGCGCACGCTCGACGGTCGTCATCACGTAGGCGCCGCCGCCGTCGGAGATGAGGCAGCAGTCCTCCTTGCGGAACGGATCCGCGATCTTCGGGCTCGCGAGGTAGTCTTCGAGCGAGAGCTTCTTCTCGCGCATGACCGCGGCCGGGGTCGCGTTCGCGTGGCGGCGGCACGCGACGGCGATCGCGCCGAGCTGCGCCTCGGTCGTCCCGTACTCGTGCATGTGCCGGCGCGCGATCGTCGCGAAGTAGACGGGCTGCGGGAACCAGCCGAAGGGGATCTCGAGATTTTGCTTGAAGAGGTCCTCCGCGTGCGACTCGCCCGGTCCCCCGACCATCTGCCCGCGCTGCGTCGCCCACGCGACGGAGAAGACGTTGACGATCGTCCTCGCCTTCCCGGCGCGAAGCGCCTGCGCGGCCTCGTACGGCCCGGAGGCGGCCCAGACCATGCCTCCGCCCTGCGTCGAGACCCACAGGTCGTGCTCGATGCTGAACTCCTCGCGGAACGCCTGGGCGTCGAGGCCCGCTCCGTACGGCGTGTACATGAAGCCGTCGACGTCCTTCGCCTCGAGGCCGGCGTCGTCGAGCGCACGTCGGATCGCCTGCACGGCGATCTCCCGCGAAGTTCGTCCGGAAGCGCGCGTGTGGTCGGCCTCGCCGACGCCGACGATCGCGACCTCGCCCGAGACGTTCTCGTACGGCGTCGCGAATCCGAGCTCGCTCCGCTCGCGCATGCGCTCGGACCCTATGCGATCCGCCCGCGCTTCGCACACCCGGTACTGCGGTACCGGTACGCGCGCCCCAGCGAAAATGAGCCGCCAGCGGGATTTTCCCCGCTCTGCACCGCTCTTACTCTGCTCGCAAAGGAGAAGAAGATGATCTCGATGATTCCGATCATGACGGTGCTGGTGGAGCCGATGCATTTCGTGCTCGACGGCCTCGCCGTTCTGATTCTGACGAGCGCCCTCGCTCTCGTCGTCGGCGAAGGCGTGCCGGCGATGCGCGAGCGGGCTCGTCAGTGGGCGGGCGAGAGGCGCCTGCGCCGCCGCAAGAGCGGCGCGACCGCGAACGGCAGCGACCCGGTCTCGTCCGCACACGCCGCCTGAGCGAGAAGCTTCGCGCGACCCGGCAACGGGTCGCGCGAGCCGAAGACGACGCGGTTGTCCTCGGCCAGGACCGGCACGACGAACGAGCCGCCGCGGAAGGACGCCGCGAACCGCCGCAGGAACCGCTCCTCCGTGCGGCGCTCCGGATGCCCGACGTTCGCCGCGACGATTCCCCGCGGCGCGAGGAGGCGCGCGACGCGCTCGAAGAAGGAGCGGCTCGAGAGAGCGCGCGGCACGCGCGGTCCGGCGTACGCGTCGAGCAGCACGAAATCATAACGTGACGGCTCCGCCGCATCGACGAAGGCGACTCCGTCGCCCACGTGCAGCCGGAGACGCGCGTCCTCGCGGAACCCGAAGTACTGCCGGGCGATCGCGACCGTCACGGGATCGATCTCGACGACGTCGATCCGCGCGCGCGGGAAATGCCGTCGGAGGAAGCGCGCGAAGGCGCCGCCGCCGAGACCGATCGAGAGCACGCGCTCGAGCGGCGCCGCGAGCACGGCTCCGAGAGTCGCCGCGCGGAGGTAGGCGGTCGGGAGCTCGCCGGGACGACGCGGGACGATCACGCTCTGATCGACGCCGTCGATGCCGGGCGAGCGCAGGTGGCGGAGGCCGCTCTCGTCGACGACGACGAGCTCACCGAAGGCGCCGCGGGTCCGGTGGACGACGCGCGGCACGCGCGGAGTTCCCTTCTTGCGGGCTTTCCGAGCCTCCCTCCCCTTCGCCACCGGAGCTCCGCTACCACCACGCGACCGAACACGCCCGTGCTCGCGAGCGCTCTCACGAAGACGGTTTCTCGACGAGCGCCGGTCGTGGTACGGCGTTTCCCGCAGAGGGGACGTCAGGCGCTTCGACGATGCGGCTCTCCGGAATTCTCGCGACCGCGACCGCCGTCGTCTTCGTCCTACTCCTCGCTCTGGGCGTCTGGC
The DNA here is from genome assembly GCA_016874795.1 of Deltaproteobacteria bacterium. Taxonomy (GTDB): domain Bacteria; phylum Desulfobacterota; class Binatia; order UBA12015; family UBA12015; genus VGTG01. Next base: position 1,403 of record VGTG01000242.1, on the reverse strand, counting down.
TCTACTCGTCGACGCACGCGGGAGATTTCGCGCGCACCGAGGACGTCGCGCCCGGAGGCACGCTGCACGTCGACCTCGAGCTCGGCGACGTCGCGATCGAGACGCACGACGAGAGCACAGTCGAGATCGAGGCACGCTCGGGCGGCTGGCCGTGGCATGCCGATTTCACGTTGACGCGCGAGGGAGCGAACGTCCGCCTCGAGGCACGCAGCGACACCGCCGATGGGGCGATCGCGACGGCCGTCGAATGGCTCCTCTGGCCCTTTCATCTCCTCCAGGTCGACGTGCGGGCGCGCGTACCGCGTCGCTTCGCGGCGACCGTGCGAAGCGCGGGCGGCGACGTCGACGTCGAAGGACTCGCGGGAGACACGCGGGTCGAGACGAGCGGCGGCCGAATCGACGTCGAGGACGTCGAGGGCCAGGTGGACGCGATGACCTCCGGGGGCCGGATCGAGATCGCGGGCGTGCGCGGCGACGTCCGCGCCGAGACGAGCGGCGGCCGGATCCGCATCGAGGACGTCCGGGGCTCGGTGGTCGCACGGACCAACGGCGGGAGCATCGACGTCCGCGAAGCGGGCGGCTCGGTCGCGGCGGAGACGAGCGGCGGCCGGATCTCCGTCCACTTCGCCGGCTCGCCTTCGGGCAACCTGGAGACGCGCGGCGGCCGCATTGAGGTGCGCCTTCCGAGCGACGCGGGCGTGAGCCTCGAAGCCTCGACTTCGGGTGGCCGCGTCGAGCTCGACGAGGACGTCTCGTTCGAGGGCGAGTCGCGGCCCGAGCACGTCCGCGGCGCGGTGAACGGCGGCGGCGCGCCGCTTCGCGTGCGGACCTCCGGCGGCGGCATCCGCATCGAAACCGACTGATCGGCGCGCGTCCGCGCGCCTCGGGGCAAGGATGTGACATCCGGGCCGCCTCCGTGCTTTGCTCTGCTCCACATGGCGACGCCGAGCCCTCTCGAGACGATCTGGACCGAGCTGCGCGCGACCGCGCGGTTCCTCGGGCACGTCCCGCGGCTTCTGCCGGCAGCGGCGTGGAGCCCGGCGAAGCTCCTCGAGGAGCGGGCGCGGAACCACGCCGACGTCCTCGGGATCGCCCATCTCGATCGGCGCTTCACGTGGAGCGAGGTCGACGCGCAGGTGAGCCGCTACGCGCGGGCGCTGCAGCGCTCGGGCGTCGGAGCCGGAGACGTCGTCGCCCTCCTGATGGACAACCGTCCGGAGTTTCTCTTCGTCGTCACGGCGCTGAGCCGGCTCCGCGCGATCGGCGCCCTGATCAATACCAACATCCTCGGCCACGGCCTCGTGCACGCGATCACCATCGCGAAGCCGAAGAAGGTCGTCTTCGGCAGCGAGCACGAGGAGAAGATCCTCGAGGTCCAGGGCGAGCTGTCGCTCGGACGGGAA
>VGTG01000241.1 GCA_016874795.1 Deltaproteobacteria bacterium | reverse complement strand
GGCAGAGCTTCATCGCATCTTCGGCGCGGAGAACTCGCCGTACTCGGTGAAGGTGCGTTCGTATTTCCGGTACAAGGGCATCCCGCACGAGTGGATCGTGCGCTCCGCGGCGACGCAGGCGGAGTTCCTCGAGCACGCGAAGCTGCCTCTGATCCCGCTCGTGGTGACGCCCGAGGGCGAGTCGATCCAGGACTCGACGCCGATCCTCGAAGCGATCGAGGCCCGCTTCCCCGAGCCGTCGATCCATCCCGACGATCCCGCCCTCGCCTTCGTCTCCGCGCTCGTCGAGGAGTTCGGCGACGAGTGGGGCAACAAGTGGATGTTCCATTACCGCTGGGCGCGCGAAGCGGACCAGATCGCGTGCGCCGGGCGTCTCGCCGACGAGATGGCACCGGGGCTGCCGGCCGAGCAGCGCGCGCAGACGGTCGCGGCCATCCGCGAGCGGATGGTCGGGCGCGTCTGGTTCGTCGGCTCGAGCCCGGAGACGGCGCCGCGGATCGAGAGCGGGTTCCAGGAGGCGGTGGCGCTCCTCGAGAAGCACCTCGCGACGCGTCCCTACCTCTTCGGCGGGCGACCGGCGTTCGGCGACTTCGGGCTCTTTGCGCAGATCTACGAGGCCGATCTCGATCCGACGCCGTCCGCGATCCTGCACGAGCGCGCGCCGCGCGTCCTCGCGTGGGTGAAGCGCATGCTCGAGCCGAAGGCGGAAGGCGGGTTCGAGTCGTGGAGCGCGCTCGCGCCGACGCTCGAGCCCTTGCTGAAAACCCAGGTCGGCGCCCTCTTCCTGCCGTGGTCGGACGCGAACGCGCGCGCGATCGCCGCGGGCGAGGAGACCTTCACGACGGATCTCGCCGGCGCGGCGTGGACGCAGAAGCCGCAGAAGTACCACGCACGCTCGCTCGGCGCGCTCCGCAAGCGCTACGCCGAGCTCGCGGACCGAAGCGCGCTCGACCCGATCCTCGAGCGCACCGCCTGCAAGCGCTGGCTGTAACGGGGTCCGGTTCGTTACGCCGCATCTGCACCCAGGCTCGATCGAGCCTGGGTGCAGATGCGGCGTAACGAACCGGACCCCGTTAGCGCTGGCGCCAGATCAGGGTCGCGGGGAGCATCAGGCGGCTCGCGCTGACCTTCCAGCCGTCCTTCTCCTTCACCATCACGTTGATGAAGTAGCCGGTACGCGTACCGATCTGGTTCCCCGCGGGATCGGTCGCGTGAAAGAGCTCGTACGTGCCGTCCGCGATCGCGACGTCGTCCGTCACCGGACGCACGCGCTCGACGACGAGATTCAGCTCGCTGTTCCTGAAGACGGTCTTGTGCTCGAGATCGAAGAGCTGCTTGATGTGCTCGGGCCCGTACACCGTGCGGCCGTCGGGCTCGGTGTGGTCGCCGTCCTTCGTCCACATCGCCGCGAGCGCGGCCGTGTCGTGCTTGTTCCAGGCCACGATGAACGCGTCCGTGACCTCGCGGACACCCTTGTCCGCCTCACCGTGCACCGGCGTCGGGACCGGCTGTGCGAAGGCCGTCCCCGCGACCAGCAGCGCCACCAGCGTCAGGATCTTGGTCATGAGCCCTCCCCCTAGTCCGACAAGCGCGAGAGCGCCCGCAGCGAGAAGTAATGAGGATCGAACTTCCTCTCGATGAACTGCGTGTCGTAGCGGCCGCCGAGCGCCGCGCGATCGGTCTTGTCGTTGACGCCCATCACCATGTTCGGCGTCACGACGCCGTAGTTCCCCTCGGCGTTGTTCGAGAAGTGATATCCGCACATCGCGGTGTAGAAGTACTCGCCCGCGCGGTTGTGGACGTTCTTCCAGTAGATGCGGCCCATGTCCTTGTCGACGTACATGATCACCTTGCCGAAGTTGTAGTATGGATCGACTGAGTAGCCCTCGAGGATCCACGTCGGCCGCTCGACGAGCGTCAGGTTCTTCGTGATCGTCCACGGAGCGCCCTCGTTTCCGGGCGTCTCGTAGCCGGCCTGCAGGTACGGGATCCGCACCTCGGAGCGCGTGTCGCCCGTCTTCTCCGCCGGCAGCGAGTACGGACCGATGATCGGCGCGAGAACCTTGCCTTCACCGATCAGCTTCCACTTGTAGTACTCGGGCTTCCCCGCGAAGCAGTTCAGGTCGTCCGCGAAGATGTCGAGGCCGGCGAGCGGATCCGAGCGCGTCGCCGCGTTCACGCGGCGCGCACGCCGCGTCTGCGGCAGGTACGCCCACATGCGGTCGGTCGTCGTCCAGTCGTTGAGCTGCTGCGTGAGGATGTTCACGCCTTCGGCGTCCGCCGGCTCCATCGCGTGCGAGATCGACGTCGCGCGGAGCTTCTCGGGGTTGTTCTCCTCCTTCTCGATCCGGCCCTGGTAGCCGTTGATGTGGAGGAACATCTTGACGCGCCGGAACTCGCCGTTCCGGTCGACGCCGTTCAGCGTGAAGGTCGCGCCGACGCCGCCGCCGAGCTGGTTCCCGAGGTAGAAGTTCCAGGCGATCTTGCAGCCCGCCATCGGATCCTTGGGATCGATCTTGGGGAACGGCTGACCGAAGACGTGCTCGGGGATCTCGCCCGTGTCCTTGTACTTGAGGCCGCAGGTCTCGGCGTCGAGGTCGTACTTGCCCTCGTTCGCCTCGGACGCAGCCCAGTAGTTCGAGCCGAGGTTCTGCTTGAAACGCTCGTCGTCGATCGGAACGACGGTGAACGTGTAGTCGCCGGCCTTGACGCGCTTCAGGACCTGCTCGGGAAGGAGACCCTCGGCCTTCTCCCAGTTGTCCTTGTTGAGCGTCCAGGCCTTCTCCTGGGCGGTCTTGTTCTCGTCCGTGAGCGTGTCGTACCGCTCGGCGGCCGAAGCGGATCCGGCACAGAGCACGAGGGCGAGCAGCGCGGGCATCCATCGGGACCCGCACCGGGACCCACGTGGGGTGCGCTTCTTGTTTGCCATGAAGAGTCCCCCCTGCTTCGAGCGAAGCGTTTGCGATGGGCGAGGCTGACGGGGGATACAACAGGCCCGCGCCCCAACCAAGCGCTCAGTTGCGGCAGCGGTTCCGGGTGTAAGCCTGCGGCGACGTCCCGTCCGTGACGACGGCGATCCATCCGGTGCCGTGGCGCGTCACGAGGATCCCGTGGCTCGCGAGGGCCTTCTCCCCCCCGACCCGCGCCGCGACCGTCGCGAAGACGGCCGAGAGGTCCCCGAGGGGAACGACCTCGGTCCCCGCGAGACCCGGAGGAGAGCGCTCCGCGAGCGCCGCGCGGACCTCCGGCCGGAGCCGGAGCATGTGGACGTGCATCTGGTTCTGCGTGCGCGCGTCCTCGGGATTGAGGACGAGAGCGATCGACCCCTCGTCCGGGATCCGCGACAGCGCGGTCTTCCACGCGAACGGCCAGATCCCCTCCGGACGGCGGGGGTCCTCGATCCCGGTCACGCGGGTCCGCGGAAGGGCGAGGCCCGCCACGAGGTCGGCCGGGCAGCCGCACATCTGCATGTCGCGGATCGCGACGAAGTCCCGTGTCAGCGCCCACACGACGTCGGCATCGGGCGTCGTCTCGACGCCGCAGCACGAGCGCGCGAACGCGGGACACGCGCAGTAGCCCCCGTTCTTCTTCTCGTCGACGCAGGTCGACACGATCCGCCAGAGCGCGTCCGCGGGCGGCGACGGAGCCGGCCTCGGCTCGATCCGCATGCACACGCCGGAGATCGCGACGTCCTGCTCGAGCGGCGGATTGTCCTCGAAGCGATCGCCGCGCGAGACGTTCGCCTCCACGCTCGGCTCCTTGCAGCTCGCCGCCGCGTCGGCTGCGACGATGTAGCCGAAGCGATTCCGCTCGAGCTCGTTCCCCTCGAAGACGTTGTCCTGGCTCATGCTGTCGTCCCAGCAGAGCACGGGGCCGGGATCGCGATGCCGGACGGCGCACGTCAGGAACACGCCCGCGTTGGTGTTCGCGACGAAGCGGTTGCCGCGGAACTGGTTCCGGTACGAGTCCGACAGGTAGACGCCGTGCGAGCGGTTGTCGCGGATCGTGTTGTCCTCGATCCGGCTATCCGTCAAGTGCTCGGCGGTGATCCCCGCGGCGGTGTTGGCACGGATGTCGTTGCCGATCAGGCGCGCGCGAGTCGTCCGGTTCAGCGAGATGCCGTCCCACGTTGCGTCGTGGATCCGGCTTCGCTCGATCGAGACGTCGCGCGTGTCGTGCTCCGTCAGGATGCAGGCGCTCCGGCAGCCGGTCACGTCGAGGTCGCGGAGCTGGATCTTCCGCCCCGAGCGTACCGTGACGACGCTGTTCGTCACGTATGGGAAGTCGGCCAGCTTCTCGCTGCCGCCCGCGCCGCCGCCGACGAGGCGGAGCGCCTCGATCGTCACGTTCGAGATCGGCCTTCGCGGAACGCGCCGGCGATGCTCCCCGATGATGAACGCCGGGCTCTGGACGCCTTCGGCGAGACGAACGACCGTCGACTCTCCCGCGCCGCGGATCCGCACGCCGCTCCGCCGGATCGAGACGAAGCCCGGCAAGCGGAGCTCGCCGGCGCCGAGGCAGACGGTCACGATGGAGCCGTCTTCCGGAAGCCGGTCGACGACCGATTGCAGGTCCGTGCCGGGCGAGACCAGGGCCGTGCAGCCCAGAGGCTCCCCCGCCGGCGAGCGGCCCGCCAGCGCGAGCGATGCGAGTAACGCGAGCAACGCGCGCGACGCGAGGAAGCCCACCGCGCAGGCGCGCGCCGCGCGGCCGGCTCTCACAGCCTCCCGAAGAAGTCGTTCCCCTTGTCGTCGACGACCACGAACGCCGGGAAGTCCTTCACCTCGATCCGCCAGACCGCCTCCATCCCGAGCTCCGGGTATTCGAGCACGTCCACCTTCTCGATGTTCTCCTGCGCCAGGATCGCGGCCGGACCGCCGATCGAGCCGAGGTAGAACCCGCCGTGCTTCTTGCACGCCGCTGCCACCGTCGGCGAGCGGTTGCCCTTCGCGAGCGTGATCAGGCTACCGCCGTGCTCCATGAACAGGTCGACGTACGAATCCATACGGCCCGCGGTCGTCGGCCCGAACGAGCCCGACGCGTAGCCGGCGGGCGTCTTCGCGGGTCCGGCGTAGTAGATCGGATGGTCCTTGACGTACTGCGGGAGCCCTTCGCCGCGGTCGAGCCGCTCCTTCAGCTTCGCGTGCGCGATGTCGCGCGCGACGACCATCGGCCCCGAGAGCGCAAGGCGCGTCTTGATCGGATGCTTCGCGAGCTCGGCGCGGATCTCGCTCATCGGGCGGCTGAGGTCGATGCGAACGACGTCGTCCGAGAGCTTCCCCTCGTCGATGTCGGGGAGGAACTGCGCGGGGTTCGTCTCGAGCTGCTCGAGGAAGACGCCGTCGCGCGTGATCTTCCCCTTCGCCTGGCGGTCCGCCGAGCACGACACGCCGATGCCGACCGGACAGCTCGCGCCGTGGCGGGGCAAGCGGATCACGCGCACGTCGTGGCAGAAGTACTTGCCGCCGAACTGCGCGCCGATGCCCATCCGCTGCGTCAGCTTCCAGACCTCCTCCTCGAACGCGCGGTCGCGGATCGCGTGGCCTCGCTTGCTCCCTTCGCCCGGAAGGTCGTCGAGGTAGCGACAGCTCGCGAGCTTGACGGTCTTGAGCGTCGCTTCGGCCGACGTCCCGCCGATCACGATCGCGAGGTGATACGGCGGACAAGCCGCAGTCCCGAGCGTTCGCACCTTCTGGTCGAGGAACTCGAGCAGCGACTTCGGGTTCAGGAGCGCCTTCGTCTCCTGGTAGAGGTACGTCTTGTTCGCGGAGCCGCCGCCCTTCGTGACGAAGAGGAACCGATACTCGTCGCCGGAGGTCGCGTAGAGCTCGATCTGCGCGGGCAGGTTGTCGCCGGTGTTGACCTCCTCGTAGAGGTCGAGCGGCGCCATCTGCGAGTAGCGGAGGTTCGTCTCCGTGTACGTGCGATGGATGCCGCGCGCGATCGCGACCTCGTCGTCGCCGCTCGTCCAGACGCGCTGGCCCTTCTTGCCGATCGCGATCGCAGTTCCGGTGTCCTGGCACGACGGCAGGATCATGCCCGCCGAGACGCAGGCATTCCGGAGCATGTTGAGGGCGACGAAACGGTCGTTCGACGAAGCCTCGGGGTCGTCGAGGATGCGTCGGAGCTGCGCGAGGTGTCCCGTGCGAAAGAGGTGCGAGACGTCGCGCACCGCGGCGGCGGCGAGCTCGGTCAGGGCGGCCGCGTCGACCGTCAGGATGCGCTCGCCGCGGAAGGTGTCGGAGGAGACCCAGTCCCCGTCGAGCCGGCGATAGGCAGTCGTGTCCTCACCGTGCGGGAACATCTCCTGGAACTGGAACTCGGGCATCGATCGCGCTCCTCCGCCTCTCCTCCGCTCTCCGGGCGGACGCGGGCGGGGAGGACTATACCGACCGGACGCCCTCGCCACATCGCCGGGCGCATGCCACAGTCGGCGCATGCCCGACTTCAGCCTCTTCGGTGACGAGCACGTCC
>VGTG01000240.1 GCA_016874795.1 Deltaproteobacteria bacterium | reverse complement strand
CCAGCAAACGGTCGGGCTTCTGGGTATCGAGCGACAGCTCGCGGCCTTCGGGGTGAAAGGTGTTCCGGACCTGGAGGTTCGTCCGCTTCACGTGTGCCGGCTGCCGCGGAACCGTTTTCGCGAGCGCGATCTGGTAGGCCTCGAGATGCGTCAGCGGGTCGCCCACCGGCTGCGCGGTCAAGCTCGCCGGTGCGGCGAGCTTGACGGGCCGCAGGACGTCGAACACGGCTGCCTCGAAGCGGTCGGTGAGGGGCACCCGGAGACCCTTGGCGAAGCCCCTGGGAACGCAGAAGCCGGATCCGTCCTCGGTGCCACCGCAGTCGGTCTCGAGCGTGCAGGGCCTGCCGGCCTGCGGCGCGTCGGCTGAGCAGATGCTGCCGCGGCTGTCCTTGATTTTGTAGGTGAGGAAGGGATCGAGCGCGAGAGCCGAGGGAGCGAAAGCAGCCAGGACGAGGCCGCCAAGGGTGAGGATGGCGAGGGGCCGTAAAGTCGGTGTGGACGTCATTCGGACCTCCCGCGAGCCCTCGTTTCCGCGAAGCGCCGCACTCGCCTGGCGGACGCATGGAAGACCTCGCGCGTGGCGCCCGGCGAAAGCTGCTCCACGACCCAGCGGGTCGGCTCCGTGAGTGGCGAAGTGCCCCGCGGCCGCGCTGCAGCGGTAGCCGCGTGCCGTCGAAGCGCGGACGGGTTCGGGACTCGCATGCTGCTGCCCTTACGCCCGCGAGGCCGCCCCTCGCATCGGGTGTTTCCCTATGATTGAGCCACCGCCAGCCTGACCGCCCGCTCCCCCCGGCGGCCCGCTCTCCCCGGCGGCCCGCTCCGCCCAAGGCGGCCTTGGTGCTCGGTCGAGGGAATCTCGAACGGCCGAGAAGAACCGGCCGATTACGCTCGCTCCGAGCGGCTCCCGCGGAACGCCGACGCGAGAAGCGTCTTCGTGTACTCCTCCCGCGGCGACGAGAAGAGCTCCTCGGCCGGCCCTTCCTCGACGACCTTCCCGGCGCACATCACCATCACCCGGTGGCTCATCGCGCGGACGACGCGCAAGTCGTGGCTGATGAACAGGAACGCCGTCCGGTGGCGCGCCTGCAGCTCGCGGAGGAGATCGACGATCTGCGCCTGCACGGAGACGTCGAGCGCGGACGTCGGCTCGTCGAGGACGACGAAGCGGGGCTTCAGCACCATCGCGCGCGCGATCGCGACGCGTTGGCGCTGGCCGCCGGAGAACTCGTGCGGATAGCGGTGGCGCGTCGCGGGATCGAGACCGACCTCCTCGAGCGCCGCGACGATCCGCTCCTCGCGCTCCGCCGCGGGCGTCTCCGGCTGGTGCACCGCGAGGCCCTCGCCGACGATCTGCCCGATGGAGAGCCGCGGGGAGAGAGACCCGAACGGATCCTGGAAGACGATCTGCATGTCGCGGCGAAGCGTCCGCAGCTCGGTCGGCGCGACGTCGTTCACGCGGCGCCCCGCGAACTCGATCTCGCCCCGGCTCGAGATCAGACGAAGCAGCGCCACGCCGAGGCTCGTCTTGCCCGATCCGCTCTCGCCGACGACACCGAGCGTCTCCGCCTCGGCGATCTCGAGCGAGACGTCGTCGACCGCGCGCACGTGGCCGGTCGTGCGCCGCAGGAGGCCCGTCCGGATCGGGTACCAGACCCGGAGATCGCGACAGTGGAGAAGCGGCGTCGTTCCGGCCGGTGCCGGCGCGCCGCGCGGCTCCGCTTCGAGGAGCCGCTGCGTGTAGGGGTGCTGCGGCTGCGAGAGCACCTCCGCCGTCGGTCCCGTCTCGACGATCTCGCCGCGCAGCATCACCGCGACGCGGTCCGCGATCTGGCGGACGATGCCGAGGTCGTGCGTGATGAAGAGGATCGCCATGCCGAGCCGGCGCTTCAGGTCCTCGAGCAGATCGAGAAGCTGCGCCTGGATCGTCACGTCGACCGCGGTCGTCGGCTCGTCCGCGATCAGGAGGTCCGGCTCGTTCGCGAGTGCCATCGCGATCATCACGCGCTGGCGCTGGCCTCCCGAGAGCTCGTGCGGATACGCCCCGAGACGGTGCTCCGCGTCGGCGAGGCCGACGAGGCGGAGCAGCTCGAGAATGCGCGACCGGACACCCTTCGGCTCGAGGCCGCCGTGCAGCTCGAGGCTCTCGGCGATCTGCCGCTCGATCGTGTGGAGCGGATTGAGCGACGTCATCGGCTCCTGGAACACCATCGAGACGCGATCGCCGCGGATCCGCTCGAGGCGCTCGCGCGGCGCCTCGATCATCTCTTCCCCGCGGAAGCGAATGCTCCCCCCGGGGTAGTGCGCGAGCGGCCGCGGCAGCAGCTGCAGAACCGAGAGTGCCGTGACGGACTTCCCGGAGCCGCTCTCGCCGACGAGGGCGAGCGTCTCACCCGGTCGTACCGCGAGCGACGCCCCGCGTACGGCGTCGACGGCGTCGGGCCCGTCCCCGAAGCGGACCGCGAGGTCCTCGATCGAGAGAAGCGCGTCGGCGGTGGGGGGAGCCGCTCCCGCTCGCGCGGCTCGAGCCGAGGAAGCGGTACGAGCGACGGACGCGGCGCGAGCGCGGACCCGAGGCCCCGACGAGAACGCCTTCCGCGGATCGAACGCGTCGCGCACCCCCTCGCCGATGAACACCAGGAGGCTCAGGAGGAACGCGATCGTCGTGAACCCCGTGAAGCCGAGCCACGGTGCTTCCAGGTTGTCCTTCCCCTGCTTCAGGAGCTCGCCGAGCGACGGCGATCCCGGCGGCAGCCCGAAGCCGAGGAAGTCGAGCGCGGTCAGCGTCACGACGGCGCCGCTCGCGACGAACGGCAGGAACGTCAGCGCCGCGACCATCGCGTTCGGCAAGACGTGCTTCCAGAGGACGCGCACGCTCCCCATGCCGAGCGCCCGCGCGGCGCGGACGTAGTCGAAGTTTCGCGCGCGCAGCACCTCCGCTCGAACGACGCCGACGAGCGTCATCCAGCTGAAGAGCAGCATCAATCCGAGGAGCCAGCCGAACGACGGCACGACGACGCTCGAAAGGATGATCAGGAGGTAGAGCGTCGGCATGCCGGACCAGATCTCGATCACGCGCTGCAAGACGAGGTCCGTCCAGCCGCCGAAGTATCCCTGCACCGCGCCGGCACCGATCCCGATGATCGACGAGAGAAGCGTCAAGACCAGACCGAAGAGGAGCGACGTGCGAAAGCCGTAGATCAGGCGGGCGACGACGTCGCGCCCCTGGTCGTCCGTGCCGAGCCAGTTCTGCCGCGTCGGCGGCGAAGGCGCGGGGCCGGGCAGGTCGCGCACGACCGTGTCGTAGCTGTACGGGATCGGCGGCCAGACGATCCAGCCCTTCTCCTCGATCAGCTCGCCAACGGCCGGATCCGCGTAGTCCGTCTCCGTCGGAAGGAAGCCGCCGAAGTCGGTCTCGGGGTAGGTCCGGAAGACGGGGACGTAGAGGCCGCCGTCGTACGAGACGAGGAGCGGCTCGTCGTTCGCGACCAGCTCCGCGCCGAGCGAAACGGCGAGCAGGCCGCAGAGGATCCAGAGCGAGTACCAGCCGCGCCGATTCGCGCGGAAGTTCGCGAGTCGCCGCGCGGTGAGCGGCGTCACGTTTCGCGGCTCTCGAAGTCGATGCGCGGATCGACGAGGACGTACGTCAGGTCCTCGACGAGCCGCATCAGGAGGCCGACCAGCGTGAAGAAGTAGAGCGTCCCGAACATCACCGGGTAGTCGCGGTTGATCGCCGCCTCGAAGCCGAGGAGCCCGACGCCGTCGAGAGAAAAGATCACCTCGGTCAGGAGGGATCCGGTGAAGAGCATCCCGACGAACGCGCCGGGGAAGCCGGCGATCACGATCAGCATCGCGTTCCGGAACACGTGCCCGTACAGGACGCGCCGCTCCGGCAAGCCCTTGGCGCGCGCGGTCAGCACGTACTGCTGCCCGATCTGGTCGAGGAACGAGTTCTTCGTCAGCATCGTCAGCCCGGCGAACCCGCCGATCACCATCGAGAGGACGGGGAGGGTGATGTGCCAGAGGTAGTCGCGCACCTTTCCGAGGAGCGAGAGCTGCTCGAAGTCGCTCGACACGAGCCCTCGAAGCGGGAACCAGTCGAAGTAGCGTCCGCCCGCGAAGAGCACGATCAGGAGGATCGCGAAGAGGAAGCTCGGGATCGCGTTGCCGACGATCACGACGCTCGACGACCAGACGTCGAAGCGCGAGCCGTCGCGTACCGCCTTCGCGATGCCGAGCGGAATCGAGATCAAGTAGACGAGGAGGGTCGTCCATACGCCGAGCGAGATCGAGACGGGCATCTTCTCGATCACGAGCGAGGCGACCGAGCGGTCGCGGAAGAAGCTGTCGCCGAAGTCGAAGCGCAGGAACTTCCCGACCATGTGCAGGAAGCGCTCGTGCGCGGGCCGATCGAAGCCGAACTCGCGCTCGAGCTCGGCGATGAACGCGGGGTCGACGCCGCGCGCCCCGCGGTACTTGGAGGCCGCACCGCCACCGGGGCCACCGCCGCGCGCCAGCTCGCCGCCGCCACCGCCCGAGAAGCGTGCCGTCGCGCTGACGTCCGTGTCGCGGAACCGCGCGAGGACCTGCTCGATCGGGCCGCCCGGCGCCGCGTGGATCACGACGAAGTTGAGCAGCATGATGCCGAGCAGCGTCGGCAGGAGGAGGATCAGTCGGCGCGCGATGTAGGCGAGCATCGTCGGAGCGGTCGTGGGAGCGAGGCCGCACGGGGCCCGGCGGGAAGCGGCGCGGAGAGCCCGGACGGGCTTCTAGCGCTTGCCGCCGCGCCGCGCGTCGAGCGCCGCCTCCTTCTGCGCGTCGATCCACCAGGCGTCGATCTGCACGCCGTCGGGCGGCACTTGCGTCGGATGTCCGAGCTTGTCCCAGTACGCGACGCGGTCGTGCGGCACGTGCCACTGCGGGATGCCCCAATGGCCCCACTGCAGGACGCGATCGAGAGCGCGCGTGCGCGCGACCAGGCTCGGTCGATCGGGCGCGGCGATCACGAGCTCGACGAGCTCGTCGACGACCGGATCGTGCACGCCCATCAGGTTCTGGCTGCCCGGCTGCGAAGCGTAGGCGGAGCTCCAGAAGCCGCGCTGCTCGTTCCCGGGCGAGCGCGAGTTCGGAACCGACGAGACGATCATGTCGAAGTCGAAGTCGTCGAGCCGGCTCCGGTACTGCGGTGCGTCGACCGTGCGGACGCTCATGTCGATGCCGACCCGCTCGAGGTTCTTCTTCCACGGCAGCACGATCCGCTCGAACTCCGGCTGCACGAGGAGGACCTCGAACGACATCGTCTTGCCGGTATTCTCGTGCGTCAGCTTCCGCGTCTTCGGATCGACCTTCCAGCCCGCTTCGCCGAAGACGCGGATCGCCTCGCGGAGGTTCTCGCGGACGTTCCCCGAGCCGTCGGTCTTCGGCGGCTGGTACTGCGTCGTGAACACTTCCTCGGGGATGCGGCCGCGGTACTTCGCGAGGATCGCGAGCTCCTCGCCCGTCGGAAGGCCCGTCGCGGCGAGCTCGGAGTTGTCGAAGTAGCTCCGCGAGCGCTCGTACTGGTCGTAGAAGAGCGTCTTGTTCGACCACTCGAAGTCGAACGTGTACGCGAAGGCCCGCCGCACGCGCGGGTCCGCGAAGATCTCGCGGCGCGTGTTGAACGCGAACATCTGCGCCGGCGCCGGCCGCGAGTGCGGGATCTCCTCCCGCTTGACGAGACCGTTCTTCACCGCGGGAAAATCGTACGAGGTCGCCCAGGCCTTCGAGGCGTTCTCGGGGCGGAAGTCGTACTCGCCCGCCTTGAACGCCTCGAGCGCGACCGTGCCGTCGCGGTAGTAGTCGACCTGGATCTCGTCGAAGTTGTGGCGGCCGCGGTTCACGCCGAGGTCCTTGCCCCAGTAATCCGGGACGCGGCTGTAGGTGATCGCGCGGCCCGGCTCGAAGCGCTCGATCTTGTAGGCACCGCTGCCGAGCGGCGGCTCGAGAGTGGTCTTCGCGAAGTCGCGCTTCTCCCAGTCGTGCTTCGGGAGGACGTTGATCTGCCCGAGGATCAGCGGCAGCTCGCGGTTTTCGCCCGGCTTGAAGGTGAAGCGCACGGTGCGCTCGTCGAGCCTTTCCGCTCGTTCGACGTTGCCGTAGTACGCCCGATAGAAGGGCTGCCCGTGCTTGCGCAGCACGTCGAACGTCCAGAGCACGTCTTCCGCGGTTACGGGCTTGCCGTCGTGCCACTTCGCTTCCGGACGGAGCCGGAACGTCGCCCAGGAGCGATCCGCGGGCGTTTCCACGGACTCGGCGAGGAGGCCATACTCGCTGAATGGCTCGTCGGCCGAGGGCACGAGCAGCGTGTCCCAGATCTGTGCGAGGCCGCCGGCCGGCATCCCCTTCACGATGAACGGATTGAAGCTGTCGAACGTGCCGATCGTCGCCTGCTTCAGGCGGCCACCCTTCGGCGCGTTCGGGTCGACGTAGTCGAAGTGGTCGAAGTCGGCGGG
>VGTG01000239.1 GCA_016874795.1 Deltaproteobacteria bacterium | reverse complement strand
CACACCCACTCCGACGGCCACACCCACTCCGACGGCCACACCCACTCCGACGGCCACACCCACTCCGACGGCCACACCCACTCCGACCGCGACACCCACGCCGACGGCAACACCCACTCCGACGACGACCGCTTCGCCGGGAGCCACGACGCTCGCGCACTACCTCGTCTACAAAGCCAAGGCGTCGAAGCTCGACGTACCACCCGGCAATCCCCCGCTTCCCAAGAACTGGACGATCGGCCTGGACGACGTCGGCCTCACGAACGAGCCGGCGGAGACTCATCCCGACGATCCCGAGAACTACACCCTGAAGGCGGCGTCGGGTGTCGCGAACCCGGCGGCGAAGAACGACGAGACTGCACCGTCCGACCCGCCCGCCTACCTCCGCTACGCGATCAAGGAGGCAAAGGAGGGCGCCGGGGCGATGCTGCCGAACGGCCTCTTCCCGAAGGCGGTCCCGGCACCGGCGCGCCGATGGGAGCTCACGAACCAGCTCGGCACGGTGCACGTCGAGACGGGAAACGTGAAGGCGCTCTGGGTGCCCGCGGGAATCTCCGAAACGGGACCCGCGCTTCCGCCCGGCGATGCGACGCACTTCCTCTGCTACCAGGCGAAGGTCGCCAACACGCCGAGCGAGCAAGCCCCCGACCCGGATGGCGACGGCAAGGGCAAGCTCCGGAAAGACCTGCAGGGCTTCTTCCTCGATTCGTTCGCCGACTGCGCCCTCTTCCGCGATGGGAGCATCTCCTTCGCGGGGACCACGGTCGCGGGCACCTGCCTCCTCGACGTCAAGCAGCCGAAGGAGCTCTGCCGACCGGTCGAGACGAGCGAGGTCGAGCCGCCGCGGTCGAGCTCGGCGCAGATCGACCCCTCGACGCCGACGGTGAGCGAATCCCTCCTCTGCTACGCGACGAAGGTCGCGCCGCGGATCACGAGCGCCGGCGCGGCGTCGCTCGCCGGTCTCGAGGTCGGTGACGCGGTCGGGCAAGCCAAGCACGTCAAGCGCGCTCTCTCCTCGGGAAACGCGCTCGACACCGCGCCCGGAAGCGGCTTCCCGAGCCCG
This sequence comes from Deltaproteobacteria bacterium, assembly GCA_016874795.1. Lineage (GTDB taxonomy): Bacteria > Desulfobacterota > Binatia > UBA12015 > UBA12015 > VGTG01. The sequence continues at coordinate 5,460 of VGTG01000239.1, read as the reverse complement.
CTCGCCGTGGACACGACCGCGCTCGAGCTGGTCTGCATTCCGACCGAGGTGACGTCGGTGGAGAATCCGTGAGAGGAATCGCCTTGCTGAGAGCTCTCGCGGTCGCCGCGATCGTCTCGGGTCTGCCGATCGACGCGTCGGCGCAGCACGAGGACCTCTCGATCTACTCGACCGCAAACGGAGGTGGTGCGCTCGAGCTCGACCCCGAGCCGGGCGAGAACCCCGTGTTCGAGAACGGGAGCCTCTGCTTCCCCTCGGCGTGTCTCTACAGCACGACCGACCCGGGATTCATCACGCCGACGGGCGACGACGGCTCACTGTTCGCGCTCGATGCGGGTACGGAGGTGAGCCTCGAGATCGTCGCGATCGACGCCGCCGTGACCGTCAAGGTGGGCGCCGTGCGGCTCGAGGATCCCGGCGACTCGGTCGCGCTCGGCACCGCGTCGAGCCTGCACGTCCACCCCGAGTACCAAGTGGTGGTGCCGCAAGGCACGTCGGGCGACTTCCCGGTCTCATTCCGCCTGAACGCGACCGCAGGAGCATCGTACGCGAGCTCGACCGTCTACGAGATGACTCTCCGCATCGAGGGCGGCAGTGCGACACCGACTCCCACACCGACGCCGACCGCCTCGGCGAGCCCGACGGCCACACCCACCGCACAACCGACTGCGACGAGCGGCGCGACCGCCACGCCGAGGCCGAGCGCGACTCCTACGCCGCAGCCGAGTGCTGGACCGACTCCCACTTCCGCGCTGACGCCGACTCCGTCGCCGGCGGGTACGGCCACGCCTCGTCCGAGCGGAGCGCCGACGCCGAGCCCCACCGCCGCACCGACGCCGACCGGTCTCGCGACGCCTTCGGCGACGCCGGCACCGTCGTCCACGCCCTCCCCGTCCGCACCTGCCCCAACCGCGACGATGGCGACGCCCTCGCCGACGCCGTCCCCAGAACCCACGGTCGGGAATCTACCGGGCCTCGTGCTCGAGCGACCTTCGGCGCGCGGCGATCAGGTCGTCTTCGTCTACGACGCGCGCGCCGACGCGGCGACGTTCTTGAACGTCGCCAACGTCAGCAGCTCGATGCTCGACGTCGAGCTCCTCCTCTACGGCCCGGAGCTCGCTGCGCCGTTCGTGACCGCCGCGACGATCGCGGGCGGAGGAACGCACGTGTTCGACGTCGCGGCACTCCGGACGGCCGGCTTGCCCGAGCAGCTCGGCTTCGCCTTCGCCACGGCGGTCGACTCGCAGGGGCGCCCGATCGTCACACGCGCGCTCGCCGGAAACTTCACGATCGCGGACGTCGCGACCTCGGCGGCCTGGGGCGACGCGGGCGCCGCGCGTGCGGCGCGGCTCGTGCAGGGCAGCGACGTGAGCGTGCCGCCTCTCGGCACGGTCATCGACGGAGGCGAAGTCGTCTTCGAGCGCTTCTCGGCCGACGCCCTCGAGCTCTCCGTCTATTACGACCCGCTCTCCGTCACGACGATGCCGAACGGCCGAAGCGATCTCGTCTTCGTCTCCTTCGACGACGTGGTCCGAGTGCCGTTCGAGGCGACACGCGGAGACGTGTCGTGGAACCTCGCCGCTACGAGAAGCGACGGCACGGCGCTTCCGGGCGACTCGCACGACGCCGTCGGCGTCGAGATCGCGAGCCTACCGGCCCTCCTCGGAGCCGGCGCCGACGGCTCCTCGGGACGCCTCGAGCTCACGACGAGCGGACCTGCCGCCAACCGGCTCGTCTGGGTCGTACAATCGCTCGGCCCGTTCGGAGCGGGATACCTCCTCCCGCCGCTCGGCGAAGAAAAATGAGAATGAGACCCGAGATGAAGATTCGCATACTGGCCCACGCCCTCTTCGCTCTTCTCCTCCCGGCGCTCTGCCGCGCGGGACAGAAGGACATCGACATCTTCGTCTACTCGACGGCGGCCGGGGGCGGCTCTCTCGCCGGCATCGGCGAAGGTCTCGAAGGCAAGCATCGCGTCACCGAGAGCTTTTGTGCCGGCGGCCTTTGTCTCTACAGCACCGTCGATCCAGGCTTCCGCACCGCGAACGCGCCGTCCTCCGGCCTCTTTCCGCTCTCTGCGGGAACGGAGGTGCGTCTCGAGGTAGTCGCGATCGCTCCGGGCATGTCGATCCAGCGCGATGCGAGCACCGTCGACGCACCTGGAGAGTCGCTGCTGCTCGGCTCGACGCCGGATCTACACACGCATCCGCAGTACCAGGTGACGCTCACCGAGGGCGAGGTCGGCGACTTCCCGCTGCGGTTTCGCCTCACGGCGACCGGCTACGGCACGTCTCCCGAGTACGATCTCGTCTTCACGAACGGCACGGTCGGGCCGACGCCCACCCCGACGCCCACGCCGACCGCGACACCCGGCACGGCACCGACGGTCGCACCGATCCCCGACCTCGCCCGGTCGCGGCCGCGTGCGCTCGGCGACCAGGCGGTCTTCTACTACGACGCGCGTGAGGGCTTCACCTCGTTCGTGAATCTCGCCAACGAAGGCAGCGTCGAGCTCGACGTCGAAGTCCTCTTCTACGACGCACAGCTCGCCGCGGTGCGCGAGGTGCTCGAGACGATTCCCGCCGGCGGTACGCGCACGATCGACGTGGGCTCGCTTCGCTCGCAGGGGCTCGCCGCCTCGGCCGGCGTCGCGTTCGCCACGGCCGTCGACGCGGGCGGCGCGCCGATCGCGAGCGGCGCCCTCGCCGGGAACTTCACCGTCGCGAATCTCGCGACCTCCTCCGCTTGGGGCGGGCCGGCGGCCGCGCGCGAGGCGTGGCGGCGCGAGGGCTTGGCCTTCGTCGATGCGGAGCCCGGCGCCATCATCGACGGCGTGAACGTCGTGCTGGAGCAGATCGCTCCGACCGCCGTCGACCTCTCCGTATACTACGACCCAGCGAGCCTCGAGCCTGCCGCGGCGGGCGGCAACCAGGTGATCTTCGTGTCGTTCGCGGACGTCTCCGGACTGCCGGGGGGAGCCGCACGACAGGGCTCGAGCTGGCAGATTCGCGCGACGCGCAACGACGGTGGGGAGATCTCCGCTTCGACGCACCAGACCGAGGGAGTCGAGGTCTCGCACCTGGCCGCTCTCGTGGGCCCCGGAGTCGAAGGAGCCGCCGGCAGCCTGCGGCTCTGGACGGACGCCGGCGCGGCGAACCGACTCGTCTTCTTCCAGGAGTCGCTCGGCACTTTCGCGACGGGCTATCTCCTGCCGGCGGTCCCGCCGCCCGGCGCGGCAGCCGAGGTTCGGGTCGATCCCGTCGTCGTCCAGCCGGGCGCGCGCGGTGACCAGCTCGTGTTCTACTACGACGCGCGCGACGGCTTCACGACGTTCCTGAACCTCGCCAACGAAGGCGAAGCTCCACTCGACGTGAAGCTTCTTCTTTACGACGCGAGCATCGGGGTTGCGTTCGAGGTCGCCGCGCGCACCACTGCGATCCCACCGGGAGGAACGCGGACGATCGACGTGGGCGCGCTCCGCAACGATGGCCTTGCCGCGGGGCCCGGAATGGCGCTCGCCTACGCCGTCGACGGGTCCGGCGGCGCGATCGCGAGCGATGCGCTCGCCGGGAGCTTCACGGTCGCGAACCTGGGGACGCTCTCCGCCTGGGGTGCGCCGGCGGCGGCACGCCGTGCGCTCGTGAGCCGCGATGGCGGGTTCGACGTCGCGACGGCGGGAACGCCGATCGACGGCGACACGGTCGTGCTGGAGCAGATCCAGCCCGAAAGGCTCGACCTCTCCGTCTACTACGACCCCAACGCGCTCGAGCCCGCCGAGAAGGGCGGCAACCAGATCCTCTTCGTCTCCTTCGCCGACGCGTACGGAGCGTCTCTCGGCGCGACAGCGGCAGGACAGACGTGGGATCTGCACGCGGCACGGAATACGGGCGATGTGCTTCCGCCGGCGACCCGCGCGACGAGCGGCGTCGAGGTGACGCACCTGGTCGCCGCGATCGGACCGGGTGCGGCAGGGAGTGCGGGCCGGGTGTCGTTCGAAGCCGTGGGCCCAGCCGCAGGAAACCGCTTCGTCTACTTCGTCGAATCGCTCGGGACCTTCGCGACCGGCTATCTCCTTCCCGCACCGCCGCGGAACGATTGAAGCATGGTGCGATCAGACCGCGATGTCGATCGGGCTCGCCCTGCCGCGGAGCAGCCGCCTCCGACCCGCGGCGCAGCCGGACGACCGTCATCACGAGAGGGCTCGCGGGATCGATCGAGGTCCCAGGGACCGGCGGCGCGGTGCGATGGACCGAACGTCCGAAGTTGGTCCTTGTCACGCCCCTGCAGAGCAGATATGGCCCCAAGCCCACACTGGAAACTCGAATGCCGCCTCACCTGCGCCCGCCCCCCCGGCCCATCCGTTCGATTCCCCTCCTCGCCGCCCTCCTCGTGCTGCTGGGCGGGGAGACGGCATTCGGCGCCGTCTGCGGCAACGGCGTGCTCGAGTCGGGTGAGGAATGCGAGGCACCGTTCGGGGCTTGCTGTCGGCCGACGGATTGTCAGTTCCGCAACCCGACGTTCGTCTGCCGCGCAGGGACCGGCGACGCGTGTGATCCGGCGGAGACCTGCTCCGGCGCCTCGGCAACCTGTCCCTCGGACGTGGTGACGAGCGAGGGAACCGAGTGCCGCGAAGGGTCAGGCTGGTGCGACCCGTCCGAGGCCTGCAGCGGCGTCGCGGGAGAGTCGTGCCCGGAAGACTTCGTCCTCCCTGCCGGGATCCCGTGCGAATTCGGATCCGGCGACCTCTGCGACCCCGACTCGGTCTGCAGCGGCGTCGCCGGAGAGGGGTGTCCTGCCGACGTCGTGAGCCCGGCGGGTACGCTCTGCCGACCCGGCAGCGCCGATTCCTGCGACGCTCCGGAATTCTGCTCGGGAATTACCGACGAAGGATGTCCCGCCGACCAGATCGCGGTCGCCGGCACGATTTGCCGCCTCGGGACGGGTGATGTTTGCGATCCCCACGAGACGTGCAGCGGAGTTTCGGGACAGTCGTGTCCGGCCAACGTGGTCGCGCCCGTGGCGACCGTCTGTCGCGCCGGCTCGGGCGACATGTGCGATGCGACGGAGAGCTGCTCCGGCGTCGCGGGGCAGGCATGTCCCACGAACTCCATGTCGCCCCCGAGCACGGTCTGCCGGGCGGGATCGGGCGATCTCTGCGATCCAGCGGAATTCTGCCCCGGCACGATCGGCGGCGCCTGTCCGGCGAACTCGGTCGCGCCCGCGAACACCGTCTGCCGCACCGGGTCGGGCGACTCGTGCGACCCGAACGAGGTCTGCAGCGGCACGCCCGGTCAAGCCTGTCCGAGCAACGTCTTCGCTCCGTCGACGACGGTCTGTCGCGCCGGCTCGGGCGATGCTTGCGATCCGAGCGAGAGGTGTCCGGGGAGCGCGGGCGGCGCCTGCCCGGCGAACTCGGTTGCGCCCGCCAACACGGTCTGTCGCACCGGCTCCGGCGACTCG
>VGTG01000238.1 GCA_016874795.1 Deltaproteobacteria bacterium | reverse complement strand
CCCATCGTCTCGAGGTTGACGCGCGCCTGCACGGCGAACCCCGAAGGCACGCGGGGCGCCGGCGTGAGATCCAGCTCGGCGAGTGACCTCCCCGCCGCGATTTCGAGCTGCAGGCGAACGAGGTCGAGCCCGGTCGTCTCCTCGGTGACCGTGTGCTCGACCTGGAGCCGCGGGTTCACCTCGAGGAAGGCGAAGCGCGACGGATCCGAGGCGTCCGCCGCACCAGACGCCCCAGACGCGTCGACGAGGAACTCGAAGGTCGCGAGGCTCGCGAGCCGCGCCTCCGCCGCGAGAGCGAGCGCGGCGCCGCACAGGCGCTCGCGCAGTCCGGGTCCGAGGCTCGGGCTCGGAGCCACCTCGACGATCTTCTGGTGGCGGCGCTGGAGCGTGCACTCGCGATCGCCGAGGACGAGAGCTGCGCCCGAGCCGTCGCCGAGGATCTGGATCTCGACGTGGCGCGCGCGCGGCATCCTTTCCTCCGCGTAGAGCGCGCCGTTTCCGAACGCCGATTCCGCCTCGGAGCGACAGCGGCGGTACGCCTGGTCGACGTCCTCGGGGCGCTCGACGACCCGCATCCCGCGCCCGCCGCCGCCGGCGATCGCCTTGATCACGATGGATCCGTCCTCGCCCAGGCTCGCGAGGAATTCGCGGATCTCTTCGGCGGCCCCGGGCCCCGTGCCGCGCAGGACCGGGACGCCGAGCCGCTTCGCCAAGTCCCTCGCCCTCGTCTTGTCCCCGAAGAGCTCGAGGGCTTCCGGCCGCGGGCCGACGAAGCGGATCCCCGCGTCGCCGCAGAGACGCGCGAACGCGGCGCTTTCGCTGAGGAACCCGTAGCCCGGATGGATCGCGTCGCAGCCCGCAGCTCGGGCGACGTCGACGATCTGCTCCGCGTCGAGGTACGCCGGGGGGCCGATGCCGCGGAGCGCGCGCGCCTCGTCCGCGCGGCGGGTGTGAAGGGACAGCGCGTCGTCCTCGGAGAAGACGGCGACCGTGCGGAGCCCGAGATCCGCGGCGGTGCGCATCACCCGGATCGCGACCTCGCCCCGGTTCGCAACCAGAAGCGTCCTCGGCGTCATGATCGGCTTCGTCCCTCCTCGGAGAGAGGATGTAGCAGCCGCCGCGCCCTTCCCCGCCACCCACCGATCCGGTTCGCACTGTTAAGCGGAGTTGACAGCGGCTGCTTCAGAAATGAGCGCCAGAGGACCGTCGCGGTCGCAAGTACGCCGCGAAGTCCGCACGAACGCGAGGTCGAGGTTCGACGGCGTCGCCCCGACGCGCTGGCATTTCACGTGCACGGGCTCGCTCCGGCTTCGAGAGCGGAGGCAGCACCATGCACGGCACCGAGCAACGAACCGCGAACGTGACTCAGATCCTTCGCGCTTTGCAGCGATCGAGCGTTTCGGACGCCCACCCCGGACGGCGTCTTCGGATCGCGGTCCTGCTGCGTGCGTTCGCCGACGTCCGCGAGGGCGGACGAGACGGCTGGGAAGCGCTGCGGTGGCTGCTCGACGACCGGCCGAGCCGCGGCGGCCTCTCCGCGCGGGATCTCATGGAGGAGTTCGGTCTCGACGTCTCGGCGCTCCGCGCGACCCTTCGCTCGAGCTACGGGAGGGTGCGCGCGAGCACGCTTCCTCTGCCGATGCCGAACGGCGCGGCGGAAGCCGCAGAGGCCGAGGACGAAGCGGACGTCCTCGCGAAGAGCGCCTGAAGGGACTTCCGGTCAGGCGATTCGCCGCTCCCGCAGAAGGCATTCCTGCGTGACCGTCGCGACGTGGCGGCCGTCGCGTGCAAAGAGACGCGCGATCGAGAGCCCGCGCGCTCCGCCGAGCCCGTAGCTCGACACGTCGTGCAGCATCCATTCATCGGCGCGAAACGGCCGATGGAACCAGATGGCGTGGTCGAGGCTCGCGGACATGAAGACGTCGTACTCCGCGTTCCGCTCCTCCGGAGGCGGGCAGCGCGGGTGCAGGCGAACGCAGGCGTCGATCGGAACGTCGTCCGATGCGTAGGCGAGCCCGCACGCCTGCAGCACCGGGTCGTCGCCGAGCGACTCGCGCATCTTGAGCCAGGCGCGCGCGCGGCCGCGCCGATCGGCGAGCGGGACGGCGCGGTTGTCGAGGAGACGGCTCCAGCCCTCGTCGGGAAGCGCCTCCGGATCGGGAAGGTTCTCGGGGAGGTGCTCGATCTGCACGTTGGCCTGGCCCGCCTCTTCCGTCTGGAAGGAAGCGTCGAGGTTCAGGATTGCTCCCGACGACTGGCGCGCGACCACGCGCCGCGTGAGGAAGGAGCGCCCGTCCCGGATGCGATCGATCTCGTACGCGATCGGCTCGTCGGACGTGCCGCCCCGGATGAAGTAGGCGTGTAGCGAGTGCACGCGATGCGCCGGGTCGACGGTGCCGGCCGCGGCACGAAGCGCCTGCGCGACGACGAGCCCGCCGTAGACGCGTCCCCACGGATAGACTGGCGCCGTACCGCGCACGAGGTCGAGGGCGATCGGCTCGAGCGTCATCAGCTCGGCGAACGACAGGTTCGTTCCTTCCATCTCAGCTCGGATCCTTTGCGTCTCGCGCGGGCGCGAGGTCGGAGGAGACGTTGAAGAGAAGCACGCCGGGGCGCCTCAAGACGAGTCGGAGGCCGTCGCCGCCGCCGCGCTCGGCGAGCGCTTCCCAGGCCGTGCGCGCGGGCCCCCGCAGGTCGTCGAGGCGGACGAGGACATCGGTCAAACCGGTCTCCGCTCGAAGCCGGGCGAGCGCGGCCGCGTCGGGAAGCGCCTCGGCAAGGCGCAAGCGCGCCGGGAAGTCCGCCGGCCAGTAGCCGTGGTAGCCGTTCAGCACCGGGCGTCGGTACTCGATCGAGCGGTACATCGCACCGACCTGCCAGGCGGGGATCAGCGTTCCATCGACGCCGACGGGAAGCTCGAGCACGGGCCCGCTCCCGTCCGCGAGAGCGGCGGCGACGACGCCGTCGAGCGACGGAGCGGCGGCGATCGGATAGGAGCCGAACGACGGCCGCACGCGGACGCCGAAGGGATCGAGCGCCGCGCGACGCTCGCCGAGCATCGCGAGCGCGAGGAGCGCCGCGAGCGCCGCCGCCGCCGCGGTGCCGCGCGGTCCCCGCGCTTCGAGCGCGCGCGTGCACGCGAAGAACGCCAGGCCGACGAGAAGACAGATACCCATCAGTCCCGCGACGCCAAGGCGAAGCGGCACGCGGAGCACGCGATAGAGCGGCAGCCACGCGTCGAGCACGGCGAGCGGCTGCCGAACGCGCTCTCCAGACCAGATCACCTCCGGCGTGAGCGAGAGGACGAGCCCGAGGACTGCGAAGAACGCCGCGACGCGCCACCCTCGCCGCAGCACGAGCGAGCCCTCGCGCGGTGCGAAGGCGAGGTGGAGCGCGGCTCCCGCGGCGATCACCGCGAGCGCCGCGAACGGTACCGCCATCGGCGAGAGGAATCCGAAGTAACCGGCCGGAAGCCGGAGCGGCGGGATGCCCGTGCGCCAGAGCGTCTGGTCCGCGATGTCCGGATTCTCGAGCCGCACGACCAGGTAGCCCGAGTACAACGGTGCGACGAGGAGCACCGCCGCCGCGACGACGACGAGCAGACGGAGACCGCCGCTTCGCGTTTCCGCTCGCACGGTCCGCACGAGCCCGAGGAGAGCGAGCGGCGCGAGCACCGCGGCGGCGAGATAGACGCTGACGGACGCCTGCAGAGCCGCGACGACCGCGAGCACGATGCTTCGCCCGCGACTCGGCTCGGGATCCGCCGCGAGCGCGACGATCACCGGGAAGTAGAACAGGACGGCGTAGTTGGGGCAGCACGGCGGCCACTCCCAGAGGAGCCACCGGCTCGTCAGGAGCGTCGCCGCGGCCGCGAGCCCCGCCGCGGCCGAGCCCGTCCACGTCTGCGCGACGAGGTGCAACGTCCACGCCGTCAGAGCGAAGGACGCGAGCATCATCACGTTCTCGGCGAGCGTCGGATTGCCGGTGATCAGGAACGCCGGGAGGAAGAAAGGCAACGCGCCGAAGCCCGCTTCGCCGTAGTAGAGTGCGAACCGGGACGGATGGAACGCGCCTGCGTGCGGAAACGAGAGCCAGTCGCTCGTGAGCGCACGCGCCTGATGCGCGAGCGCCCAGGCATCGAGCGGCGCATCGAACCGGCACGCGGCCTTGACGTCCGCGAAGTGCGTGCCGAGGTACGCGCCGAGCGGCCAGGTGAGCCACACGACGAGAGCGCCGTAGAAGCCGAGCCACGCGAGCGCAGGCAGGGCTCGGGGCGGGCTCGACACGCGAGAGATGTATCGGTCACACCGAGGCGGAGCCAGAACCGCGGCCTCGGCGCGGCTGGCAAGCCGCAAACCGCGTGTGGTACTTTTCGCGCGCTGCTCGATGCCAGTCGACCACGAGACCGAGGCGTCCGGACGCCGGTCGACTCGCGGGAGCGCCCTGCTCGTCCTGCTGAGCTACGTCGCCGTGCTCGGCGCCTGCACCCTCCCATGGCTGGCGCAAGCGGCCGACCGGATCGTCCAGTTCGCGCCGGGGAGCCGTCCGGACACGCGGCTCCACATCTGGATCCTGTGGTGGGTCTCGCACGCTCTCACGACCGAGCCGAGCGCGCTCTTCGACGCGCCGATCAACTACCCGACGCCCCTTCAGCTCACGGGCTCCGAGCACTTCCTGACGGACCAGCTCGTCTTCACGCCGGTCTTCGTGCTCACCGGGAACCCGCTGCTCGCGCTGAACGTGGTGCTGCTGCTCTCCTATCCGCTCGCGGCGTTCGCGATGAACCGCTTCCTCATGGCGCTCGAAATGGGCGCGGCCGCCGCGTGGGCGGGCGGGCTTCTCTTCGCTCTCGGGCCGCTGACGACACCGCCGTCGACGCATCTCCTGCACAATCTCGCGTTCTTCCTGCCGCTGGCCGCGCTTTGCTTGACGCGGTTGCGCGAGCAGCCGACGGCCACGCGCGGCTTCGTCCTCGCCGCCGTCTTCCTGCTCGGCTTCCTCAGCGCCTACTACATGGCGGCGATGCTCCTCGTCGGCGCGCTCGTGTGGGGGACCTCCGAGGCGATGCGGCCCCTTCCCGATCGCGCACGCTTCGTGCGGCTCGCGTTCGTCGCGGCGCTCGTCGGCGTCGCGATGCTCGGCGTGCTCTCCCTTCCCTATCTCGATCGAGGCGAGGTCTGGGACTTCGAGTCGCGGCGCGAGGTCGCGAACGTGCGCCTCCAGCGGATCGCCGCGGGAGCACTGCTCCTCGGACCGCAGAAGCTCCTCGGGGTCTGGCTCGCGGTGCCGGCGGCGCTCGGTCTCCTCGCGCTCGTCGAGCCGAAGCGGCGGCGTCTCGCCGGCGCGGGCCTCGCGCTCGTCGCAGCGGGGATGTTCTTCACGGCGGGCGGGCTCGACCTCCTCGAGCGGCTCTCGCTTCCGGGCGCGCTCGGCGAGCTCGCGGCCCTGCCCGGAAGGTTCTTCCGCCTCACGATGCGCTTCATGGTGCTCGCGGGCTTCGGCGCGGCGATCCTCGCGACGGCGTTCCTCGACCTCGCGATGCGCCGTCTGCCGCGACCCTTCGGCTTCGCGATCGTCGCGGCGATCGTGCTCCTCCTGCTCGCCGATCGCGGCGTCGCACTCTTCTCGACCGCCGTCGAGCCGATCGACGCGCTCTCGCGCGACGCGGAGACGTACCGCGTCGTCGGCCGCATCACCGCGAAGGAAGGACCGGGCCCGCTCCTCGAGCTCCCGACGCGCGACCGCGGCCGGAACCTCGAAGCGGAGGCGATGGTCGGCAGCATCTGGCATCGACAGCCGCTGATCACCGGTCACACCGGATACCTGCCGCCGCGTCGGATCGAGGTGAACGAGAAGATCCGCGCGCTTCCCGCTCTCGCGGCGCTCGACGGCCTGCAGGAGACGACCGGTCTTCGCTGGATCCTGATTCGCCCGCCGGTCGACGAGATCGCGCGCAAGAGCCGCGACGATCTCGTGCGCACCGTCGTCGGCTCGCCATCGGGGGCGCACGTATGGGAGATCGAGGACTGGACGCTCGTGCAGCTCGGACGCGGTCGCACCGCGCCCGAGCGCGCGTGGTGAGCTTCCGGTCTACGCCGGACGCCTTCCCCACACCGCCATCTGCACGCCGCTCAGGAACTCGAACCCGGGATCGTCGTAGCAGGCGAGGACGAGATCGAGCTCCTCGGGCGTCAGGATGCCGCGCTTCAAGAGGAAGGGGCCGAGCGCGTCGCGGAGCGTCCGCGTCATCTGCTCGGCGTTGGCGCTGCGTCCGCGATTCATCGCGGCGGTCCCTTCCGCTCGCACGTCCTCGAGACCGAGCGAGCGGAACAGCGCCGGCAGCGTGCGGCCGAGCTGCGTGTCGAAGAGCTTTCCCTTGCGGATCTCCGCGAACACGCGACGGTGCACGTCCGCGAAGGTCTCCGCGGCGGCGTGCTCGGGATCGACCGCCACGGACAAGCACATGTCGGGCTCGTGCGCGAAGACGAACCCTCCGGGACGAACGGCCGCGGCGAGGCTCGCGACGGCCGCGCGCGGGTCCGGCAGATGCAGAAGCAACGTCCGGCAATACGCGAGATCGAACGCGGACGGCTCGAGCTCGGCG
>VGTG01000237.1 GCA_016874795.1 Deltaproteobacteria bacterium | reverse complement strand
GGACGCCGCCCGGGCCGAGCGGCTCCGGCCTTTCGCGCGGAGGGCGTCTTCGTTGAAGACGCGCGCGAGACCGAGAATGCTGTTCAGCTCGTCGACGGTTCCGTACGCCTCGACGCGGCGCGAATCCTTCGGGACCTCGCCGCCGCCCACGAGGCGCGTCGTGCCGCGATCGCCGGTGCGCGTGTAGACGCGGTTGATCCGAATCGCCATGCGGCGAGCTCGTGCTCAGCGACCGCAGCGCTCGCGGACGATCTCGACCAGCCGAGCGGGCTCGATCGGCTTCTTGAAGAGCACGCCGTCGAGGCCGTTGATCTTCGATCGCTTGATGATGTGATCGCGGTCGTAGAAGAACGCGGTCATCAGGACCACCGGCGTCTCCGGGTGCCGCTCGCGGATGAACATGAACAGGTCGTATCCATCGACGTCGGGCATCACAACGTCGCTCAGCACGAGATCGAACGGACGCTCGTCGACGAGGTCGCGCGCGTGCGCTCCCGACGTCGCCGTCTCGACGTCGCAACCCTGCGCGCGCAGCACGTCGCCGACGGAATGGCAGACCGCGAGGTCGTCGTCGACGACGAGCACGTGCAGACCGCGCAGCGGCAGCTCGCCGCTCGTCGGAGCCGTCGCGCGGGGCTGGGGCGTCGCGGCGCGGCTGACGTCGTCCGACGACAGGTCCACCATTCGCGTTCCCGGAAGGTACTCGCGCGTTCCGTAGCGGCGGGCGCCGGCCATGGCCGAAAGCCGGTTCACGATCGTCTGGATCTTGGTCACCGAGCTCTCGATCGAGTCGATCCGTTCGAGCTCGACGTCGCACGGTTGGTCCGTGCCGCCGAGCACGCGGATCTCCGAGCCGAGCAGAGAGAGGTTGTTCAGGATCGCGGTCAGCGGGTTGTTCACCTCGTGCGCGACGCTGACCGCGATCTCCTCGAGCGTCGCGAGCTGGTCTTGACGGTGGATCTCGCGCAGGTCCTTCGCGAAGCCGATCGAGCCGCTCTCCGCGCCCGTCTCATCGTAGATCAGCGCGCCCGAGATCGCGACGGCGACGCGCTCTCCGGTGTGGGTGACGAACGTCGTCTGGAAGTTCCGCACCTTACCCGGCGAGTCGATCAACGGATCGCGCATCGCCGCCATCACGGAGCGAGCGTCGTCGAGCGAAGGATAGAACATCTGGACGTGGCGTCCGAGAACCTCGCTGGACGAGTAGCCCAGCGCCGTCCGCGCACCGTCATTGAAAAAGATGATCCGTCCGTGCCGATCGACCGCGACGATGATATCCGGAGAGTCCTCGAGCAACCGTTCGAAGTAGATGAGTGGCAGCGCGGACATGACCGTACGAGAGCCGAGTTTGATGCTAAGAGGCCCGATGCAGAGCGTCAAGGTTGCGGCACGTCACCTCGTGCTCGCCGTGAGCCTGTTGCTCGCCACGGGTTGCTACTGGAGCCGCTATTCCGAGGTGATGGCGATGCACCTCGAGCTTCTCGACCAGTATTCGCGAAAGCTTCAGAGCCTTTCGGCGAGCGGGCGTACGGTAGCGCTCGAGGATTGGGCAGAGTTCGTCTATCCCCTCGAGCGCGCGCGCGACTTCGCGCGGATCGCGGCGCAGCGCTATCCGGATCTCGATTCCCTGGCGCGCTTTCGCGAGGTCCTCGAACGCTATGCCGCGGTCGTCGACGATCCGGGAGTGCTCTCGGCGCCCGACGGCGGGAAGCGGCTCGCGGCGGAGGTCGCGGCGCTCGAGAAGTCGATCGAAGCGACCCGTCGCGCGCTCGAGCGCGAGGAGTCCTCCTGACCCGCGCATCACGCCGTCGACTTGCGCGCGGCGCTCGGAGGCAGAAGCGTGACCCGCTTCCGGTCCTTCGTCGTGGCCAGAATCTGGGAGACGGTCTGTCCCAGCTCGGGATGGCTCTGCTGCGGCGCGACCTCCGCGAGGGGCAGCAGGACGAAGCGCCGGTTCGCGATCTCCGGGTGCGGGATCTTGAGGGTGCGCCCCGAGACGACCTCCTGGTCGAAGAAGAGGATGTCCAGGTCGATGATGCGCGAGCCCCAGCGCTTGCCCTTGACTCGCTTCCGGCCCATCGCCTCTTCGATCGCCTTCAGCTTCTTCAGGAGATCGGCGGACTTGAACTCGGTCTCGACCTCGACGACGCCGTTGACGAACCAGGTCTTCGCGTCGCCGTGCGGCTCGCTCTCGTAGAGCGACGACATCCGGACGACGCGGGTATCGGGAAGCTGGGACAGCCGCTCGAGCGCCTCGTGGATGTTGGAGGCTCGCTCGCCGAGATTCGATCCGACGCCGATCAAGGCCCGGTGCGGCATCGTGGTCGCTCCCTCCCCGCCTCGCTCCGTCGTCGTCCGCGCCGCCGCCTCCCTATGGGACCGCGGGAGCGTTTCTGCCGCGCTTACATAGCGGACGCGACCGTCAGCCTCAAGAGTCAGGCGGGGTGGAGCGCGTCGCGGATCGAGTAGCGGCCGGGGGCGCGGCCGGCGAGCCATTCGGCGGCGCGGAGCGCCCCGGAGGCGAACGCTTCGCGGCTGTGGGCGCGGTGCGTGAGCTCGAGCCGCTCGCCCGTCCCGTAGAAGGCGACGGTGTGGTCGCCGACGACGTCGCCGCCGCGCAGTGCCAAAATTCCGATCTGCTCGTCCGGACGCTCCCCGACGATGCCGGATCGACCGTGGATCGCCCAGCTCTCGAGGTTCGCCCCCCGCCCGATCGCCGCGGCGCGAGCGAGCGTGAGTGCCGTCCCGGAGGGGGCATCCCGCTTGTGGCGATGGTGCGTCTCGACCACCTCGATGTCGAAGCCCGCCCCGAGGCGACGCGCGACCTCCTCGACGATCTCGGCGAGGACGGTGACGCCGACGCTCATGTTCGAGGCCTGGAGCAGGGGGATCCGCTCGGCCAGGCGGTCGATCTCCTCCTGCTGCGCAGCGGTGAACCCGGTCGTTCCGAGGACGACGCCGCGCCCGACGTCCGCCGCGACGCGGAGGTGCTCGAGCGAGGGAGCCGGTAGCGTGAACTCGATCAGGACCTCGGCCGCGGAGATCGCCTGGGCGGCGTCGTCGACGACGCGGACTCCCGCCAAGCCCGGCATTCCGGCGAGGCTCGCCGCGTCGGCTCCGACCGCGTCGTGGTCCGGGGCCTCGAACGCGGACGCGACCCGGACGCCCGGACGCAGCGCCGCCTGTGCGAGGAGCATCCGTCCCATCCGGCCACCGGCGCCGGCGATCGCGAGCCGGACCGGGTCGGGCTTCAAACGCGGGCCTCGTCCGTCGCGGGCTCGATCGGAAGGCCGAGGGCCTTCATCGCGGCGCGGAGCTGCGCGCGCGGCTCCGGCGCCATGCGGCGGAGAGGCAGGCGAAGCTCGTCCCGGCAGCCGCCGAGCATCGCGACCGCGGCCTTCATCGGGATCGGGTTCGACTCGAGGAAGAGCGCCCGGAGAAGCGGCAGCACGCGATAGTGGATCCGACGCGCCTCGTCCCACCTTCCCGCGAGCGCTGCGTCGGTCAGGCCCGCCATCTCCGCCGGGATCACGTTCGCCGCGGCCGAGATCACGCCGCTCGCGCCCATCGCGATCATCGGTAGCGTCAGCGAGTCGTCCCCGGAGAGGACGGCCATCCGGCTCCCGCAAGCGGCGATCGTGTCCATGACGCGGTCGATCGAGCCCGTCGACTCCTTGACGGCGACGATGTTGTCGACCTGCGCGAGCCGCGCGAGCGTCGGAACCTCCATCGTCGAGGCGGTGCGGCCGGGAATGTTGTAGACGATCAGCGGCAGCGACGTCGCCTCGGCGACGGCCGTGTAGTGCTCGACGATGCCGTCCTGCGTCGGCTTGTTGTAGTACGGCGAGATCAGGAGAGCGCCGTCGGCGCCCGCGTCCTCGGCCTCGCGCGTCAAGCGGATCGCTTCCGCCGTCGCGTTCGAGCCGGTGCCCGCCACGACCGGGACGCGTCCCTTCGCGGCGCGGACGACGGTCGCGACGACCTGCGTGTGCTCCTGATGCGTCAAGGTCGCGGACTCGCCCGTCGACCCGCAGGGGACGAGCCCCTTCTGTCCGGCCGCGATCTGCTTCTCGACGAGCGCCTCGAGCGCCCCGTGATCGACGGAGCCTCCCGAAAACGGCGTGATCAACGCCACCAGCGAGCCGGGGAAGGGGAAGGACGTGCTCATAGCTCGATTTCTCCCGCGAAGACTTCGGTCGCGGGCCCGGTCATGTGGACGTGCCCGTCGGACTCGCGCCACTCGACGTGGAGCGGGCCGCCGAGGAGCTCGATCTCCACGTCGCGCCGCCCGCGTCCCGTCATCGCGGCCGCGACCGCGACGGCGCAAGCTCCGGTCCCGCACGCGGCGGTCTCACCGGAGCCGCGCTCCCAGACGCGCATGCGGAGGCGCGCGCTCGGCGCGGCTTCGAGGACCTGGACGAATTCGACATTGACGCCACGCGGGAAGAACGGATGCTTTTCGACGATCGGTCCGAGCGTCGTCACCGGCGCGTGCTCCGTCGAGTCGACGAAGGTCACGCAGTGTGGATTGCCCATCGAGACGCAGGTGATCCGGAGCGTCTGGCCGCCGACCTCGAAGGGCGCGTCGACGACGGGCGCCTCCGAGCGGATGGGGAGAGCGTCCGGCTCGAGCCGCGGCGGTCCCATGTCGACCGCGACCTCGTAGACGAGCCCGCCCTGGACCCGGACGCCGAGCGTCTTGATGCCGCAGTCGGTCTCGATGCGAAGCTCCGGTCGCTGCGCGATGCCGTGATCGTAGACGTACTTCGCGACGCAACGGATGCCGTTGCCGCACATCTCGCCGCGGCTGCCGTCCGCGTTGTACATCTCCATCCGGCAGTCGGCGGAGTCCGAGGGAGCGATCAGGATCAGGCCGTCGGAGCCGATGCCCGTGCGGCGCGGCGAGATGCGGCGGGCGAGGGCGGGCGGGTCCGGGATCTTCGTCCGGAACGCGTCGACGTAGACGTAGTCGTTGCCGAGCCCGTGCATCTTGGTGAACGGAACGCGCATCGCCCCTTCCCCTACCACGCAGGCGCCGCCGGCGTCATCCCGACTCCACGATCGCGGAGAGAGAGGACCGCCGCTGCGGCGCCGCTTGAAGACGCGAGTGCGGGGTGGCAGTCACCGGCCATGGCCGCTCATCCGCTTTCCGATCCCGCCTTCCTTCGTGCACTCGCCGCCGAGATCGGCACGCCGTTCCTCTTCTACGAGGCGGACGTCTTGCGGAAGCGCATCGCGACGATCCGCGACCTGGTCGCGGGTCCGTCTCTCGCGGCGCGCTTCGCGATGAAGGCGTGCTCGGCGCACCTCGTGCTGCGCGAGATGCAGAAGAGCGGCGTCTGGATCGACGCCGTCTCCGGGAACGAGGTCCTGCGCGCGAAGCGCGCCGGCTTCGCGATGGGCGCGGAGCCGCCCGTCGTCCTGCTGACGGCGGACGTCTTCCGCGACAACGCGCTCGACGTGATCCGGAGCGAGCGCGTCCTCCCGAATCTCGGCTCGCCGGGCCAGCTCCGGACGCTCGCCGAAGCCGGCTACCGCGGGCCGGTCGGCCTTCGCGTCAATCCGGGATTCGGTCACGGACACGTGCGCGCGACCGACACGGGCGGTCCGAGCTCGAAGCACGGGATCTGGCTCGACGACCTGCTGCCGCTCGCCGCCGCGGCCGAGCGCGACGGCTTCCCTGTGACGCTCCTGCACGCACACGTCGGCAGCGGCCCGGAGGTCGAGGAGTTCAACGAGAACGTCGCGCGTCTCGCGCTCGTCTTCGAGAACCTCCTGCCGGGCCTCCCGTCGTGCAGCGCGGTGAGCTTCGGCGGCGGTCTGCCGCATTCGTATCGGGATCCCTCGTTCGCTCCCGACCTGGGCCCGCTCGGGCGGACGCTTCGCTCGGCGCAGGAGTCGTTTCGCACCCGCACGGGCCGCGACATCCGCGTCGAGATCGAGCCGGGACGCTTCTTCGTCGCGCCGTGCGCGACCGTGGTCGCGCGCGTCGCGGACCGGAAGCACACGCGCACGAACGAGAAGGGCGAGGGCCACGGCTTCCTGATGGTCGATGCCGGCTTCGTCGACCTCGTACGACCGGCGATGTACGGCGCGTTCCATCGCATCTCGGTCGTCGGCGATCGGCTCGGACCGCCAGAGGCGTGGGCGGTCGCCGGTCCGCTGTGCGAATCGGGCGACGTCTTCACGCGCGACGCGGCGGAGATCGTCCAGCCGCGCGATCTGCCGACACCGGAGCCCGGCGACTTCGTCTTGTTGCACGATGCGGGCGCGTACGGCGCGGTGATGAGCTCGAACTACAACTCGCTCGGGCGTGCGCCGCAGGTGTGGTGGGAAGAGGGGCGCGCGACGCTGATGTCGCGGCGCGAGACGCTCGACGACGTCGTCGCGGCGGAGTGCGAGGAGCCGCTGCGGACCACTAGCCTCTGACCGACTCGCCAGGTCGTCGGGAAGCCGGCTCGATGGCGAGCATCGGTCCGGCAGCGTGGCAACCGCAGCATGAACGCGGTCAACTCCGTAAATGAATCGCCCCGGGTTTCCCGGAGGCTCCATTTCTTGGAAAGGATGGAGTCATGGGAAGACCGACGAGGTTCGCACCTGAGGTGCGGGAGAGGGCGATCCGGATG
>VGTG01000236.1 GCA_016874795.1 Deltaproteobacteria bacterium | reverse complement strand
CGACGTGAACCCGTTCACCGCCCAGCACCACGCGACGTACGCCTCGCGATGCGGCGTCAGCGCCGAGACCGTCCCGAGACCGAGCGGCAGGAACGCGCCGAGGCAGAGACCGAGCGGAGCGAGGAGTGCGATCGTCACGGCGATGCGCACCGCGAGCGGCCAGCCGACGCCCTGCTGCAAGAGCGCGTCGAGACCGAGCTCGTAGAAGCCGACGAGCACCGCGACCGCCCCGAGCAGCACAGAAAGCGCCCGGTTCCGCGCGCTCGCCCACCGCTCGCTCAGCAAGCTGCCGACGCCCGTCGAGATCAAGAGCGCGAAGAGCGTCACGGTCAGCGAGTACGTCGGATAGCCGAGGAACAGCGTCAGCCGCTGGATCAGGCAGATCTCGATGAAGAGAAACCCGAGACCGATCGAGGCGAAGTAGGTCCCGACGCGCGCCTTGTACGGGATCGTGCGCCAGACGTCGCGCAGCAACGCGAGCGGTGCCAGGAGGAAGATCGCGGCGAACACGACCGCGAAGACGAGGAACACGACGAGGATCCGCTCGCCGATTCCCTCCTCGACGTTGAACCCCTGCAATCCGGAGCCGCCGAGGAGCGCTTGGTCGAACCCGACGAAGTGCCAGAAGAACGGCGAGTCGTCGCTGATCGGCTCGACCTGGTAGGGATACTGCTCGTAGAAATCGGCGAGCCCGCCTTCGTCGTCCGCGATCACGCGGGAGATCGGGCTCGTCGAACGGCCTTCCGGGCCGGCATAGCTGACGCGCGCGCCGGCAAGCCCGTTCGCCGTCGCGAGGAAGCGCTCCACTTCCGCCGCGATGAACGGCGAGCGCTTGATCAGGACGGTCGCCGTCTCGAGACGCCCGAATCCCGGCGAGACCGCGACGAGAACGTGGCGCGCGAAATCGGGGATCCCGAGCTCCTGGAAGGCGGCGCGCGCGGTGCCGAGGTAGCGCACGACGCGATTTGGCTTGACGTCGTAGTCGATCTCGCCGAACTGCGCGCAGAGGATTCCGCCCGGCGAGAGGTGCTCGAGGGTCTCCTCGATCATCTCGCGCGTGTAGAGGTAGCTCTCCGAGAGGACGAACGCGCCGGACGTCGCCGCGTTCATCGCGGCGTAGCTGTCCGGTGCGACGAGCCAGATCAGATCGAATACCTCGCCGGAGCTCTTCAGGAACGAGCGTCCCTCCGCGTTGACGATCGTGACCTCGTCGAGCTCCGTCAGACGACCGCTGAAGTCCGCGAAGTGATCCGTGAGAAGCGAGACGGTGACCGGATTCAGCTCGATGCCGGTCACGTGCCGCGCGCCGAAGTGCAGCGACGCGAGGATCTCGTTGCCGCCCGCCGAGCCGATGATCGCGACGTTCGGGCCCGGCGACAGCACGCGGAACGGATACGCGCGGTCGGTCGCGTCGTAGCGGTCGAGCGAGCTTCGATCGCCGTCGTACTTCAGCATGACGGAGCCGAGCGTTCCGTCGTGCACGAGAAAGTTCGTCGGAGGCTCGACGCCGGGGGCCGGCACGACGTCGACGCGGAAGACGGGGCTCCACCGTGAGAACACCGAGCTGATCGGCTCCGCTCCCTTGACGTCGTCGCGCACGGGATCCGGCAGGCGTCCCGCTCCGAGCACCGCGACGACGAAGACCGCGGCGAGCGCCATCGCGGTCGTGCTCCAGCTTCGCCCCGCCTCGCGTGCGAGCGGTACGCTCGCGAGCGCGAACGCGAGGCCGCTGAGAAAGACGGTCCCCGGCGGCGTCACCCAGGTGATCGCGGGGATGACGATCGCGCAGCCGAGCGCAGCGCCGATCAGATCGGAGAAGTAGAGCTTGCCGATGTCCTCCGTCTGCGAGGAGAAGATCGTCGCGAGCGCCGTCCCCGCGGCGAGAAACGGAATGAAGAGCGTGAAGAGGACGAGCGCCAGCTTCGCGGCCTCGAACGCGGGCAGGCCGACCTTCCCCTGCCAGAGGTCGACCACCATCGAGAACAGGTTCAGCGGAACGAGCGCCACGAGGAAGTAGCCCGCACCGACGGATGCTCCGGCGAGCAGTGTGCACCACAAGATCAGCCTCTGCGGCGGGAGGCGACGCAGGCGCTCGAACGTGACGAGCATCACGCCTCCGGCTCCGAGGCCGAGCAGCGACACGCCGATCACGAGGTAGGTGAAGTAGTAGACGAGCTTGTACGAAAAGATGCGCGTGTAACAGACCTCGAGGAGGATGACCGCCAGCGAGATGAGGAACGCCTCGAAGTAGAACCTGCGCATCGGCGTAGTCGCGCGCGACACCTAGCGCGGCCCGTGTGCATTGTCCACGGCGGGTGGTAGCGAAGTCTCCGGTGCCCACGCCCTCCGCCCGCTGGCGGCGACTCGGCGAAGCCGTGCTCGTCTGCGCCCTCTATGGTGCTCTCGCGTTCGTGCTGCTGTGGCCGCTCTTTTCAGATCCGGCGAACGCGACGCTCGATCCGCGGCGCGTCTGGCTCGGCGGTTGGTTCACGATGAATCGCACCGGGGCGCTCGAAGCGATCACTCTCCGCGACATGCAGCTCACTCTGTGGATCTATGCGTGGACCTGGCACGCGCTGACAACGGATCCGACGTCGCTGTTCGACGCGAACATTTTCTACCCGGCGCCGCGGGCGCTCGCCTACTCGGAGCACGCTATCGGGAAGGCGCTCGAGATCGGCCCGCTCTTCGCCGCGACCGGGAACGCCGTCCTCGCATACCAGCTCGACGTTCTGCTGTGCTTCGCTCTCTCGGGAGCAGGGATGTACGCGCTCCTCCGTCACATGGGAGCGGCGCGCGCGGCGAGCTTCGTCGGCGGCTTCGTCTACTCCTTCGCGCCAGCGCGCCTGGACATGCTGTACCACTCGCATCTCCTGAGCGGGCAGTACTTCCCCCTGGCGCTCCTGTTTCTCGACCGAACCCTCTTCACGGCGCGGTGGACGGACGGGCTGCTCTTCACCGCGTGTCTCCTCCTACACCTCCTGTGCTCGTACTACATGGCGTACATGGCGGTGATCGCGCTGCCGTTCTTCCTGCTCGGCGTCGCGTGTGCGGCGCGCGGCGGGGTCTCGTCCCGCGGCGTCGTCGCGACCGCGATCGCGCTCGCGTTCGCGTTCGGCGTCGTCGGTCTCCTGAGCCTGCCTTACGTCGGCGTTCGAGCGACGGGCGCGCTGCCGGACTTCGGCCAGGATCCGGCTTCGATGTACTGGCTCTCGAACCATCCGCTGCAAAACTATTTCACCCCGGCGCTGATCGCGGCGAGCGAAGGAGGGCGGCTCGACCGCGGCTTCTTCGCGTACCTCGGTGCGATTCCGCTCCTTCTCGCGGCGCTCGGCGTGGCGGCAATCCCTCGCGCGACCGGGGCCTTTCGCCGCATGCTCGCAGGCGCGCTTTGCGTCACGCTCGCGAGCTATCTCTTCTCGCTCGGTCCGACCCTTTCCATCGGCGCAACGGAGCTCAGGCTTCCCTGGGGATGGCTGATGGGCTGGGGCCCTGGGTTCTCGACGATGCGCGCGCCTGGTCGCTTCGCGCTGATGGTGGTCTTCGGATGGGCGGTGCTGGCTGGCGGCGGCTTCGATCGGCTCCTGCGGCGCTTCCGCGTCGGCGCCGCGGCGGCGGCTCTCGTCGCGGCCGCGTTCGTGAGCGTGATCGCCTGGGATTACGGAATCCATCGGCTCGACCTCAAGCTCCGCCGCTCGCCTGAGCCCGCGGTGTATGCCGAGCTGGGGCGGCTCCCGGACGGACCGGTACTCGAAGTGCCGTTCGCCGCTTCCCTCGGACTCCACGCGACCGAGTATCAGGTGCAGAGCACGCGTCACTGGAAGCCGTTGCTGAACGGCAGCAGTGGCTACAGGCCGGAAAGCGAGCGCTTCGTTCGATTCGTCGTCAAGCGGCTGCCGGACGAGAAGGCGCTCGACCTTCTGATCCGCATGACAAACGTCCGGTACGTCGTCGTGCACGACGCGTACCTCCCCGAGCGGATGCGCCCGAGCTGGACGTATCCACCCGGCCTCGAGCTCCTTGGAAACTTCGACGGCGATCGTCTCTACCGAGTGTTCGACCATCCGGAGCCGAACCTCGTGCCCGCGACCGCGGCCTGCGCGGCCGGGACGGGCGGTTGCGCCGAGCTCGCGCGCGCGATCGACGCGACGTTTCCAGACGGCGCGCCGCACTTCCCTCGCCGTTATGGCGGGAGTGACACGCCGGTTTTCCTTCGCGACGCCGTCCGCTAGTCTTCGTCGATCGGTGATCGATCTCGGTCAGCTCAACGCCCCGCAACGCGAAGCGGTCACGCACGGAGAAGGTCCTCTCCTCGTGCTCGCGGGAGCCGGAAGCGGCAAGACCCGCGTCCTGACGTTCCGGATCGCACGTCTCATCGAGAGCGAAGGCGCCGCACCGGAAGAGATCCTCGCCGTCACCTTCACGAACAAGGCGGCGCGCGAGATGCGCGAGCGGCTCGAGGGCTTGCTCGGAGGCGACCTCGCCGGGCTGACCGTCGGCACGTTTCACTCGACGTGCGCGCGCTGGCTGCGCCGCCACGCGGGAAAGATCGGGCTTCCGAACGGCTTCGCGATCTACGACGACGCCGATCAGCTCGCGCTCTGCCGTCGTGCGCTCGAGGAGAGCCAGATCTCCGAGGACGTCGTCCCGCCGCGCGCTCTGCGGTCCTACGTCGATCGCGCACGAAACCAGGCGGAGGATCTCACGCGGCGCTCGGGCGGGAACGGATTCCGCGACGAGACGCTACTTCGCGCCGCGCTCCGCTACGAGGAGCTTCTCGCGCGCGCCGGGGCGCTCGACTTCGGAGGGCTGATCACCGCGATGGTGCGCCTCCTCCGCGAGCACGAGCCGACGCGTGCCGCGTTCCAGCGACGCTTCCGCCACGTCCTCGTCGACGAGTACCAGGACATCAACCACGCACAGTACCTCCTGATCGACTCGATCGCCGGACGCACCGGCAACCTCTGCGTCGTCGGCGACGACGATCAGTCGATCTACGGGTTCCGCGGCGCGACGGTGCGCGCGATCCTCGAGTTCGAGCGCGATCACCCGGATGCGCACGTCATCCGCCTCGAGCAGAACTACCGCTCGACCGGAAACATCCTCGCGGCGGCGAGCGCGGTCATCGAGCGCAACGCAGGCCGGCACGGGAAGCGGCTCTGGACCGAGAACGACGAGGGCCAGAAAGTCACGCTCGCGGTGATGCCCGACGATCGCGCCGAGGCGCGGTGGGTCGCGACGCAGATCGGAGCGGAGACGTCCCGCGGCCGCTCCGCCGGCGAGGTCGCCGTCTTCTACCGCACGAACGCGCAGTCCCGTGTCCTCGAAGAAGAGCTGGTGCGGCGGAGCATCCGCTACGTCCTCGTGGGCGGTGTCCGGTTCTACGATCGGAAGGAGGTCAAGGACGTCCTCGCGTACCTCCGCCTCCTCGTGAACCCGGCCGACGACGTGAGCCTCGTGCGCGTGATCAACGTGCCGTCGCGCGGGATCGGGCAGGCGACGGTCGCGGCGCTGACCGAGGAAGCGCGCGCTTCCGGCTCGTCGATCGGCGCGGTTCTCGAACGCCTGCAAATCCATCCCGAGAGCGTCGGGCTCGCGCGCGCGAGCGCTTCACGGGTCGCCGACTTCTCGGAGCTCCTCGCGCGGCTCCGCGCGGTCGGGGCAAGGCCGAGTGTCAGCCTCGCGGAAGTCGTCACCGCGGTGATCCACGAGACCGGTCTCCTCGCCCGGCTCCAGGCGGAAAACACGGAGGAGGCGGCCTCGCGCGTCGAGAACCTCGAGGAGCTGATCGGCGCCGCGAGCGAGGTCGACGCGCACGGTGCCATGCCGGACGGCGTGACCGCCATCGAGGCGTTCCTCGAGCAGGCCGCGCTCATCTCCGACCTCGACGCCCACGAGGGCAAGAGCTCGACCGTCAGCTTGATGACGCTCCACAACTCCAAGGGTCTCGAGTTCCCGGTCGTCTACCTCGTCGGCATGGAGGAGCACGTCTTCCCGCACGCGCGCTCTCTCGACGAGGGAACCGTCGAGGAGGAGCGTCGCCTCTGCTACGTCGGGATGACGCGAGCGCGCGAGGTGCTGCATCTGTCGCGCGCGAAGTTCCGCGTACTGTCCGGGGCGATGCAGCGGAATCCGCCCTCACGCTTCCTGCGCGAGATCCCGACCGACCTCATCCACAAGGTCGGTCTCTGGGAGAAGGACCACGAGCGGGGCGAGTCGCCTTCGGACTCGTTCGTGTTCGAGACGCCGATCTTCGCGGCTCGACGGCAGACCGAGCTGCCGGGCGAGCCACGGATCGACTACAGCGTCAACCAGGAAGCGCCGGGCGGCGAGGCGACGAACCTCCGGATCGGCACGCGCGTGCACCACCCGAAGTTCGGCGCGGGCGTCGTGCGCCGCACCGAGGGGGAAGGCGACAGCACGAAGCTCACCGTTCAGTTCGATCGCGCGGGCATCAAGAAGCTGATCGCCCGTTTCGCCCCGCTGACGGTGTGCTGAGGCAAGCTAGCGCCTCAACTTGCGAACCCTCCGCGCGCATAGCCCGGCCGAGCGCAGCGAGCGCGGGGCGTGAGGCACCGCTTGGGCTTCGCCGCGTGGAGCGAGGGGGCGCGCGCCTCGTCGAACTAATCCTGCGCGGTCGGCTGCTGGATCGCGGTGTACGGCAGCTCGTACGTCACGCCGGTGCTGAGACCCTCGGTGTAGGTCTCGTAGTCGAAGCCCTCGTGCGGCGTGTGGCCGAAGACCGGCTCGAGGTCGTCCTGCGAGACGATCCTGTG
>VGTG01000235.1 GCA_016874795.1 Deltaproteobacteria bacterium | reverse complement strand
ATCCCGAGCTTCTTCGTCCTCCACACCTGGTATTGGGGCGACCGGCATTACGAGCGCTTCCTTGGTCCGGAGCGCGCGTCGCGCATCTCGCCCGCGGGCAGCGCGGCACGGCGCGGCATCCCGTTCGCGTTGCACGCCGACACGCCGGTCGTGCCGATGGAACCGCTGCGGATCGTGTGGAGTGCGGTGAACCGGCGCACGACCGGCGGTCGTGTGCTCGGTCCCGAGCAGAGCGTGACACCGCTGCGGGCGCTGCGCGCGATCACCATCGACGCCGCGCGACAGCGGTTTCTCGAGAACGACCGCGGCTCGCTCGAGCCCGGCAAGCTCGCCGACCTCGTCATCCTCGACCGCTCGCCGCTCGACGATCCCGAGGGCATCGACCGGCTCCGCGTCCTCGAGACCGTCGTCGGCGGCGAGACCGCCTATCGTACCGACTGACCTCCGCTCCGGTCGAGACCCAAGCCTAACGCGGGGCGAGGCGGAAGAACCAGGTCGTCTCGAGGTCGGATTCGTCGCTGTCGCCGAGGTCGTAGCGCTCCGCGATCGAAGCGCCGACGCGCCGCCGGAGCGCCTCGTCCTCGACGAGCTCGATGCGGCGCTCGTAGATCCTCCCGTTCGTACGGACGCGAACGCGCGGATCGGCGAGCGCGACCGACGTCCAGCGTCGCCGCGCGCCCTGCGCGGACGGCACGTACAACTCGCCATCGATGACGGTGTTCCACACGCTGAGCGACCACGGCTTCTCGGGGCGGATCTCGAGCTCGATCACCTCCTCGAGGTTCGACCAGTCGGGATCCGGATCCGGATCGACCGGTCCCACGAAGGCGCCGCCCGGAATCGGACCGAGCGGTCCGTCGAAGGCGTAGCCGCCGAACGTGTCGAGAAGTGCGACGAGGACAAGAACGGCGACGATCGCGCCGAGGACCCAGCGGACGATGCGCATGGCGTCCCTTTGCTCAGCCGGCGACGCGTGTCCAGTGCGGGCTGGCTCCGTCGGGCGCCGAGTCGGCCAAGAGCCTCGAAGTGTCTTGACGGTCCATGGCCCGCCGCGGCATGAGAACGGGTCCGTCCGAAACATGGGCTCTTCTGGACGGGAACGGAGGTCACGTGAGCCGCCGGATTCGAGTCATCGCATCGGTCGCAACCCTCTTCCTCGCTTCGCTGCCGGGACGCGCGAGCGCGCTCGACTACGATTCCCGTCCGACCCGGGGTTCTGCTACCTCGACGTCGGCAACGACGGGTGCTTCGACGCGGGCACCGACACGGGACCGATCGACGCCTCGCTCCAGGCCGGACGGTTCCCCGACCCGTCCCCTCCGGGAGAGGATCTCCCGACCGACCCCGGATCGATCGTCTGCCCCCCGAGCGTGACGACTCTTGCGCTCCCCTTCGGGGAGAAGACGGATTGGCGGACGGCGGCCGGCAGCGACATCCTCATCTTCGGCGCGAGGATGCTGTATCGCTCTCTCGCGGGCGACGGACAGAGTGACGACCAGATCGAAATGCGGTCCGGTCGGAGCCTGTATCTAGGGAAGGAGCTCATGGTCGCGTCCAGGCACGCCGATCCCAGCATCGCCGTGCTCCTCCAGGCCGAGGACGACGTGACCATTGACGGCGGAGTCCGGGTGATCAAGTCGTGCAACAATCCGGGCGATTGCCATCCCGTGCGAGTCGTGTCGGTCGGCGGTGACGTCGAGCTCGGTGCAAAGACGAAGTACTTCGGGTCCGAGGTGGACATCTCGGCCGCAGGGAGCGTCACTCTGGAACCAAAGGTTCAAGTGAAGACCTACACGTTCGCGGGCGCGTCGATCGACGCCGGTGGCGTGCTCGAGATGACTCAGCCGAAGTATCAGACGTCGAGGTTGCGGTTCTGGACGCAAGGGATCGTCGTCCACGGAACCGGAGCGTTCCAGGCATCGGAATCGACCCTCGACTGGGACGCCGGCTTCGCGGCCGTGATCGCCGATGCCCTGAAGCTCGACGTCGAAGCGGACCTCTCGATCCGGGGAGACTCGATCCAGGTCGGCGGCCCGGCGAAGTCGAAGATGAGGACGAGGAGGCCCTTCTCGGAGATCGACCTCACGGCGCCGGGCGCGATCTCCCTCTCGAACGCCGACCTCACTTCGTTCGACATCCTGCTCGACACCGCCGGAACGACGCTCACTCTCGCGGAGAGCCGCGCAAAGGCCCTACAGGCCGGCTCGACGACCACCGTGCAGACCGGCGCAGGCTCCACGTGCGATTTCACCGGCACGCAGTTCCTCGGGACGACGCTGGGCCACGACTGCGGAACGGTGATCGGCCCGTAGCCTGCTCGGCCGATCGGGCACGGCGCCCGATTCAGTCCGGGCTCGACTCTGCACGCACCGGGTCGGCTCAGTCCGTCAAGCCCGTCTCGCGCAGCGTGATGCTGAGGCGTCCCGGCGGAAGCCCGAGCCCGTCCGGCGCCGTGTCCGGGAACAGCTTCGTCACGCCGTGGAAGATCCTGCGGTTCGGTCCGCCGAAGACGAGGAGGTCGCCGCTTCGCATCTCGACGTCGACGAAGGGCGCGGAACGGCGATCGACTCCCGCCATCCGGAACACGCAAGCGTCGCCGAGGCTGAGCGTCACGACCGGTGCTTCGGAAGGCTCTTCGCCGTCCTGATGCAGGCCGAGGCGCGCTTCGGGTGCATACAGGTTGACGATCGCAGCGTCGGGCGCGTAGGCACGCGCCGTGCGGCTCTCTCCGTACGCCGCGACGACGGCTTCGCGCCCGAGCTCCGCGAGATCGGCGGGCATCGGCTTCACCGGCGCGCCGTCCGTGTCGTCCGCCGTCCGCGAGTACAGGTACGGCCGCCAGTGCCATCCGAGGCAGACGGACTGCACGCTCATCGCATGTCCCGTCGGCATGCGCGGATGACGTAGGCCCGCGGGCGGCAGCGCCCAGCGCCGGAAGTCCGCGACGAGGCGACGCTGCGCCTCGTCGTCGAGCCACGCCGTCACGAGGACGACGCCGGGGAGCAGGATGCGACGCTCGCTGCGCCGCGCCTCGGACGCGATCGCAAGCGCGAGCTGCCCCGACGCGCGGACACGCGGCGGCGGAAGCGTCGTCGGAATGCCGGCTTTCGGGCTCCTCGCGGTCCACGGACGGGAAGCGGATCCCACGATGTCATGCTCGCTTGCGCGTGCGCGGGGCGCAACGGCGCCGATGGCGGAAATCGGAAGCGAAAATTCGTCGCGGTATTCGCGGAACATCGATTGCATCAGCGTCGTTCGCCTCGGCATGTTCGGGGTCGGCAGCGGGAGAGAGGAGGACGGGATGGGACGAAGGACTCTGGTACTCTGCCTCGTATTGGTGGCAACGGCACTGTCGGCAATGCGAGCGCAGGCGCAGACGCCCTCCCATCCGATACTCTTCGTGACGCAGATGCCGGTCGGCGGCTTCACCTCGCTGACGAGTACCTTCGGGAACCATCTCGCGACGATGGAGTCGGCGCCGCGCGGCGGCGACCTCGTGATCCGCTACCCGAACGGGTCGCTCCGCTTCCTCACCGCCGAAGCGGGCTACGGCAACTCCGGCATGCAAGGCGCAGGCGCGATCGCCGTGCGCGAGCCGTGCGTGCACTGGAGCGGCGAGAAGGCGCTCTTCTCGATGATCGTCGGCGCGCCGACGGCGCAGTACCAGATCAAGACCTTCTACTGGCAGATCTACGAGGTCGAGGGGCTCGGCGTCGGGGAGACGGCGACGATCCGCAAGATCGCGAACCAGCCGGCGAGCTTCAACAACGTGTCGCCGATCTACGCGACGGACGGAAGGATCCTCTTCACCTCCGACCGCCCGCCGAGCGGCGCCTCGCACCACTATCCACAGCGCGACGAGTACGAGTCCGCGTTCACCGTCGCCGGCATCTACTCGCTCGACGAGGCGACCGGCGAGGTCACGCTCCTCCAGCACTCGCCGAGCGGCAGCTTCTCGCTCTCGCTCGACTCCTTCGGGCGCGTGATCTTCACGAAGTGGGACCACCTGCAGCGCGACCAGCAGGGCGACGCGCCCTCGACCGCGGCGACCTACAAGTCGTTCACGTGGGCGAGCGAGGCGGCCGACGCAGCGAAGACGACGACGCTCGCCGGCGCGGAGGTCTTCCCGGAGCCGCGCACGCAGGGCGACCCGGCGTACTCTTCGGTTCTCGCGACGCACCGGTTCAACCACTTCTTCCCGTGGGAGATCAATCAGGACGGCACGGCGGAGGAGACGCTGAACCACGTCGGGCGCCACGAGCTCGGCGGGAGCTATACCGACGGGAGCTTCGTCGCCGACGGCAACCTCACGTACTTCGTCAACCCCAATCTGCACGCGAACGAGCTCTACCTCCGCGGCGACGGCGGGCTGTTCCACCTGCGCGAAGACCCCGTGCATCCCGGCGAGTTCCTCGGCGTCCATGCGCCGGAGTTCAGCACGTCGACCGGCGGCGTTCTCCTGCGCTTGACGGGTGCCCCGTCGATCAATCCGGACGACATGATCCTGACCGCGGTCACGCCGACGGACGACGACGCGGACGTCCCCGAGGACACGGGCTACTTCCGGAACCCACTGCCGATGTCCGACGGAACGCTCGTCGCCGTGCACACGGCCGCGACCGGGCCGGTCGCGAACGGCGGCAGCACGGCCGCACCGAACTGGAACTACCAGTATCGCTTGAAGCGCTTGACACTTCAGAACGGCTTCTACGCTCCTGCGGCGAACCTGACGAGCGGCATCTCGAAGAACGTGAGCTGGTTCACACCGGATCAGCTCGCCTCCTACAACGGCGTCCTCTGGGAGCTCGATCCGGTCGAGGTCGTGGAGCGTCCGATGCCGACGGCGCGCCAATCCGTGCTACCGGCGATCGAGGCGGCGGTCTTCGTGGACGAGGACGTCGACGTCGAGTCGTTCCGCGCGTACCTCCGCGCGAACCAGCTCGCGCTGATCGTGAGCCGCGACGTCACGCAGCGCGATCGCTCCGACCGGCATCAGCCGTTCAACCTGCGCGTGCCGGGCGGCGTGTCGTCGGTCGGCTCCGGCGGGACGATCTACGACGTCTCGTACATGCAGATCTTCCAGGGCGACGCGGTTCGCGGCTACGGCGATCTCGCGAATCCGAATCGAGGCCGGCGCGTGCTCGCGCGGCCGATGCACGGGACGGGCGTGTCGCAGTCGGCCCATCTGGACGCGCCCGCGGGCGCCGTCTCGATTGCGCCGGACGGCTCGATGGCGGCGCTCGTTCCGGCGCGTCGCGCGCTTTCGTGGCAGCTCACGGACGACGACGGCAAGGGCATCGTGCGCGAGCGCAACTGGCTCAGCTTCCAGTCTGGCGAGATCCGCGTGTGCGCGAACTGTCACGGGATCAATACGCTGAGCCAGACGGGAGACACGGCCCCGACGAACGAGCCGGAAGCGCTCCGCACGCTCCTCCAGGAGTGGAAGGCGGGCGGTCCCGTGATCCCAACACCGACTCCCACCGCGTCCGCGGGTCCGACGCCCACGCCGACCCCGACTCCGACGCCGATGTCCCCCGGTCCGATCTGCGAGAGCGGCCTCGAGCTCGAGAATGTGCGGCTCCGCGCCGTGGCCGCGAACGGCAAGCTGCGCGTGAACGGTGCGGCGGTGATCCCGGAGCCGTGGGAAGCGGTCGCTCCGAGCGCGAACGGAATCCGCGTCCGGATCGAAGGTCTGCTCGACGTCACCGTCGCAGGTGGCGCGGGCTGGACGGTCGCGCCGTCGGGGCGCCGCTGGCGGTTCGACGATCCGACCGGTGCGAACGGCGGGATCACCCGCATCGACGTGATCGATCAGTCCGCGAAGACGCCGGGGCGCGTCGCCTTCCTGGTGCGCTTCGCCGGTGCGCCGATGCCGGCGCTCGGCCCGCTCGACCTCTCGGTTCGACTCGGTGCCGAGGACGAGTGCGCGACGGTGTCCTTCGCCGGCCCGGGTGAGCCACGCCCGAGCTGCAAGGGAAGCGCGCAGCGGCTCGCGTGCAGCTGACCCGAGCGCTATCCGACCCGCATGGCCAACACCGCCGTGAAGGAAGAGATCGGTGCATCCGCCGATCGGCTCTGGGCGCTCGTCGTCGATTTCGGGAAGATCGACTGGATCCCCGGCGCCGAAGGCGCGCGCACCGAAGGGAAGGGACCGGGCATGGTCCGCATCCTCGGCGCGCCCGGCGCGGAGATCCGCGAGCGCCTCGAGTCGGTCGATGAGGCGAGAAGGCAGATCGCCTACACGATCCCGGTCGGGAACCCGCTTCCCGTGACCGACTACCGCGCGACGATGACGGTGCACGCGCGCGGCGCAGACCGAAGCGAGCTCGAGTGGGCGTGCACGTTCGAGCCGAAGGCGGACGTCTCCGAAGCGGACGTCACGGCGCAGGTGCACGGGCTCTACGGGATGCTTATCGGCTGGATCCGGGACAAGCTCGGCGCGGGTTGAGGGAAGGTGCCGCGTCACGTCGCCGATGAGAGGAGCGTTGACGTGCCGCGGCACACTTCTCGCCTCAAAGATCAGGTGGCTCGAAGGGGAAGTTGCCTCCGCAACTAGTACATCCGTCGTGGCAGTATGCTCCGTTGTCGCAGCTACCGGCTTCGCAGAGAGCGCCCGCTCCACAGTACTCGCCTGGCGGGTCACATGTCTCGATCCCGGGTTGCAGCATCCGGTCGCCACAGGACTGGCAGATTTGACCAGGGGAGGCGTAGTATCCGCGGCTGCGGTCACAGCATGTCCAGCCCATCGGAATGCAGTTCGTGCCGCAAAGGCGTTGCGCGGGGCATTGCGACAGCCCGCAGTCGCAAAGCTGACCAGGGCCAGCGCCGCAACCGGTTTCTTCAATGCAGCAGGCCCATCCGGCGGGCAGGCAGCTCGAACCGCACGGCACTTCGTCGGCTTCGCATCCGGGCGTGTCGCACTGGCAGTTCACGCCTGGGTTCGCGAAACATCCCGTCGCAGAGTCGCAGCATGTCCAGCCGGCCGG
>VGTG01000234.1 GCA_016874795.1 Deltaproteobacteria bacterium | reverse complement strand
CGGACCCCATTGCCTAGCAGCGTGCTGCCGGGTCCGGTAGGCACAGGGCGAAACATGGAGCCCGGCCCGACCTACCGAAGACTTTTCGCCTATCTCCTCCGCTACATCTGGCCACGCTTCGCGCTCGGCGCGCTCTGCATGTTCGTGTACGCGGCGACGACGGGCTACGTCCCGTTCCTGATCCGCGACGTCTTCGACCAGATCTTCGCCGAGCGGAACTGGACGATGCTCGCCTGGCTACCGGGCCTTGCGATCCTCCTCTTCGCGATCCGCAGCTTCGCCAACTTCGGCTCCGTCTACTTGAACGAATGGGTGGCGCAGAAGATCGTCGCCGACCTGCGGAACGAGCTGAACGCGCGCGTCCAGCAGCTCCCGCTCAGCTACTTCAACCGAACGCCGACGGGCACGATCGTCTCGCGCGCGACGAACGACGTCACCCAGGTCAACATGGCGTTGACGCAGGGGAGCACGACGGTGCTGCGGCACTCGACGGAGCTCGTCACGCTCGTGACCGCGGCTTTCGTCCTCGATCCCGTTCTCGCGCTGATCGGCTTCGTCGGCTTCCCGCTCGCCGTGCTGCCGGTGTTGAACCTCTCGAAGCGGCTCCGCCGCCACGCGCTCCGCGGGCAGGAGACGCTCGGCACGCTTGCGGCGCTCCTCCAGGAGACGGTGCAGGGCAACCGCATCGTCAAGGCGTTCGGGATGGAGGCCTACGAGGAGAGGCGCTTCGCCGCGGAGAGCGCGCGCGTCTTCCACCACTCGATGAAGGCGACGCGCGCGCGCGCGATGATCCAGCCGATCATGGAGATGCTCGGCGCGGTCGGCGGTGCCGGCGTCATCTGGTACGGCGGCTACAGCGTCCTCTCCGGGACGCGCACGCAGGGCGACTTCATGGGCTTCATGGCCGCCCTGATCCTCGTCTACGATCCGTTCAAGAACCTCGCGCGCGCGAACGCGGAGATCCAGCGTGGTCTCGCCTCCGCGGCGCGCATCTTCCAGCTCTTCGACGAGCCGGACGAGATCATCGAGCCGGCGAACGCGGTCGATCTTCCGCCGCTGCGTGAGGCGGTCCGCATCGAGGACGTCCGCTTCCGCTATCCGCCGCGTCCCGGCGATCGCGCTTCGGCGGCCGCGGGCGTCCGGCCCGAAGGGGTCGAGGAGCGCTTTGCGCTCGACGGCATCGACTTGACGATCCATCGCGGCGAGGCCGTCGCGCTGGTCGGTGCGAGTGGCGGCGGCAAGTCGACGCTCGCGGACCTGCTGCCGCGCTTCTACGACCCGACCGAAGGCCGCATCACGATCGACGGGATCGATCTCCGGCAGGCGACGGTGAGCTCGCTGCGCGGGCAGATCGGCATCGTCACGCAGTTCACCTTCCTGTTCAACGACTCCGTCGCCGCGAACATCGCCTACGGCAGCACGACGCGGACCCGCGAGGAGATCGAGCAGGCGGCGCGCGCGGCGCACGCGCACGACTTCATCGCCTCGCTGCCGAACGGCTACGACACCTTCGTCGGCGAGCTCGGCGTCACGCTCTCCGGCGGGCAGCGCCAGCGCATCGCGATCGCGCGCGCCCTCCTGAAGAACGCGCCGATCCTGATCCTCGACGAGGCGACCTCCGCGCTCGACTCGGAGTCGGAGCGTCTCGTCCAGGACGCGATCGAGCGTCTGATGGAAGGGCGGACGACGCTCGTCATCGCCCACCGGCTCGCGACGATCCAGCGCTGCGATCGGATCGCCGTGATCGAGAAGGGGCGCATCGTCGAGCAGGGGACGCACGAGGAGCTCCTCGCGCTCGGCGCGAGCTATCGCCGTCTTCACGATCAGCAGTCGCTCGGCGGGCCGACGGCGGCCCTCGCGGAGTCGACCTCGTGCGCCTAGTCCCGCGCGGCTCGCGGCGCGAGCGGGCGCTGGTCGCCGTCGCGGGATGGCTCGTCTACCTGGTGCTGCGCTTGATCGGCGCGACGACGCGCCGAACGTATGTGAACCCCGACGAGCTTCGATCGTATTTCCGCGAAGGGCGTCCGGTGATCCTCGCGTTCTGGCACGGACGCATGGTGATGATGCCGTTCGCATACGAGGGGCAGGGCGCCTGCATCATGAACAGCGCGCACCGCGATGGCGCTCTGATCTCGCGAGCAATCGAGCGCCTCGGGATCGAGGTCGTGCACGGCTCGTCGTCGCGGGGCTGGGTCGGCGGTCTGAAGGGCCTCCTCGACGCGCATCGGCGCGGACGCGACCTCGTCGTCGTCCCCGACGGACCGCGCGGACCGCGCTGCCGCGCCAAGAGCGGCGCGATCCAGCTCGCGCGCGCGACCGGCGTGCCCGTCTTTCCGATCGCTTGCGCGGCGAGGCCGGCACACGTGCTGCGACGGAGCTGGGACTGGCTCAGCATCCCGATCCCGGGGGCGCGAGTCGTGTACGTCGTGGGCGATCCCGTGCGCGTCGCCGGCGACGCTACGGCAGAGGACGTCGAGCGCGCTCGCGCCGCGCTCGAGGGGGAGCTGAACCGGGTCACCGCGCTGGCCGACGCGCGCGTCGGCGTCGCATCCGATGCGACCGAGGAGTATACACGCGGCGGCACCCTCCATCGGGAGAGGCGCGAGGAACCGGCATGAGGAGACGTTCGTTCATCGGAGCGCTGTGCGCGACGGCCTTCCTCGTGCTCGCGCTTCCGTTCGCCTCGCCGCTCACGGGCCCTTCGCGCGCGGCCGCGGCGGAAGCTCCGGAAGAGGTGCGGCGGAAGTTCGACGTCTTCGTCGCGAGCTGGATGGAGAAGCTCCGCGAGCGCGAGCGCTACAACGTCGAGAAGATCGCATGGCAGCCCGGAGGAAGCGGAGTCGAAGGAATCTACGTCGGCTACGACACGACCAACTACCAGATCTTGCCCGTCTCGAATCTCGAGACGACGCCGATCGGAAAGCTCGTCTACATGGAGCTGAAGCTTCGCCGCGCCGGCTCGACGCAGGACGAGGCCCTCTCGAGGGAGCCGCAGATCATTGAGCGCGTCCAGGTCACCGAGATCTTCCGCTATCACCGCGGCGAGTGGGTCTACTGAGATCGTGCAGAGCCGGGTCGTCCTCCGCGGGCGGATCCCTCTGTGGCTCTACAACCTGCTCCTGTGGCTGGTGGCGCTGCTCGTCGCTCCGATCGCGGGAGTCCTCTGTCTCGTGCGGCCGGCCTGGCGGCGCGGGCTCGAGAACCGCTTCGGCTTCGGCTGGCCCGCCGCGGACGGACGCGCGCGCCTCTGGGCGCACGCCGCTTCCGTCGGTGAGATCGAGGGCATCGCGCCGCTCGTCGAGCGCTGGCGGAACGCCCATCCCGACGGCTCGGTCGTCGTGTCGGCGCTGACCGCGACGGGCTGCGACGTCGCGCGCACGATCCTGCCGTGGGCGACCGTCCGCTTCTTCCCGTTCGATCTGGCGGGAATCGCGCCGCGGGTCGTGCGGCGTCTGCGACCGGACCTCTTCCTCTTCAGCGAGAACGAGATCTGGCCGAACACGTTGACGGCGCTCGCGGCGCAGGGCGTGCCGACGATCCAGGTCAGCGGGCGCCTGTCCGACAGCGCGGCCTCCACGCTCGGGCGTTTCCCGGAGCTGACGCGCACGGTCCTCGGCGCGGTGACCCGCTACTGCGTGCAGAGCCAGGGTGATCGCGATCGTCTCGTGCACCTCGGCGTCGACGCGGGCCGCGTCGTCGTCACGGGCTCGTTGAAGGGGGACGGCCGTCTCGCGCCGAGCCCGGCGTTTCTCGACGACATCCGCGCTCTCGGGCGGCCGCTCGTCGTCGCCGGGTCGACGCACGAGGGCGAGGAGAGGATGGTCCTCGGTGCGGTGCGCCTGCTCGGCGGCTCCGAGCGTCCGCCGTTCTGGATCCTCGCGCCGCGGCATCCCGAGCGATTCGACGGCGTCGCAGCGTTGCTCGAGCGCGAGCGCGTCCACTTCGTGCGCCGCACGGGACTGCCGCGCGATCCGGGTCTCGGCCGCGCGGCGCTGGAGACGGCCGACGTCCTCCTGCTCGACTCGATCGGCGAGCTCGCCGGTTGCTTCCCCGGTGCGTCCGCGTGCTTCATCGGCGGCTCGCTCGTACCGATCGGCGGCCACAACCTGCTCGAGCCGGCACGGTGCGGCGTGCCGATCGTGGTGGGGCCGCACCTCGACTCGGTGCGCGAGCTCGCCGCGCGGCTCGAGGAGGTCGGCGCCGCGATCGTCGTGCAGGAGCCCGGCGGTCTCGCGCGCGCTCTCGCGGATCTGATCGAGCGCGGCGATCGCGAAGCGGCGAGCCGCGCTGCACGGGACGTCGCCGAGGAGCTCGCGGGCAGCCTCGCGCGCACGTGGGCGTGCCTCGAGGAAGCGATCGAAGCGTCGGCGCCCGGAGAGGCGGCACGATGAGCGCGGACGGTCCGCCCTGCCGCGAGCGGCTCGTGCGCACGTGGTCGCGCCGCGGCCCGCTCCGCACGCTGCTCGGACCGCTCGCGTGGACGTATCGCTTCGGCGTCGCGAGCCGTCGCGCCGCGTTCCGCGTCGGCGTCTTTCGTCGCCGCACCGCGTCCGTACCGGTCGTCAGCATCGGGAACCTCACCGTCGGCGGCACGGGAAAGACGCCGGCGACCCTGTGGCTCGCGGGCCGGCTCCTCGCCGACGGACACGCGACCACGATCGTCACGCGCGGCTACAGTGGACGCCTCGGCTCGCGCACCGAGGTCGTCGGACGCGTCGGCGAGGCGCTTCTCGACATCGACGAGATCGGCGACGAAGCCGCTCTCCTCTCCGCGCGCTTCGCCGGCTCGGTCGTCTCGGGGGCGGATCGCGTGCGTGCGGTCGAGCTCGCCGTGGAGAAGGAGGGTGCGGAGATCGTCGTCCTCGACGACGGCTTCCAGCACTGGCGGCTCGCGCGCGACGTCGACATCGTCCTGATCGACGGCAGCTTCGGCTTCGGCAACGGCTCGCTGCTTCCGGCGGGACCGCTGCGCGAGCCGGTTCGCGCGCTCCGGCGTGCGCACGCGATCGTCGTCACGAAGGACGCGCCGAGCGAGGAGCTCCTCGCGACGCTCCGCCGCCACGTCCCGGAGACGCCGGTGTTCTCCGCGGAGCTCGCTTCGGCCGGCATCGTCGACTGGACGGACGGCGCGCTTCGCAAGCGGCCGCTCGGCGAACTCGTCGGTCGCCGCGTCGTCACGGTCTCCGGGATCGCGGAGCCGCGCTCGTTCTACGAGGCACTCGGTGCTCTCGAGATCCAGGCGGTCGAGGTGCTCGAGTATCCGGATCACCATCGCTTCACGACGTCCGACTGGCACCGCATCAACCAGGCGGCGCATCGCGCCGACCTCGTCGTCTGCACCGAGAAGGACCTCGTCAAGCTGCGCCGGTTTCCCTTCGCGCGCGGACGCCTGGTTGCCCTGCGGGTCGATTTCACCCTGCCGCCCACCGACGAGGAGCGGCTGTATGCGCTCGTGCTCGAACGGCTGCGTCTGTCGGAAGAGCGTGTTAACGGTCGCGCTGGCGAGGTGGGATGAATGGAGATCCTTGTGACGGGGGCGGCGGGGTTCATCGGCTCGCACGTCGCCGAGGCCTTGCTCGCGCGAGGCGACTCGGTGATCGGGGTCGACTGCTTCCTCGACTACTATCCGCGCGCCGCGAAGGAGCGGAACCTCCGTCACGTGCGCGAGAACGCGCGCTTCCGGTTCGTCGAAGCGAACCTCGTCGACGCCGATCTCGCGCCGCTCGTCGAGCCGTGCGACGCCGTCGTGCACCTCGCCGCGCAAGCGGGCGTGCGCGCGAGCTGGGGCCAGGACTTCCGCATCTACGTCGACTCGAACATCCTCGCGACGCAGCGTCTTCTCGAGGCGGCTTCGACGCGGCGCCGCCGCTTCGTGTACTCCTCGTCGTCCTCGATCTACGGCGACGCGCCCGAGATGCCAACGGTCGAGAGCGCTCTGCCGCGACCGATCTCGCCCTACGGCGTGAGCAAGCTCGCGGGCGAGCATCTCTGCCGGCTCTACCAGCAGTCGACGCCGCTCGAGACGATCTCGCTTCGCTACTTCACGGTGTACGGACCGCGGCAGCGACCCGACATGGCGTTCCACCGCTTCCTGCGCGCCCAGATCCAGGGTCAGGAGCTGACGCTGTTCGACGACGGCAGCCAGACACGTGACTTCACCTACGTCGGCGACGCCGTGCGGGCGAACCTGCTCGGCCTCGAGCGCGGGACGCCTGGCGCCGCGTACAACATCGGCGGCGGCTCGCGCGTCAGCGTCAACGACGTGCTCGGCGTGATCGGCGAGATCACCGGACGCCCGCCACGCGTCAAGCGCCTCGAGCGGCAGCGCGGCGACGTGCGCGACACGCACGCCGCGGCGGAAGCAGCGGCCGCGGAGCTCGGCTGGCGGCCTGCGACGCAGCTCCGCGAGGGTCTCGCGGCCGAGCTCGAGTGGCTCCGCGCGGAGATCGCGGCCTCCTCGTGAGAAGGAGTTGTTGACGATGGCCATCAGTGCAGAGCTTCTCGAGATTCTCGTCTGCCCGAAGTGCAAGGGAGAGATCGAGCTCACCCCCACGGGCGACGCGCTGACGTGCGGGGCCTGTCGGCTCCGCTACCGCGTCGAGGACGACATCCCGGTCATGCTGATCGACGAGGCGACGCCGCTCTAGCGCGCCGGTTCGGCGGCGCGAGCGTCGAGACGCGTGCTTCGCCGGGTTCTGCTGGCGCAGACGAGCTTCCTCGGGGACGTCGTGCTCACGACGGCGCTCGCCCGGGTGATCGCCGAGGCTCTCCCCGAAGCGGAGGTGCACTGGCTCGTCCGTCCCGACGCGGTCTCGCTGATCGAGCCGGCGGCCGGCACCGGTTGGGTGATCGCCTTCGACAAGCGCGGCGCGGACCGGGGCATCGGCGGACTGCGGGCGCTCGCGCGTCGTCTCGAGTCGAAGCGCTTCGACGCGGCGATCGCGGTGCAGCGCTCGCTCCGGACCGCGGCGCTCCTCGCGATGGCGCGCATCCCGCTGCGTATCGGCTACGCGGGGACGACCGGCTCGTGGCTGTACCACCGGCGCGTCGCGAGGACCGGAGCGCACGCGC
>VGTG01000233.1 GCA_016874795.1 Deltaproteobacteria bacterium | reverse complement strand
CTGCCCGTGCACTGCGGGCCGAACACCGA
The DNA here is from genome assembly GCA_016874795.1 of Deltaproteobacteria bacterium. Classification (GTDB taxonomy): domain Bacteria; phylum Desulfobacterota; class Binatia; order UBA12015; family UBA12015; genus VGTG01. Next base: position 7,085 of record VGTG01000233.1, on the reverse strand, counting down.
AGCGCTGCTCGGCAGCCCGCTGTTGCCTGAGATCATGGCCCCGGTCTACTCTCCAATCCCGTCAACCCCGGCTGTCACGTTCCGACTGAAGCAGGACAGTACGCGCGGCCCTGCTCCGTCATCCTCATCGAAGCCGACTCTTCCGCTCGGATGCGCGGTCGCTCGCACGTGCTCCCGCGGAATCGTAAAGGACGTCCCGGATCGAGCCGGCAGCCGCCGGCGAAGGAGGCTCGAGCATGAAGCTCTACTACAGCCCGCAGACGCGCGCGTCGCGTCCCCGTTGGCTCCTGGAGGAGCTCGGCGTTCCGTACGAGCTCGAGCGTCTCGACATGTCTGCGGGCGACCACAAGAAGCCGGCGTACCTCGCGATCCACCCGCACGGCTCGCTGCCGGCGCTGGAGGACGGCGACGTCCGGCTGTTCGAGTCGGCGGCGATCTGCCTCTACCTCGCGGACCGCTTTCTCGAGAAGGGTCTCGCGCCCAAGCCGGGGACACCCGAGCGCGGCCTCTACTACCAGTGGATGATCTACGCGATGGCGACGCTCGAGCCGCTGGTGCTGAAGGTCGCGACGCACACGCGCTTCCTGCCCGAGGAGAAGCGCATCGCCTCCGAGGCCGCCGACGGGCGGAGCCGCTTCGCCGAGGTCGGCGGCGTGCTGTCGCGCGCACTCGAAGGCAAGGAGTACCTCGTCGGGAACCGCTTCGGCGCGGCGGACGTGCCGACCGCATCGATCCTGATCTGGAGCCGCTCGCTCGGGCTCCTCGACGACTTCCCCGTGCTGCAGGAGTACGCGAAGCGCTGCAAGGAGCGGCCCGCGTACCAGCGCGCAACGGCGGATTGACGGCATCGGGAGCACCGTGGACTCGATCCTCGACGAGCTCTTCGACAACGCGCTCCTCGTCTTCGCGCTGCCCGCGCTCGCGCTCGCCGTGTGCGCGGAGATCGGAGTCCGACTCGGGCTTCGCGTCCACGCCTCGAGGGACGCGGCGCGGAAGGGAACGATCGGCGGCATTCAGGCCGCAGTGCTCGGGCTCCTCGGGCTCCTCCTCGGGTTCACCTTCGCGATGGCGGTGTCGCGCTTCGACACGCGCCGAGCGCTCGTCGTGCAGGACGCGAACGCGGTCGGCACGGCGTACCTCCGGGCGTCGCTCCTGCCGGAGGAGCACGCCGGCGCGGTCGAAGACCTGCTGCGGCGCTATGTCGATCTGCTGGTCGAGTACCAGCCTCACTTCGACGACCGCGCGAAGTTCGCCGAGGGTCTCCGCCTTGGCGCCGGCGTGCAAGAGGAGATCTGGGCGCACGCGGTCGCCGCGGCGAAGAAGGATCCGAGCGCGGTCGTCGCGATCGCGGTCGCTTCGCTGAACGACGTCCTCGACGCCGAATCGGAGCGCCTCGCCGCGGGGCGCGCCCGCATCCCGAGCGGCGTCTGGGCGATCCTGCTGATCGTCTCCGGTCTCGGATGCTTGACGAGCGGCTACGCGTCCGGCGCGGAGGGGATCCGCTCTCGCTTCAGCAGCCTCGTCCTGCCGTGCCTGGTCGCGATCGTGCTGCTCCTGATCTTCGACCTGAACCAACCGCGGCACGGCCTGATCGGCGTGAGCCAGCAGCCGCTTTGGGACCTGCAGGCGAGCCTGAAGGAGCCGTCGTGATCGGGTGATCAGGTGATCGGGTGATCGCCCGATCAGGCCCCGCGGCGTCCTTCGCGCGGGTCGCGGGCGAGCGCCGCTCGACGGCGGTCGCGGATCTCCGCCTCCGCCGTCACGGTGATCTCGAGGTCGCGCAGGAGCCCGTCCTCGATGCCGTAGATCCAGCCGTGCACGGCGAGGGTCGCGCCGCGCTGCCAGGCGTCCTGCACGATCGTCGTCGAGGAGACGTGCACGACCTGCTCGATCACGTTCAGCTCGCAGAGCCGATCGGCGCGCTCGGCCTCGTCCGGCAGGCCCTCGAGTCGAGCGTGGTGCGCGTCGCGAACGTCCTGCACGTGGCGAAGCCAGTTGTCGCAGAGGCCGACGCGCGTGTCGGCGAGCACCGCCTTCACTCCGCCGCAGCCGTAGTGCCCGCAGACGATGACGTGCTTCACGTGCAGGACGTCGATCGCGTACTGCAGGACCGAAAGGCAGTTCAGGTCGCTCGGCACGACGACGTTGGCGACGTTCCTGTGCACGAAGAGCTCGCCGGGCAGAAGGCCGACGATCTCGTTCGCCGGGACGCGGCTGTCCGAGCAGCCGATCCAGAGGTATTCGGGCGATTGCTGGCGAGCGAGCCGCGCGAAGAAGTCGGGATCGCTCGCGCGCACGCGTTCGGCCCAGACTCGGTTGTTGGTGAAGAGATCGCGAAGCACGGCTTACCCCCGACTCGACATAGCGGTCGGGCCGGCCCGGCGGAAGGACGCCATCACTCCACCTTCTTGTCGTCGAAGTCGCTCGCGTCGTGGCGCTCGAGGAGCTGGGTCGACGGCTCGCCCCACGCCCGGTTCACCATCCGGCCGCGCTGCGCCGCCGGCCGCGCCGCGATCTGATCCGTCCACCGCTGGACGTGCGCGTACTCGTGCACGCTCAGGAACTCCCCCGCCTCGTAGAGGAGGCCCTTCGCGAGCACGCCGTACCACGGCCAGATCGCGATGTCGGCGATCGTGTACTCGGGCCCCGCGACGTACTCGCTCTCCGCGAGCCTGCGGTCGAGGACGTCGAGCTGGCGTTTCACCTCCATCGCGTAGCGGTCGATCGCGTACTCGATCTTGAGCGGCGCGTAGGCGTAGAAGTGCCCGAAGCCGCCGCCGAGATAGGGCGCGGCACCCATCTGCCAGAACAGCCACGACAGGCACTCGGCGCGCCGCGACGGGTCGGCCGGCAGGAGCTCGCCGAACTTCTCGGCCAGGTAGAGGAGGATCGCACCGGACTCGAAGACGCGCGTCGGCTCGGGCGTCGAGCGGTCGACCATCGCGGGAATCTTCGAGTTGGGGTTGATCGCGACGAAGCCGGAGCCGAACTGCTCGCCGACGTTGATCGGGATGATCCAGGCGTCGTACTCGGCGCCGCGGTGTCCCTTCTCGAGCAGCTCCTCGAACATGACCGTGACCTTGACGCCGTTCGGCGTCGCCACCGAGTAGAGCTGGAACGGGTGGCGGCCGACGTGGAGGTCCTTGTCGTGCGTCGAACCCGCGATCGGGCGGTTGATGTTCGCGAAGCGGCCGCCGCTCTCCTTGTCCCAGGTCCAGACCTTGGGCGGCGTGTACTCGGACGTCGTCGTGTCGGGCATCGGTGTGGGCCCCCTTCGACTCGTCTCTTGCCGGTCCGCGCCGGCGGTGACAAGGGAGGCTTCGATGAAGAAGGCGTCTTCGAAGCTTCACACCGTGCTCGGCTGGGTCCTGCTCGCTCTCGGCGTCGCGGTCTTCGCCGTCCGCTTGCTGCACGAAGGCGCTTACGCGATGCCTCGCGGCGGGGCTCTCGTCGGCGCGCTCGGCGCCTTGCTGCTCGGTGCGGTGCTCCTGTGGACCGCGGCACCGCGTGCGCTCCGGTGGCTCGCCCTTGCGTTGAGCCCGGTCCTTCTCTTCTCGACTCTCTACTCGACGATGGCGGAGCTCGAGGAGACCGTGTCGCTCTACGCGACCGATCGTAACGGCCGGCCGGTGGAGCTGCGGCTCTGGATCGTCGACCGTGAGGACGGCGCGTGGGTCGGGATGGCGCGCACGAAGGCGATCGAGAACGGGCTGGACGGGACGGAGGTCGAGCTTCTCCGCGGGGGCGAGACGGTGTGCGTCGTGCCCGTCCTGGTAGACGACCGCGAGACGGTCAAGGCGATCCATGCGCTGAAGGTGGAGAAGTACGCGGTGGCGCGGGCCGCGGCGGCGATCGGGCTCTACCCGCGTGAAGCGCGAGAGACGGCGGCGGCGTTGCGGCTCGATCCCTGCCCGGGCGGGTGAAGAGCGGCGGAAGCCGCGGTCGATCCTCCCGCTAGGGCTAGGTGCTAGGGAATCGATCTTTGGCGTGGCTCTCCGCCTTCCTTCGGCACGAACACGAAGCCGCACCCGTATCCCGCGGCGGGAGCGACGGCGAGGCCGGCCGCCACGAGCGACGTCGGGATCCGGTTCCGCGCGAGCAGGGCTCGTGCGACCTCCATGTCGGCCACCGCGACCTCGATCGCGAGAAGAGCGGCGCGGTCGCGCCGGGGGAGAAGGCTCGAGACCTCGTCGAGATGGGGGGCGCGCGGCGTCTCGTGGAGGAGGAGAGCTGCGGGACCGAGGTCGACCTCGACGGGATCGGCGGGATCGACGGGATCGATCTCGACGGGATCGGCGGGATCGGCGGGCTCGATCTCGACAGGATCGGCGGGCTCGATCTCGGCGGGATCGGCGGGCTCGGCGGGATCGACCTCGGCGAGGCCGCCGGCGATCGTGCGTAGCGGCGAGCGTACCGCCTGCAGCGACGGGACGCGGAGATGAACACACCGAATTCCCGTCGCCGAGTTGGGATGCTGCAGCCAGGCGTCGGTTCGCATCGCCTCGGGGGCCGAGTCCTCGAGGAAAGCGAAGGGAAGCGCGGGTTGGCCGCGAGGTTGGCCGCGCAGCGAGAAGATCCGGTAGCGGATCTCGGGCGGTCGCGCGTCGCGAAGCTCGCGAACGATCTCGTAGGGCTCGCCGACGCCGACTCCGCGCGCGGCGAGGCTGGCGCGAGTCTCTCCCAGCGCGCGAGAGGAGAAGACGATTCCCGAGGGAGCGATGCCCTTCCCGTAGACCGCGGAGCTGCGCAGGTGGTCGTCCCACCCCGGATCGCCGGGCTCGACTTCGATGAGATCGAGATACGCGTGCTCGAACACGATGCTCAGCGCGCGAGCTTCGTACGTGCGAGCTTTGCCCGTGCGAGCTTCGCCGGTACGAGCTTCGCCGGTGCGAGCTTCGCCCGTGCGAGCTTCGCCGGTGCGAGCTTCGCCCGTGCGAGCTTCGCCGGTGCGAGCTTCGCCCGTGCGAGCTTCGCCGGTGCGAGCTTCGCCGGTGCGATCGCGCCGGCTCCATCGGCAGACGCTGGCGACGGTCGTGAAGCCGAGGCGCGCGAAAGCCTCGCGGATCGCATCCACGTCGCGGACGCCGAACGGGACGTGATCGAGGATCGGCATGATCGTCTCGTCAGCGGACGAGATACGCGGTCCGAGTCGCCCGGTAGAGGACGTGGCGCTTCAACCGCTCGGGCGCTTCCGGATGGTCGAAGTCGTCCGACGGCGCATGGCTCATGCCGATTCTGTGCATGACATCGCGCGACCGCCGATTCTCGGGCACGGTGAACGCTACGATCTCCTGCAGCGCGAGCGCTTCGAACCCGAACGCCAAAGCCGCGCGTGCGGCTTCGGAAGCGTAGCCATGGCCCCAGTGCTCTCGCCCGAGGCGCCACCCGATCTCGACGCACGGTGTGAAGTGCGCCTCGAAGCGGGGCACGGAGAGCCCGACGAATCCGACGAACGGCGCGACGCCCGGAACCTCGACGGCCCAGGGTCCGAAGGCGTGCTCCTCGAAGTGAAGCTCGATGCGGTCGGCGAGGGCGTCGCTTTCGGCGGCCGTCAGCACGTCGGGGAAGTGCTCCATGACGCGGGAGTCGGCGTTGATCTTCGCGAATGCGGGGCGATCATCCAAGCGCCAGCGACGGAGAAGCAGGCGGGGCGTTCGAAGCTCCTGGGGCTTGTTCACCGCCGGGTGCCGCTCATCGTAGAGGGTCCCCGCTGTTCACGTGGAAGTGCAGGTGCTTGGAATCCTGGTACCGGCCGAGGTTGGTCAGCACGCGGCAGGCTCCATGCTCACGTGTGACGTCGTCGGCGACTCTGCGCACGACCGCCAGCACCCGGTGCAGAAGAGTCTCGTCCGCGCCGCCGAGATCGACGAGCGAAGGGACGTGCCTCTTCGGGACGACGACGATGTGCACGGGCCAGAAGGGACGCGTGTGGCGAAAGGTGAGCACTTCGTCCGTCTCGAAGACGACCTCGATCGGGGTACGGCCGCTGAGGGCTTCGTCGCAGTAGAAGTCGTCGCTCATCTCGGCTCCTCTGTGGGTCGTCGAAGACCGGGCGCTGACGGCAGCCGACGGGCGACCTTGCGAGTGCCGCGGAGGGTAGTCATCGAGAAGGGCTCGTCGGCATCCTACGCCGACTGCGCTTCGCGACGAACTCCGACTCGTCTCCACGATGGATGAAGATCTTCCCGCGGATCGAGTCTCCGTCCGGCTCCGCCCAAGCGCGACCGCTGACCGGGTCCATCTCGTCGAACCCTGCCCACGAGAGCTCGATCACGCGAGTGCCTGCGCGGTCCGCGACGCGGTAGTCGATCGACGCGCGGACCGCGACGAGCTCCATCTGTCCGAGCCCGTCGCGTTCGAACGTGATGTGCGCGGGTGCGACGAGGTCCAGTGCTTCCCGGTCCCACATCTCGGTCTCGACGATCGACCAACGTCCGAGGATTGCCTTCTCCAGCGTGGGCATTGGTCTGGTGAACCTCGTCAAGCGGTAGCGATGGCGGCCTGCTTCGCCGGTCCGCTGCATTGCTCGTCAGGCATCGATGGGTGCGTCCTCGCCTCTTCGTCGCAGCCATCGCCAGTGCGCGACGAACAACCCGAGCGCCACCAATAGCAGGAGCGTGTTCGTTGCCAGCGCGCGGCTCCCCTCGAATCGGTTCTTCGCGACTCGATCAGCTCGCAGAGCCTCATACCGCTGCCTCAAGTCGGCCTCGCCGGGTAGCGCGACGAATCCGCTCTCTTCCCGACCAGTGAAGCCCCGACCTCGCTCCCAAGTTGCCTTGTAGGCATCGAAAGACGACAGAATCGCTCGTAGCCCCCTTCGTCCTGGAGGGGGTCGCTCAACCTGAACAACGTGTGGATGAGATTCGGAAGCGTGAAGAGGACCGTGACGACGGCGACGAGACACACCGTGTACCCGTAAGCTTGCCCTATGCGATTGGCGCGGTCCATGGTGCTCCTCGCCTGCAGCCCGTCGCTAGGCAGCTTCCTCACAGCGGCTTGTTTTCAGAGTCATCTCTACCGCACCGTCCGTGCGTATCAAAGGATGTCGACGACGATCCCCATGCGCTGTTCCGCCTAACGCCCCG
>VGTG01000232.1 GCA_016874795.1 Deltaproteobacteria bacterium | reverse complement strand
GCGGACGTCGAAGGCGCGCAGCACGAGCGCCGTCGCCGTCTCCGCGACGAATCGCGCGCCCGCCGACGAAGAGTCGTTCGCGAGACCGTACGGCTCGCCCGCCGCGAGCGCACGATCGCCGCCCCCCGCGGCCCCATCGTGTCGAAACGCCTCGACCGTCCACTCGACGAGCCGCTCGCGCGGCGCTCCCGGCCAGCGAAGCGGCGCGCCGAGCTCGAGCTGCACCGCTTGCACGCGGCCCTCGCCCACCCAGCGAGCGAGCGCGCCGCTCGCGCACCCCGCGTCCCTTCGCCGGAAGAAGCGCATCGCGTTGTTGACGTGCGCCGCGGGCCAGCGCTCGCCGTAGGTCGCGATCACGCCGCGTTGCTCGAGCCCCCGGCGAAACCGCTCGAGCGGGCCCGCGAGGAACTCCCTTCCGACCGTGAGAGAGCCCGCGGACCCCTCGTCCACCTCGGCACCGGAGAGCGAGGCGCCGATGCCGAGGTCGCAGCGCGGCTGGCCGACGTGCCAGCCGTGCAGGACGAGAACGATCGCCTCGGGATGCGCTTCGAGGATCCGTCCGAGCAGGTGCTCGATCGCGGCGACGAACCAGGGAGCGCGCGCGAGCACGTCCTTCACACGGTTCAGGTCGAGCTCGTTCCGATCGATCGTTGGATTGACGAGCCAAGAAGCGTCGAGCCGCTCGCCGATCGAGCGCGCGAGGTCCGCCGTGTGGAGGTCGTTCCCGCGACGCGAGATCGCGCCCGCGCCGAGAAGAAGGTCGTCGCTCCCGATGCCGCCGTGAGGAGCGATCAGGAGGACGTCGCTCGAGCCCTCTCGCAGGTGGCACCACGGCGGCACGTCGAGCGGCACGCTCGATCGTACACGCTTCGGAGCCCCTGCCGCGAGCCCCGGTGCGCCGGGACGGGCGCCATAGTAGAGACGGACGCCTGGCCCTCGCCGTTCGCACCGGACCGCGCGCCCTCGCCTTCGGCGCCTTTCTCGCTCGCGCTTGCCGGATCGGCACTTGCGTCGTCGGCGCTTGTCTCGCGCTCGGGTGCGATCTCGCCCGCGAGCGGGTCGTCCTCGAGGTCGCGCAGCGGCTCGACGCGAGCTCCTTCGACGGCGTCGCGGCGCCGCGCCACGGGCCCGTCGCACAGATCGGCGACGAGGCGCGCGAGGTCGTCGTCGCGCCGGAGGAGGTCCTCGTCTCCGAGTCGCTCGGCGTCGTGCCCGTCGACGGCACGGCGCGCGTCGAAGTCACGCTCCCCGAGTCAGCGCGCGCGCTGCCCGACTCGGCGTTCCTTCTGACGACGCAGGAGCTGCCGTTCGCGGCGGCGCTTCCCGACGACGTACGCGCGCAGGTCGCCCGTCAGACCTTCTCGAAGCGACGCGATGAGGGCTGGCGGCTTCGACGCGAAGCGGCGGATCCCTCCCGCGCGGTTCTCGAGGTCGAGCACCCGGACGCCGCCGTGCAGATGAACCTCCGTCTCACCGCGCTCCTTCCCGCTCCCGAGTCACTCGAGAGCAGGAGCTTCTCCGTTCCGGAGGACGGCCGCCTGGTCCTCGCGTGGGGTCTCGCGACGGCGCACACGAGCGCCGACCCGCTGACGATCGAGTTCGTCGCGAAGCTCCAGTGCGGCGGCGCAGCCGAGCGAGAGCTCGTACGCGAGGAGGTCTCGCTCGCGCGCACCGGGGAAGCCGGCGCTTCCGGATGGCACGAGTTCTCGACCGACCTCGACGGCCCGGCCGAGAGCTGCCGGCTTCGGCTCGCGAACCGCACGAAGGACGGCGGGCCGCCGCGCGGCGCGGTCTGGGCGGTCCCGCAGATCCTGGCCCCGCGCGCCTCGGAGGATCAACGAAACCTGGTCTTGATCTCGCTCGACACGCTCCGCGCGGATCACGTCTCGGGCTACGGCTACCGCCGACCGACGACCCCGGAGATCGACGCCCGGCTCCTGCAACGCGGCACGACGTTCACGGACGTGATCTCGACGTTCCCGCAGACCGACATCTCGCACCTGAGCATGATGAGCGGGCTCTACCCCGCCGCGCAGCCCACGCGCGGGCGCATCTCCTCCGGGGACCGCCTCGAGCTCCTCGCGGAGCGGCTGCAGACCGCCGGCTTCGAGACGGCCGCGTACACGGAGGACGCGCTGATCTCGGGTGCGTTCGGCTTCTGGTTCGGCTTCGACACCTTCACGGAGCGGACCTTCGCGCACGCCGACCGCGGGCGGCCGACGTTCGAGGACGGCGTGCGCTTCCTCGCGAGCCACCGCAACCGCCGGTTCTTCCTCTTCCTCCACACGTACAAGACCCACGACCCGTACGTCGCGAGCGCACCCTATGACGCCCTCTGGTCCGAGCCGCAGCAGTGGAACGAGGGCGGGCCCGCGCCCCTCGTGCCGCCGCAGCACCGGCCGCTCGTCGATCGTTACGATCGCACGATCCGCGAGGCGGACGCGCTCGTCGCGACCCTGCTCGACGCGCTCGAGAACCTCGGTCTCGCGGAGCGGACGCTCGTCGTCCTCCTCTCCGACCACGGGGAGTCCTTCGGCGAGCACGGCATGACCGGCCACGGCTTCACGCCGCACATGGAGCAGCTGATCGTGCCGCTCGTGCTGCGCGGACCGGGCATTCCTCCGGGGCTTCGCATCCGGACGCCGTCGAGCCTCGTCGACGTGACGCCGACGCTGCTCGACCTGCTCGGGCTCGCCCCGCTCGAGCAGTCGCAAGGCCTGAGCCTGAAGCCCGCGCTCGAAGGAGTCGCTCTCGCGCCGGATCGCCCGCTCTTCTTCTCGTGGCTCCGGAAGGACGCCGAGGGCGTGCGGCACGGCCGCTGGAAGTTCCACCGGACGCGCGCGGGGCACGAGCTCTTCGACCTCGAAACGGACCCGCAGGAGTGGAAGCCCGAGCGCGCGCCCGAGCCGCCCGCGCGCGAGACCGAGATCCTCGGGAAGCACGCGGCGGAGAGCGAGGAGCGCCGCGAGGGCCTCTCCGGCGGCGCCGACGGCGCGCACGCGATCGACGAGAAGACCGAGAAGTCGCTGAAGGCTCTCGGCTACCTCTAGCAGAACTTCGGTCTAGCCCTGGCCGCCGAGCCAGCCGCGGGGGCGGAAGATCCCGAAGGCGCTCGCGTAGCCGTGCAGGAACGTCGTACCCTGCACCGGGCCGATCTCGCCGTTGCAGAAGAAGCCGCCGACGGGAACGTCGCCGAGGTGACGGCGCAGGAGATCGCTGTCGTGGTTCGGCCGCCCATAGAGATGCGCGCCGCGACCGAGACACGAGAACAGCACCGCGCCCTGCGCGCCCGGCGGCGTGTGCGAGCGATAGCGCGCGAGCCGCGTCTCCAGATCCTGCGCGGACGTGCGCGCGTCGCGCAGGTGGAACTGGACGACCTGCGCGCCGTGCAGGAGAGCGCCGACGATCAGCGCGCCGCTGTCCGCGTCGGAGCCGAGCAGGTTCCGGATCAGGAAGTCGCCCTGCTGGTACTCCGACTGCGCCTGCTTCATCTCGAGGCCGAGGAACAGCGACGTCCGGCAGAGCGCTTGATCCGCCGGCGACAGCTCGCGGAAGAGATCGCGCAGCACGTCGAGGGCGGGACGTCCGTCGAGCTCGTGCAAGACGTTGTCCCGCGACCGCGTGACGAACATCGGCGCTCCGATCGGACGGCAGCCCTGCGCAACGATCGTGTCCACGTGGAGATCGCCCGAAAGCGCGACGCCGACGACGCCCGAGCGGTGCACGCGGCCGCCGAGATAGAGCGCGTTGTCTCCCGGCGTCTTCCCGCCGCTCGCGACGCCGCCGACCTTCTGGCCCTTCAAGAACGCGACGTCGAGTCCGCGCACGAGCTGCTCCACGTCGAACGAGAACGGGTCGGAGAGCAGCAGGAAGTGCGGATCGCCGGACGCGGCCGCGAGGCGGTCCCGCCACGTCTTCGCGATCGCCGTGGGATCGGGAAGCGAGTCGCGGTCGAAATGGAACGGCCGCAGCGTCACTCCCGGAAGGCAAGCGGCGGTGAGCGAGACGGCCGGGCGGTCCTCGATCTCCTGGCCGCCGCCGATCACGCTGCGCGCGCTGCAGCCGAGGATCATGCTCGAGCCGAACTCGCTCCCGACGAGCGTCGCCGCGTCGCGGTAGGCGTCGCGATGATGCTCGGAGAGGAACAGCAGGATCAAATTCGGCTCCGCGGAGCCGAGCTCGCGGTGCAGGTTCGCCGCCGCCTCTCGCACCGCACCGGCGAGGTCGGGCCGGTCGGATGCCGCCGTACGCCACTTCATCTCGCGCCCGTCAGTTGAGGAGCCCGGGAGGGGGCTCGTCGTCCTCGTCGTCTTCGGGATGCGCGATCTGGCCGGCGTGATGGTGCACCATCTTCCAGTGACCCATCTCGCGCGCGAAGACGTTCGTCACGATCATCTCGCCGTCTTCGAGCGTCTCCACGCAAATCACGAACGCGACCTCGCCGAAGACGTAGGGCCGCTCGCGCGAGCAGGCGACCTCGGGGGCCATCGGACCTTCGAGGATCGCACGCCAGCTCTCCATCACGCGCTCGCGGCCCGTGAGAGCGCGCCAGCCCGGGTGGATGCACGCGACGGAGGCGTCGCGCGCCCACACCTCGTCCATCGCCTCGACGTCGCGATTCGCGAAGGCTTCGTAGAACGCGGCGTTCGCCGCGAGCACGCTCTCGACTTCGGCCGACATGCCCTCCCCGTTCGGACCCACCGGAGCCCGAGCGGAGCTTAACATTGCATCGGCACGCTGCAGCTCCCGCGGTTTGCCACAAGGAGGGTTCCGTCGGACACTCGAACGGATGGAGCCGCGGCCCTCCCTCTCGCAGCGCGCCAGCGGCGTCCTGCTCCACCCGACCTCGCTGCCCGGAGGTCCCGGTGTCGGCGATCTCGGAGGCGCGAAGGAGATCGTCGAGTTCCTGGCCGCGGCGGCGCAGAGCTGGTGGCAGATGCTGCCGATCGGCCCGCCGCGGAACGCCTCGCCGTACAAGGCGCTGTCCGTCTTCGCGGGCGACGGACGGCTCGTCTCGCTCGAGGATCTGCGCGTGCGCGGCCTCCTGCCGCGCACGAGAGCGCTGCGCTCCACGCGCGTCGGCGCGCGACGGACCACCGAAGCTCCGCGCCGCGCCGACTTCGCGCAAGCACGGCGCGAGCGAGAGCCACGGCTGCGCGAAGCGTTCGCGACGTTCCGCTCGGACGCGGGCGCCCGCGAGCGTCGGGCGCTCGAGCGCTTCGCCCGCGCGAACGCGACCTGGCTGCCCGACTACGCTCTCTTCCAGGCTCTCCGTCGCGAGCAGCGGGGGCGACCCTGGACCGAGTGGCCGTCCGACCTTCGCAAGCGACGTCCCGCGGCGCTCGCCGCCGCACGGCGGCGCCTCGCGGACGAGATCGCCTACCACGAGCTCGTCCAGTGGATCTTCGACGAGCAATGGAGCGCGGTGCGCGCGCACGCGGCGCGCCGGGGGATCGCGCTTCTCGGCGACGTGCCGATCTACGTCGACCACGACAGCGCCGACGTGTGGAGCCATCCGGAGCTGTTCTGGCTCGACCGGAGCGGACGGTCGAGCCAGGTCGCGGGAGTTCCGCCGGACTACTTCAGCGCGACGGGACAGCTCTGGGGAAATCCGCTCTACCGCTGGGACGCTCTCGCGCAGACCGGCTTCCGCTGGTGGATCGATCGCCTGCGCTACGCGCTTCGTCGCTTCGACGCGCTCCGGCTCGATCATTTCATCGGGTTCGCGCGCTACTGGGCGATCCCCGCAGGCGCCGCCGACGCGCGGAGCGGCCGCTACCGCCGCGGACCGCGAGACGCGCTCTTTCGCGCGCTCTTCGGCGCTCTCGGACGCGTCGAGCTCGTCGCCGAGGACCTCGGCTCGGTGACCCGCGAGGTGATCGAGCTGCGCGACCGCCTCGGCTTGCCGGGGATGCGCGTCCTCCAGTTCGCGTTCCTTCCCGGCGAGGAAGGCTCGCGGCCGTGGACGATCCCCGAGCGCTGCGTCGTGTATCCCGGTACGCACGACAACGACACGGCCGCCGGCTGGTTCCATCGCAGGGGCCGCACGGCGCAGCGCGAGCGCGAGCTCGTGCGAAGCTACCTCGGCACCGACGGGCGCGAGATCCACTGGGACCTGATCCGCACGGCCCTCGCCTCGCCGGCGAACGTCGCGATCGTCGCGGCGCAGGACCTGCTCGGGCTCGGTAGCGAGTCGCGCCTGAACACGCCCGGCGCGGCACGCGGCAACTGGGCGTGGCGCCTTCGTCCCGGCGAGCTCGCAGGCGGCGTCGCCCGCCGCCTGCGCACTCTCACCGAAACCTACGGACGCGCCAAGGCCAAGGTCAACTCAGCTCGTCGTCGATGACGGCTTTGAACTGAGCTCCGGGCTGCGCGCCGATGATCAGGCGTCCGTTCACGACGAAGGACGGCGTGCCGGTGATCCCGAGGGAGGCGGCCTCCGCTTTGTGCGCCTGCACCAGAGCAGCGGTTTCCTTCCCGTCGTAGCACCGGTCGTACGCCGCGCGGTCGAGGTTCGTCGAGCCCCCGAACTCGACGGCCTTCTCCTTCACCGTCTCGAGCGTGATCGAGCCCTGCTGCTCGAACAATTTGTCGTAGACCTTCCACGCCGCTTCCGGATCCTGCTTGCGGATGCACTCCATCGCGATCGCCGCCGGCTCCGCCCAGTTGTGGAACGGCAGCGGCAGGTGCTTGTACGCGAAGCGGACCTTGCCGGGATACGCCGGAAGCACTTCCTTCTCGATCACGTTGTAGCCGCGCGAGCAGAACGGGCACTGGAAATCCGAGTACTCGATGATCGTGACCGGCGCGTCCGCGGGGCCCTTCCACTGCACGCCCTCGAGGTCGATCTTCTTCATGACGGCGACGCCGGGATCGACGGTGACGTCGATCAGCTCCTGGAACACGACGTAGCGGCCGTCCGGCGAGGCGACGAACCCGACCTCCTCGATCTGAGGCGAGACGCCGACCTGGAGGGTACCCGACTTGAGCCCGGGGACCGGCGAGTCGGTCACCGCCGTCACCGTCACCGGCGTCGACGGCGGCAGCATGTTCTGCTTCCGGTAGTAGGTCGTGAGCTCGTCGCCCTTGAAGGCTGCGTCGCTCGCGGGCGCGGGCGGCGGAGCCGGCGCGGGC
>VGTG01000231.1 GCA_016874795.1 Deltaproteobacteria bacterium | reverse complement strand
TATTCATCGTTCCTCCGTTTCGAGGTTCGCGCCGACGACCTGACTCATCGAACGCGTGGTCGTCGTACGCGACGCGCGGCGCCTCGGTCATTCCCCAGATGGGTAAGGAACCCGGGTGTCCGCGTTTCTATACATCTCTCCACGAGCCATGCGGGTAGCCGAAGTCTCGAACGGAGTCCTTTCGGAATTGTTACGAGTCGTCGCCGAGAGGCTCTCGTTCGCGTCGGGCGTGGACGCGGCTCGCGGCGGGGTAGGCGCATGATCCACCGATTCGGCGACATCGAGATCGACGAGTCGCGACGTGAGCTCCGAAGAGAGGGCGTCGTCCGAGTGGTCGAGCCCCGCGTCTTCGATCTGATCGTCTACCTGGTCCGGAACCGGGAGCGTGTCGTCTCGAAGCGCGAGCTCCTCGATGCTCTGTGGCCCGACGAGGACGTCTTCGAGAGTGCGCTGACGGTCGCGATCCACCGTGCTCGGAAAGCTCTCGGAGGCGCCGCTCGTCGGCGCGATTCCGCGCCCGCGCCCGCGCCCGCCCCCGCGATCGCGACCCTGTCGCGACGAGGCTATCGGTTCGTCTTCGGTCCGGAGGAGATCGGACCGATCTCGTCGATCGCGATCCAGACGTCTTCGGCTCCTTCCGCGGACGAGCTCGTCGGACGGCAGGCCGAGCGGGTGCTGATTCGCGATACACTGCGTTCGGCGCTCGAGAAGCGTCCCCGAACCGTGGTGTTCCGCGGCGAGCCCGGGATCGGAAAGACGCGCCTCCTCGAGGAGACGGATCGCAGCGCGCACGCTGCGGGCTTCGACGTTCTCTGGGCCCAGGCCGAGGGTCGAGATGGTCCTTCCCTCTCGCTCTGGCGGCAGATCCTCGCCGCCTTTGCCGCGCGTGGCGCCGCGTCCGAGTTGCGTTCACGGCTCGGACCCGCAGCCGCAGCACTGGCGCCCCTGCTTCCCGCGTGGTCGGGGCGCGCGGGGCAGATCCCGAATCCGCCCAGCGACCCGTCGGCAGAGCCGCGCGTCCTTTACGATGCGATCGCGACCGCGGTGCGCGCGATGGCCGCCGCGCCCCTGGTGTTGCTTCTCGACGACCTGCACGATGCCGACGCCGAATCCCTCCGGGCTCTGGAGCACGTCGTCTCGAGCGCGAGCGGTCTTCCCCTCCTGATTGCGGCGGCTGCTCGCGACCACTGGAGCACGGGCAACGTCGACTTGCCTGCTCGTCCTGCAACGCCGCGCCTTCGCAAAGGCTACGTCGAGCAGGAGCTGGGTCCCCTGTCGGATCAGGACGTTCGGCACTTGATCTACGGTGCCGCGGGCGCGGCCGTCCCCGACGCCGTCGCTGCGCCGGTCCTTCGTCGTGCGGCGGGAAATCCGCTGTTCGCAGGCCAGTACTGGCGCTACCTGGTCGCGCAGCGGCTCGTGCTGCGGGTCGGCGACGAGTGGAGCAGCCGCGCGGGCGACGACGTGATCGATCTGCCGAGCAGCGTACGAAGCGTCATTCGCGAGCGATGCTCTTCGCTCTCCGCTGCTGCGCGCGACGTCCTCGCGGTGATCGCGCTCTTCGAGGGAGAGCCATCGTTCGCCGAGATCGCGGAAGCCTCGGGTTTCCCCTCCGAGGAGGTCGCCGAGATTCTCGAGCGCGGCGTGGACGGCCGAGTGCTGCGGTTGGGGCTCACGCCCGACCGCTACCGCTTGGCGCACCCGACCTTCGTACAATTTTTCCGCGAAGACCTGTCCTTCGAAGATCGTCGGGCGCTGCATCGGCGTATCGCGGATGCTCTCGACCATTTGTACGGGAGCGAGGACGATGCCCATTTGCGGCCGCTCGCTCATCACGCGAGCCTCGGAGCCGACGCCGAGACGGCCGAGCGCGCGATCCGGCTCGCGCAGCGGCTCGCACGCTCGTACGGCGCCAAGCTCGACCTCGTCGAGGCGGCGCGCTGGCTCGAGCGCGCGATCCGGCTGATCGAGGTCCATCGACCTGATCAAATGACCCGCCGCTTCGGTCTCCTGTTCAACCTCGGCGACTCCTATCTGCGTGCCGGACGGGAGCACGAGGCGAAGCGAGTTTTCGCCGAGGCGGCGGGGATCGGGGCGGCTCGCTTCGCGCACGTCGTCGAGGGTCGTGAACCGCCCACAGGGGAGCACGGGTCCCGCTCGGCAGATCGGTTGTTGATGATGCTCCGTGCGGGGCTGCGTCTGGTGGGCCAGGACTCGACGTCTCCCTCGTGGCAGGAGGAGTCGAGCGAATGGGAGAAGGCGACCCGGAGCGCCGAGGCCCGCGCGAGACGGTCCGGGGACGTGATGCAGCTCGCGTCGGCGCTCGTCAGCCGTCGCTGGCGGGCGGATGCCGATGCGCGTCCGCGAGAGCAGCTCCGCCTCTCGACCGAGGCGGTTCTTCTCGCCGAGCTCGCCGGAGATCCCACGCTTCTCCTCGAGGCGCGCTTGCTCCGAATCCACGACTTGCTCGAGCACGGCCGCATGGCCGAGTGCGAACGCGAGATGGATGCGTTCACCGGTCTCGCCGTGAAACTGGAGGTGCCGGTCTATCGCTGGTGCGCTGCGTACCTCGGTGCGACGAGAGCGCAGCTTCACGGCCAGCTGGCAGAAGCCGAGCGGCTCGCGCCGCTCGCGATGCAGGCTGCGGATCTCTCGTTCGGCGACGTCGCAGCGCCGTGCATGGGCACCCAGCTCGTCGGGGTCCGGGCTCACCAGGGCCGCATGGGCGAAGTCGTCGTGCTTCTCGAATCGTTCGTCGCGACCTACCCGGAGCAGCCGATTGGCCACGCGAACCTGGCGAGCGTCTACTGCGAGCTGGGTCGCAGCGAGGAGGGGTTTCTCAGCCTCGAGCGCGCGCTCGCGACGAGAGCGCACATGGGGCCCTTCGCGGCGGCGCTCGATCGTCAGGTCGCCGCCGCACTCGCGCGGCCCTGCGTGCATCTGAGACGACCCGACGTGGCGCGTGCAAGATCATCTCGGCTTGGTGCTCTTCGCCGCCGCCTGCGTGCATCTGAGACGACCCGACGTGGCGCGTGCACAGTTCGAAGCGCTGGCGCCGTGGCGGGGCACCTTTCTCGTCGCTTCCTTGGCCCTCGCCTGGAGCGGGCCGGTCGACGCGTACCTGGCGCTGCTCGCGGAGGCCGCGGGTCGCTGGCGGACCGCGTATCCCCTCTATCGCTCGGCCATCGAAGCCTGCGAGAACGCTGGGAGTCGAGCGATCGAAGCCCACGTGCGGTACGAGCTCGCTCGAGCGCTCCTCGACCGCGACACGCGCGATCGGAAGACGGCCGATCGCCTGCTCGACCGGGCCGCCGGGATCGCGGACGAGCTCCGGCTCGACGGCCTCGCACGCTGGATCGCCGACCTCCGGCGAAGCAGTCCCGCGGAACGGAGCCGCGTGCGTTCGCCCGAGGCTTGATCGTCCCTCAGCGCTGCGGTCGCTCGAGCGCCGGTCCTCCGGCCATGAGCAGGCGCACGAGCTGCGCCTGCCCCGAGACGCCCGCCTTCCGATAGAGGCTCTTGAGCTGCGCGCGAATCGTCTCGGAGCCGACGCCGCGGGACTCTGCGATCTCGCGAGTCGAGCGTCCCTCGAGGAGCAGCGCTGCGACCCCCGCTTCGGCCTGCGTCCAGCCGAGGACGCGCTGCATCCGAAGCTTCGAAAGGGACGGCTGACGCGCGGGGTCCGAGACGAGTGCGACGACGGCGCCTCGGTGCTCGCCGAAGAGAGAGCCCTTCGCGCTGACGGGCATCAGCAGGACGAGGTAGGGGAGGTCGTTACCGACTCGCCGGATCGGGAGGGTGCGTCCGTGGCCGAGGCCTCCCTGGAGCGCCGTCTCGGCCACGCGAGCGATTGCCGATTGGAGCTCGGCGTCGTCGCTCGCGCGGACGGCTCGAAGTCGGCCCTGGGACGCCCGCAGCCCGTCTCCGGTGCGGAGGACGCCCTCGGCGAGCTCGTTCGTGCGAAGGACGCGACCGCGGCCGTCGAGGACGAGGAAGCCCGTCGAAGTGCGTCCCACCGCATCGGCAGCAGCCTTCTCGGCGATCGTGAGGGCACGCCACCTCCCGTGGAAGCGGACCGCCTGGGCCATGTGCGGCATCAGCAGCTCGAGGAGCTCGTACGCCTCCTTGGTCGGGCCGGGAACCGTGCGGGGATAGTGACACGCGATGCTCGCGCTGAGCTCCGCATCGGCGAGAAATGTCGCGTTGAGCGCGTGGAACATGCCGAACGGGCGCGCGAAGTCGTTGAAGAAGTCCGTCTTCACGAGAGCTCGATCGGAGATGAGCTCCTCCGTGTGCACGAGCGAGCCGGCGCGAGAGAGCGCCTCACGACCGGAATTGATCCACGACGTCCTGCTCGCCCCAGCTCTCGTTGTACAGGCGGACCGCCTCGGGATCGACGCGGACGGCCGCCGAAGCGCTTCCGGTCTCGTCGTCTCGCGCGATCGCGACGAGGACCGTCATGTGGGACTCCACCTTGTCGGCGAGCGCCTCGAGGAAACCGGACCAGAGGTCCGAGTTCTCCGCCGCCGCATAGAGTGCGTGGATCAACTCGGACAGACGGCGCGGGGTGATCGAGCTCATGCTCGCGGGAAAACGGCTGTAACACCTGGCGGACAGTCGGAAAAGGCGCGCCTACAGCACCACGCCGACCGCGAAGCCGATCGCGATCGCGTCGTTGATGTCGCTCCGCCCCTTCGGCTGGACGATTCCCTGGACGTCCGGCTGGATCCAGAACGACTTCGCGAGCTGGAGACGGTAGTTCAGCTCGAGCAGCACCTCGCCATGCTGCACGGGCTCGCCGCGGGTGCGCTGGCCGTCGCGGAGGTCCGCGCTGTAGCCGGCCCACGCGCCGATGAACGAGAGTGCGTCCCACGGACGGCTCGGCACGATGCCCTGGTAGCTGAGACCGCCCGCCGCCATGTTCGAGACCTGGTTCCGGTTCGGTGCGGCCCACGAAAGCGAGAGCCACGCGGACAGGCCGACGTCCGAACCCGGCCGCTCCGCGAAGAGCATCTGCTGCCCCATCAGATAGACGCCGCCGGTGCCGCGCGCCGGCGTCTCCGTCTCGACGTCGGTGACGGTCTCGCCGTCCCAGTAGCCGCCGAGGATGTACCGCCCCGGCAGCGTCGGATGGCTCGTCTCGTCTCCGCCGGTGAAGTACATCACCTGCCCGAGCGTCAAGGCGCCCGATCCCTCCGGCGCGGAGAAATTGACGCCGTGGAAGCTCGGATCGCGGAACTCGGGGAACACGAGGTACGAGCCGACCTGCGCGTTCCA
This sequence comes from Deltaproteobacteria bacterium, assembly GCA_016874795.1. Lineage (GTDB taxonomy): Bacteria > Desulfobacterota > Binatia > UBA12015 > UBA12015 > VGTG01. Next base: position 2,021 of record VGTG01000231.1, on the reverse strand, counting down.
CCGCGTGCCCGGCTTCACCTTGAAGTGCCCTCCCCACACGGCGGACGGGAACGTCGGGAACGAGATGCTCTGCGCCGCCGCGATCGGCACGCCGCAGATGCCTTGGTTCAGCGACGTGCACGCGAGGCGGAGCGTCGCGAATTCCTCGCCGGTGATCACGCGTCCGAGAACGATCTCTGCCGTGTTGTCGAAGAGCTGCTTCCCGAGAGCGAGGTTCACGAGCCGAGTCGCTCCCCCGTCGTCGCCGTTGTCGAGCTGCACGGGGAGTTGGTTCCCGATGAACGCGGGCGTCAGGCTGTCCGTGCCGGCCTTCCAATCGGCGGTCGCCGTGAAGTACGTGCGGTGCCAGCCGGCGACGCGCTCGAGGTCGACGAAGATGCCCGCGGCCATGTCCCCGCGCCACGTCGTCCCGCCCTGGTGCTCGCCGCCGATCGGGTTCGTCGAGAACTGTCCGAAGTAGGCGAGCGACACCGCGAGCCCGTGCTCCATCAGGCGATCGCGCGCGCCGCCCCAGCTTCCGGTGAGGTTCGTCAGGTGATGCCAGCGGCCGCCTTCGAGCGCGCTGTCCGGCGGGAGGATGCCCCAGCCCTGATCGGGCTTGTAGTCGGGCGGATGCAGCCACGGCGTCGCCGTGTCGGGGCCGGCGGAGTCCCACTCCTGCGGATCGTAGACGTCGTTCGCGATCCACGGGTTGATCTGCGCGAGCCCGTCGACCGGAGCGAGCACCAGCAGCGCCGCGAACGCGAGAAGCGCGCGTGCGCGGCTCGCTCCCCGACCCGTCATCCTCCCATCACCCGTCAGTACGAAAACCCGCCGCCGCTCTATCCCGCCTTGCGCACCTCGGCAAGCTTCGGAGCGCCCGCCGCCGCGCAGAACGCGTCGGTCGTCGTCACCATGCCGTGCGCGAGGCGAATGATGTACAGCACCGCGTCGCGCACGAAGTCGGGCGACGTCGTGCCGCACGCGTCCTCGACGAGGATGCAGTCGTAGCCGAGGAAGTTCCCGTCCTGCAGCGAGGTGAAGACGCAGCGATCCGTGTTGATTCCGGAGAAGAGGAGCGTCGTGATCCCGCGCGCGCGCAGGATCGAATCCAGCTCGTTGTCCCAGAACCCGGAGAGGCGGTGCTTGTAGACGAGAAGGTCGGACGGCGCGACGGTCAGATCTTCGATCGTCTCGGCTCCCCAGTCTCCGCGCACGAGGATGCGGCCCCGGCCGGACGGCGAGCGGTCGCCATAGGTCGGGCCGTGCGCGCCGCGCGCCGCCCGCTCGACGAACGACTCGGAGACGTTCGCGTGGTCGGGCCGCACGCCCCAGTTCACCCAGATCACCGGGACGCCCGCGCTCCGTGCCGCCGAGGTCGTTCGCTCGATCGCCGGGATGGGGGCGCGTACACGGCTCGTGTCCCCGCCGCGCGAGGCGACCCAGCCGTCGGGATGCAGGAAGTCGTTCTGCATGTCGATGACGAGGAGGGCGGTCGTCGTGAGGTCGAGCTCGAGGCGCAGCGGGCTCGCCTCGAGCGTGACGATGCGCGGCGGCTTCCGCGATCGGACGAAGCTCACCTTGTCGTAGGCCGTCGGGCCCTGTCCCGCGCCGATCGGCGTGGATCCACCACGTGGCTGCATCTCGGTACTCCCTGTCGTCGCGTCCGCCCGAACGGCGAAGCTTCCGATCGACTATCGGCGATGCAGCGGGAGTCATTGACGGCCTGCGCTCCGATAGTAGAGGCATGGCGGAAGCAATCTCGGGCGAAGCGCAAAGCATCTTCGATCTCTGCGAGCGGGACGGCCTGAAGGCCTTCCAGCTCGTCCGGTCGCAGCTCGCGACCCTCGTCCTCCGGACGCAGGCGATCCTCCTCGCGCCGCGGTCGGAGTCGGCGAAGTCCTGCGGCTCCGCTGGTTGACGCAGGAGATCCACGGCGATCCCCTCGCGACGATCAAGCGGATGATCGCGATCCGCGACAGCAAGGAGCGCTTCCTCTCGGCCGCGCTCGTGCTGTTCGTGGTCGGCTTCTCGCTCTACTG
>VGTG01000230.1 GCA_016874795.1 Deltaproteobacteria bacterium | reverse complement strand
TTGACGAGCGCTCACCCGCCCGGCTTCCGGCACCTCTCCGAGGTATCCGAGGCCCGATTCGGGCGCGCTCCCCCGCACGGCGGCTCGAACCCGGTCCCGAACCTCCTTCGCGTTACCCCTGGTGAGAAATGCAGGCTAGCTTCACCGCTCGATGAGCGAGAACGATCGGCGGACTCGCTTCGAGGCGCTCATCGCTCCCTACCTCCGGCCGCTCCATGGCATGGGGCTGCGACTGACTCGCAGCGCGGACGACGCAGCGGACCTCGTCCAGGAGACCTGTCTGCGCTCGTACCGGACCTTCGACAACTTCGTCCCGGGAACCAACGCGAAGGCCTGGCTGTTTACGATTCTGCATTCCGTCTAGGTCAACAAGTACCGGAAGGATCAGCGTGAGCCGGAGCAGCTCTCCTTCGACGAGATCGACGCTCGATATCAGCGCCTGCTCGCCGAAGGTAGTGCGCAGGCGTGGGACGCGGCGCCCGAAACTCTGCGGGTCGTCGGCGCGGAGGTCCTGGCGGCGCTGGATCGGCTCCCGGAAAGCTTCCGCATCGTGGTCGTGCTCGTCGACCTCGAGGATCTCACCTACGAGGAAGCCGCAACGGCCCTGGATTGTCCGCTGGGAACGGTGCGATCGCGCCTCTCTCGTGCGCGAAAAATGCTGTTCCTCGAGCTCCACGAGTACGCGCGACGAGCGGGCTACCCGAGCCTCCGGCGATCGGATCGATCATGAGCCAGTCGAGCCATCCCACCGAGATGATCCAGGACCTGCTCGACGGCAGACTCGGCGACGAAGCGCGCCGAATCGTGGAAGCGCACGTGGACGGTTGCGAGCTGTGCCAGCGGGATCTCGCGGCGATCGGCTGGGTCAAGCAAACGCTGCAGACGCACCGCGATGCGCTCGAGCTGCCGGCGGGCCTCGATGAGAGGGTTTCGGAGGCCCTGTCGCGGGTCGACGAGGAAACGGCTTCTGAACGGCGCCCGAGCCCCCGTAGTCTCACCCGCCGAACGGCGCTCGCAGCGGGAGTCGCACTCGCACTCACCGGGGTGGCAGTTGCGCTCCTCGGCCGCGGGCGTGGCCGCAAGCCGGCGCTGGTCCCCGACGAGATCGCCCTCGATTACCGCCGATTCGTGGAGACGAAGCCTCCGCTCGGTCTCGCGACCGCGGATCCGAAGGCGCTGGAGGAGTTCTTCGCTTCGCGTGGCATCGACTTCAAGACTCGAGTCTTCGATCTCGGGATGATGGGCTTTCACTTGCTCGGCGGCACCGTGCACGAGGTCGCCGGACAGCCGAGCGCCCTCTTCGTCTACCGGACGGATTCGGGCCGCATCGTCATCTGCCAGATGTTCCCTGGAAGAATCGACGACCTGCCCGCCGGCGTCGAGATCCGGCAGGAGAAGGGAATCGAGTTCCGGATCTTCGACCGCGGCGGTGTGACCATGGTGTTCTGGCCCGAAGGCGGCGTGGTCTGCGTCCTGGCCGGGGACATCGCGCGCGAGGAGCTCGTCCAGCTCGCGATCGCGAAGGCCGAGGCCGCCGAGGAGCTCGATCGCCGATCCGAGGCGTACTGAGTCGCGGAGCCGCGGCGAACGCTCACTGCAGCGGATAAGGGATTCGCACGTAGTCGAGTCCTTGCGCGTGGCAGCCCGTGCAAATCGGATTCCCCTGTCCCGAGATCGGCCGCGACCCGTCCGTCGTGCTGAACACCTCGTACCAGTACCAGCCTTGGCCCCCTGCGCTGTCGGATTGGGTCTTGACCTCGACGGCCCAGCCGAGGAGCGTCGCGCCGTCGCCGGCGTAGAGCTCTTTGATGGCAGCGGATCCGATCGGGTGGGTGTCGGCGCCAGAGTCGAGCGAACGCTCTAGGATCCCGTTCACGTAGGAGCGCACGCCGACCCCGTGCGGTCCCGTCGATGGGTGGATACGCGATTCGCCCGCGAAGCTCCGATAGCGGCCGGACTGGAGGTAAGTGAACAGCGCCGAGTCGTCGGTGGGTACCACGTCGTCCGGGTTCGCTTCCTCGCGCGGCAGGAAGAACGACTCCGGGAGCTCGACCTCGTCGATGAAGCTCCACTGCTAGGGAGTACAGGGAGGCGCCACGCAGGCATCGGCGCCGGAGCACGAGAAGGCGATGTCGCCCTCTCCGTCTTCGCGATTCCCATCGTCGCGGATGCGTTCGCAAAAGACGAAGGCGGGCTCGCCGCCACCCGGGAAGAAGACGTTCCCAGTTACGGTGCCCGACGACGCGTCGTACGCGATCGCCCAGCGTTGATCTCCGACGTCCTTGCTGATGAGGGTGACGCGCGCGTCGGGCGTGATCTGGAGACCGCTCTGCGCGCGAGCGACCTGAGCCCCAAGGAGCAGCAGGCTCGCGCAAGCCGTGCTGGCGTAGAGAGCCTGCTTCGTATGGATTCGCATGTAGTCGGATCCTCCTCCCGCGAACAGAGATACAGCGCTCCGAGGAAACGGGGAACCTCTCTCTCGCACGATCCGTGGCCGCTCGAGGCGACGTGCCTTCGATGCCGCCCCCGTGCGGCCTCGCGATATTTTCACGGCCCATCATGAAATACTCGCTTGTCATTCACGGTCTATCGGGGCGCTCGAACTGCTCATCTTGCGCTTACCCGAGCTCGTCGGGAGTCCTCTTTCGATCAACGCACTCCGCGAGGATCTCCAGCTCAACCATCAGACGGTTTCACGCCGGCTCGACGTCCTCGAGCGCACGTACGCGATCTTTCGGGTCGCGCCGTTCGGGGCTCCCCGGATACGCCCTTCTACCTCGCGTGCGGATCGCTCGCGGCGGGAGTGGCTGCCCCGGTAGCTGCCCCCGATGCGATCACGAGGCGGTAGCCGAGGTCGATCTCCTGCAGCGCGAGCAAGTGGCCGTGACGCTTCCTCCAGCCTCCGCTCCGCAGGTCCTCCTCGAGCCGCGCCATCGCGCGCGACACGACGGGGGCGTCGAGCTGCGCGATTCCCGAGGTCGCGTTGCGCGGTCCAGCTTCGAGATAGACCTCCGGCCGCCGCCAATATGCGCCGCAGAACCCGTCCGTGCAGTCCCACGGCACGGGTACGACGCGAACCTCGGCGCCGTCCAGGGCGCCCTCGACCGCGGCGAGAGTCGCCAGGCCCGCGTCGTTCGCGAGAATCTCGGGGAGATACTCCGCCACGAGCCAGAACCGCGACCAAACCGCCGGGTCCCACGTCAGGACGATCTGCCGCCGTGACACGCGCGCGAGCTCCGCGAGGCCGAGCTCCGGATCCGACCAGTGGTGTACGGTGAGAATCGCGAGCGACGCATCGAACGCGCCAGTGGCGAACGGCAGATGCTCCGCCCGAGCTCGAACGACCGGCGCGGCTTCGGGCGACCGCTGCCGGATCATCGTCCACGAGGGCTCGACGGCAACGACGCCGGGCCCGCGCGGCTCGTACGAGCCGGATCCGCTTCCGACGCCGACCACGGAGCGCGAACCGGCGAGCGCCTCGGCAACGAGCGCCTCGATGCGTGGGTCCGGCCGCCGATGCTCGGCGTAGCCGCCGCCGATGCGGTCGTAGCGCTCTCCCGCCGGGCCGGCGTCCACGCTTGGCCTCAGGACATCTGCTTCACGACCTGCTGCATGTCGAAGTAGTCGCGCCAGGCGCTGATCTTCCCGTCGGGCGCGACCTCGAAGATCCCCATCACCGGGATCTCGATCTTCTTCCCTCCCATCTCGAGGCGGTCGATGCGCTCCGTCATCACCTTCGACCCGGTCGTCGCGAGCGCCAGGATCTGGAACTCGCCTCCGCCGTTCGCGCCGACGAACTGCGTCAGCGTCGCCTCGATCGCCGCGCGGCCCTTCACCGGATCGAGCGGGATGTTGTGATAGACGGCGTCCTCCGTGAAGTACCCGGCGAGCTGCTTCGGCCCCTGGGTCTCGACGGCGGTGCAGAACTGACGGACGACCTGCTCTGGGTTCATGCCTTGCTCCTTCGACCGGCGGGTACGCGGCGTTGATCGGAGTGAGTCGTACCAGGAAGGGGCAGGAGGGTGAAGGGAGGACCGACGGACCTTGCCCTCGCTTCCGTGTTCCTCCATTGTGGAGGAAAGATGGAGGATCTGCTTTGGCCACGCTGAACGTGAAGAACGTCCCGGAACGCCTGCATCGCAAGCTCAAGGCGCGAGCGCGCCGAGAGCTCCGCTCGGTCTCGCAGGAGGTGATCCGCATTCTCAGCGAAGCGGTCGACGAGCCCTCACCGACCTCCATCCTCGAGCTTCGTGGGCTTGGGAAGAAGCTGTGGAGAGGTCTCGATCCCGCCGAACACGTTGGACGCGAGCGCGATTCTTGGAGCTGAGCGCACTGCTCGAGCGACGCCGCATCGCTCTCGACACCGCTCTCTTCATCTACTTCATCGAGGAGCATCCGAGCTTCCTTCCCGTGGTGGAGCCGATCTTCCACGCGATCGACTCGGGACGGCTCGAAGGCTTCACCTGCGCGCTGACCCTCCCGGAGACGCTCGTGATCCCCTACCGAAAGAAGGACGATGCTCTCGCGGCGCGATACGAGACGCTGCTTACGCGCAGCCGCGGGCTCCGGCTGGTGGAAGTCGACCGGGCGTGTCTTCGCAGGGCGGCGCGGCTGCGTGCTTCCCATCGGATCCGGACGCCGGACGCGATTCAGCTCGCGGCGGCGCTGAGCCGGGAGATCCCGCTTTTCCTGACCCACGATCGCGACCTGCCCGCCGTTCCGGGCATCGAGATCGTCCAGCTCTCCTCGCTGGCCCCGTCGAGGTAGCGGAGCCGGGCTACGACACCATCGAGAGGACCGAGTCGCCCTCGTGCCGCAGGGTGAAGCGGTGGTCCTCGACGATCTTCTTCTTCGCGGCGCGCTCGACGACGAAGTTGCCGAGGTAGAGGACATCCATCTCCGAGCGCGTGAAGGTGTTGAACGCGTTCGCCGGCGTCTCGACGATCGGCTCGCCCTTCAGGTTGAAGCTCGTGTTCAGCACGACGGGAACGCCCGTCGCCTCGCCGAACTTCTCGATCATTCGGTGGTAGCCGAGATTCGTCTCGCGGCAGACCGTCTGCAGGCGGCCCGAGCCGTCGACGTGCGTGATCGCCGGGATCACCTCGCGCTTGTCCTCGACGACGGGCACGACGTAGAGCATGAAGCGCGCGGGGTAGTGCTGCATCGCGTTCGGCAGCTCGAAGAACTCCTCGCAGCGCTCCGCGAGGACGCTCGGCGCGAACGGGCGGAACGCTTCGCGGAACTTGATCTTCGCGTTGACGACGTCCTTCATCTCGGCGCGCCTGGGATCGGCGATGATCGAGCGCGCTCCGAGCGCGCGCGGGCCCCACTCGAACCGCCCGCGCACCCAGCCGCACACCTTGCCGGAGACGAGGTCGTCGACGACGCGGTCGTAGAAGCGCTCGTCGTCCTCGATCAGCGTGTAGTCGAGGTCGTGCTCGCGCAGGAAGTCGGCGATCGCCGCCTCGCCGTACTCGCTTCCGAGGTACGCATGGCCGAGCGGTGCGACGCGTGGCTTCCCGAGCAGGTGATGATACGCCCAGAGCGCCGCCCCGATCGCGCCGCCGTCGTCGCCCGGTGCGGGCGGGATGTAGAGCTGCTCGAAGCCCGCGTCGCGGAGGATCTTCGCGTTCGCGACCGAGTTCAGCGCGACGCCGCCGGACAAGCACAAGTTCTTGATGCCCGTCCGCTTCCGCGCCGCGCGCGCGAGGCCGATCATGATCTCCTCGGTCACGACCTGGATCGAAGCCGCCACGTCGCAGTAGAACGGATCGAGCGACTTGTCGCCGAGGCTCGGATCGCGCGGCGGGCGTCCCATGAGCTCGGAGAACTTCGGGCTCATCGTCGTGTCCGGCGAGTAGTGGAACGCGAAGTAGTCGAGGTCGAGCCAGTACGAGCCGTCCGACCCGATCCGCACCATCTTGTGGATCTTGTCGACGTAGCGGGGCGTCCCGTAGGGAGCCATGCCCATCAGCTTGTACTCGCCTTCGTTCACCTCGAAGCCGCAGTAGGCCGTGAACGCGGAGTAGAGGAGCCCGAGGGAGTGCGGGAACCGCGCCTCCTGCGCGATGTCGATCTTGCTGCCGCGGCCGACGCCGACCGTGCCGGTCGACCACTCGCCCGCCCCGTCGACCGTGATCACGACGGACTCGTCGAACGGCGAGCAAAAGAAGCTCGCGGCCGCATGCGACATGTGGTGGTCGCAAAAAAGGACCTTCTTCGCGTCGATACCGAGACGGTCGCGGATCAGCGGCTTGATCCAGAGCTTGTCGGTGATCCAGCGCCGCATCGACTCGCGGAAGACGCGGTGCGAGCGCGGAAAGGTCGCGAAAGCGGTCAGGAGGAGCCGCTCGAACTTCAGGAACGGCTTCTCGTAGAACACGATCCAGTCGACGTCGTGGATCGTGATTCCCGCCTTGTCGAGCACGAACTGCACGGCGAGCGCCGGGAAGCGGTTGTCGTGCTTGACGCGCGAGAAGCGCTCCTCCTCGCCCGCGGCGACGATCACGCCGTCCTGCACCAGCGCGGCGGCGCTGTCGTGGTAGTAGAACGAAAGCCCGAGGATGTTCATGGGTTTCCCTCGACCCTATCGGTACCCGAGGGCGTTACGCAAAGGGCCTTTTCCGCTATACGGCCCTCCGTGCCGACCCCGGAAGAAGTCGACGCACAGCTCTTCGGGCCCGGCGCCCCCTTCGAGGTGACGATCGAAGAGGTTCTCGGCGAGCGCATGCACGTCTTCGCGAAGCGCGTGCCTTCGCTGCGCGCCTACGTCGAGGCGTCGCTCGGCTTCGCCGAGGCGGAGTACGTCGTCTTCGGCGATCGTCGCTGGACGTTCGCGGCGCATGCGCGCGCGGTCGCGTCGGTCGCGCGGGCGCTGGAAGAGACCCACGGCGTCCGGAAGGGCGATCGGGTAGCCATCCTCGCGGCCAACTGTCCCGAGTGGATCATCACCTTCTGGGCGACCGTCAGCCTCGGCGCCGTCGCCGTCGGCATGAACGGCTGGTGGACCGGCGACGAGATCCTCTACGCGCTCGGCGATTCGACCCCGACGGTCCTCGTTGCCGACCGCAAGCGGCTCGCGCGTCTCGAGGGAGCCGATCCCGGCGTTCCGGTCGTCGAGATCGAGTCGCAGCTCGAAACGCTCCTGCGCCACGCGCCGCAAGCAGGTCTACCGGAGGTGCCGATCGCCGAGGACGACCCCGCGATCATCCTCTACACGAGCGGCACGACGGGACGTCCGAAGGGTGCGGTGCAGTCGCACCGGAGCGTGATCGCGTTGATCGGCCTCACGACGATGGGCGGGTTCCGGAACTACCTCCTGAAGCCCCCGCACCGG
>VGTG01000229.1 GCA_016874795.1 Deltaproteobacteria bacterium | reverse complement strand
ACCGCGTCGGAGATTCGACCGCGCGCACGCCTTGCGGCTCGCCGCGCCGCACTGCGGCATCCAATCTTATGCTCGAGATGAGAAAAACTGCTCGATCGAGATGCACCGCAAGCGTAGAATCTGCGTGCGATGCCCTCCCGCCTCCGCCGCTTCCTCCACGGCCACGCGATCCGCATCCTGACCGCGCCGCTCGCGCGTTACCATCGCTCGTCCGGGCAGGACGTCGACCAGCTCAAGCGCCACGTCCGCAAGGGCGACGTGCTCCTCGTCTGCGGCGACCAACGCGTCAGCGAGGTGATTCGCTATTTGACGCAGAGCTCGTGGTCGCACGCCGCGATCTATGTCGGCGACGAGATGCTGCACCGCTTCCCGGAGCGCCGGGCCGAGCTCGAAGCGCGCTTCGGGGAGGAAGCCCGCCACCTCGTCGTCGAGGCTCTCGTCGAGGAAGGCGTCGTCATCTCGCCGATCTCCAAGTATCGCGGCTTCCACCTGAGACTGTGCCGGCCGTTCGGCCTCGAGCCCCCCGACCTCGGTCGCGTGATGGACCTCGTGATCGAGCGCCTCGGCTGCGTCTACGACCTGGCGAACCTCTTCGACCTGGCGCGCTACTTCCTGCCGGTCTCGCTCGTGCCCGCGCGCTTTCGCCGCGAGGCTCTCCAGTTCGGCAGAGGCCGTCCGACCGAGGTCATCTGCTCCTCGATGATCGCGAGCGCCTTCGAGGCAGTGGGTTTCCCGATCCTGCCGCGGACGCAAGACGAGAGCGGACAGCCGGCGTCGGGCTCCGTGTATCACGCGGGAATCGGCGCTCCGAGCTGGCCTTCCCGGCGCCCTCTCGCGCGTCATCTCCGGATGCAGAAGCGTCCGGCGGGTCTGATCACGCCGCGGGACTTCGATCTCTCTCCTTACTTCGAGATCGTCAAGTTCAGCCTCATCGAAGAGGCTCGCGCGGCGACGCCGGCTCCGGCCGCACCTCGGCGCACGGCTCGCGTGTTCCCTTTGTGGAGCCGCTTCCGTCGTGTCGCCGGGGTCGCGGCCGTTCCGGCCGAATCGGCCGAGCGCGTCACGGGCTGAGCCGGAGGCGGATTCGCTTGCCGGCCGTCCCCGCCCGCGATAGGGGCGGAGCCTGATGTCCCGCCGGACGCAGTTCGCGTCCCGCGAGGGGCGCGGAGGAGGGTCGCATCATGGCGATTTCCAATCGGCTCGCCGCGGAGTTCCTCGGGACTTTCTGGCTGACCTTCGGCGGCTGCGGCAGCGCGGTTCTCGCGGCGGCCTTTCCCGACGTCGGCATCGGCCTGCTCGGCGTCTCCCTGGCGTTCGGCTTGACCCTCCTGACGATGGCCTACGCGATTGGACACATCTCGGGTTGCCACATCAATCCCGCGGTGTCGGTCGGTCTTTCGGTCGGCGGCCGCTTCCCGGCGGGCGAGGTCGTTCCGTACGCGGTCGCGCAGGTCGCGGGCGCGATCGTCGGCGCGGGCGTGCTCTACGTCATCGCCAGCGGGAAGCCGGGCTTCGAGCTCGGCGGGTTCGCGTCGAACGGCTACGCCGACCATTCCCCGGGCGGCTACTCGCTCCTGGCGGCGCTCGTCTGCGAGGTCGTCATGACCTTCATGTTCCTCTTCGTGATCCTCGGCGTGACCGATCGCCGCTCGCCCGTCGGCTTCGCGGGGATCCCGATCGGCCTCGTTCTCACGCTGATCCACCTCGTCAGCATCCCGGTGACGAACACCTCGGTGAACCCGGCGCGGAGCACGGGCCCAGCGGTCTTCGTCGGCGGCTGGGCGCTCGAGCAGCTCTGGCTCTTCTGGCTCGCACCGATCGCCGGCGCGGCGCTCGCGGGCATCGTCTACCGCGTGGTCAACGGCGACGACGGAGCGTAGAATCCGCGGTCGATGAGCCGGGTCGTCTTCTCGCCCGCACCGGTTTCCTTCCTCTCGCTTCTCGCGCTGACGGCGGGCTGCTCCGGCGACTCGTCGCCGGCGCCTCCGAATGTCGTCTTCATCTTCGCCGACGATCTCGGCTACGCGGACCTCTCCTCCTACGGGAGCCGGACGATCGCGACCCCGAACCTCGATCGCATGGCGAGCGAGGGTGCGCGGTTCACGCAGTTCTACGTCGCCTCGTCCGTGTGCACGCCTTCGCGCGCGAGCCTGCTCACCGGCCGCTACCCGATCCGTATGCCGATCGATCCGCGCGGCGTGTTCTTCCCCGACAGCACGGGCGGACTTCCGCTCTCGGAGGTGACGATCGCCGAGGTGCTGCGCGAGCGCGGTTACGTGACGGCGCTCGTCGGGAAGTGGCACCTCGGGCATCTGCCGGAGCTCCTCCCGATGCAGCAGGGCTTCGATTCGTTCTACGGGCTGCCCTACAGCAACGACATGGACGAGCCGCACTATCCCGGCCAGCCCGCGCCGGTCCATCCGTGCAACAGCCTCTTCCCCGATTGTCGGCCCGGCGCGCCGCTGATGGAGAACGAGCAGATCGTCGAGATGCCGGTTCTCCAGGAGAGCTTGACCCGTCGCTACACGGAGCGCGCGATCGACGTGATGCGAAGCGCCGTCGCCCAGGATCGGCCGTTCTTCCTCTATTACGCGAACAACTTCCCGCACACGCCGCTCTACGCTTCGGACGCGTTTCGCGGCACGTCGGCCGACGGCCTCTATGGGGACGTCGTCGAGGAGCTCGACTGGAGCGTCGGCGAGATCCTGGGCGAGATCGAAGCCCTCGGGATCGACGAAGAGACGCTCGTCGTGTTCACGAGCGACAACGGGCCGTGGCTCCTCTGGGCGACGGACGCGCCGGTTCCGCAGGGAGGCCTCGACGGCGGCAGCGCGGAGCCGCTGCGCGACGGCAAGAGCACGAGCTTCGAGGGCGGTTTGCGCGTTCCGTTGATCGCGCGCTGGCCGGGACGGATCCCCGCCGGACGCACGGTCGAAGCGCCCGCCGTGATGACGGACTGGCTGCCGACGCTCGCCGCGTTTGCCGGCGCGTCGCTACCGAGCGGCGTCGAGATCGACGGCAAGGACATCGGTCCGGTCCTCGAGGGCCGCGGCGATCGCGATCCGCCCGAGGGATTCCGTCACCTGATCTATCGCAGCGACAACTCGGGGCTCGCCGGCTACCGCGAAGGGCGGTGGAAGCTGAAGCTCGCCGTGGCCGGCGGCGAGTCGGTGTACTCGCGCTACGACCACGGCGATCTCCTCTTCGACCTCGAGGCGGACCCGGGAGAGCAGAACGATCTCGCCGCGTCGCTGCCCGAGAAGCTCGCAGAGATGAAGCGCCACATGACCGCGCTCGCCGCCGAGGTCGAGGTCGCGAATCGATAGGCGTACCATATCCTTGCCCGGCTTTTGCCATACCTGCATACTGGCTCCGTGGGAGAGCCGATTCGAAAGGTCACCGTCAATCTTCCTGCTCGGACGCTCGAGCAGGCGATGAAGCTGACCGGCAAGGGAGTGACGCCAACGATCCTCGAGGGCTTGCGAGAGATCGAGCGTCGCGCGAAGCGCTCGGCGCTTCGGGGGTTGCGCGGGAAGGTGCGCCTCGAGCTCGACCTCGAGGGGACGCGCCGCTGATCCTCGTCGACACGTCTGCGTGGATCGATTTCTTCCGAGGCGCGGGGGCTCTCGCGGAGGTCGTGGACGACCTCCTCGCGGAGGATGAGGTCGCGCTTTGTGGCCCGGTCGTCACGGAGCTGCGACGGGGCATTCGGTCGGCTGGAGAGCGTCGCCGCGTGATCGCCCTCCTGCAGGGTTGTCACTTCCTTTCGCAGCCGGACGCGCTGTGGGAGGAAGCCGGTGACCTCGGCGTTCTTCTCGGCCGCCGCGGCGCGACCGTGAAGTCGTTGGATCTCCTGATCGCGGTGCACGCGCTCGCGCACTCGACGCCTGTCCTGACCGCAGATCGCGACTTCGACCTCATCCGGCGTGCCGGCGTCGGCCTGCAGCTCCATCGTTGAGAGTCCATCCCGACGATCCGAGCTTCCAGCGAGCGCTCCTCACTTGGAGGAAGCGGAACGGGACGACGATCGTTCCGGGTGTCGTCGCGGCATCGCGATAGGCGATGGTGACGTCGACGCCCTGGTGGCAGCGGAAGCACTCGAACTGTTCGGAGTCGAACAGCCGGAGCCCTCGGATCTGCTGCACCGAGAGAGCCGATTCCTCCCCCAGGTAGTAGCGGTCGTACGGGGAGCCTCATCGCTCCGCTTCAGAAGAACACCTGGATGCCTCCGCGCACCTCGAACGGGTGCCCCGCGCTGAACGTCAGGTCGTCGATGCCCTCTGCCGCGAAGTCCTGGAGCGGCAGGCTGCCGCCGTCCGGGCACGGCTGACCCGTCGCCTCCTCGCCCCGCAGGCACGTCGCCTCGGCGAACTGCGACTCGTTCCAGTCGACGTTCATCACGTTCAGGAAGGCGACGGACGCCTCGATGTTCCGCCAGCGATAGCGGAAGAGGATGTCGAAGAGCGTCCACCCGGGAGCCGTGATGCTCTCGTCCTCGGTTGCCGGACGGTCGGCGAGGTTGCGGACGCGGAAGGCGGCGCCGAAGCCCTCGTACTCGAACGTCAAGCCACCGTTCATGTAGAGCTTCGGCGCGAGCGGGATCGCGTCGCCGTTCGTGAACTTGGGGTCCGCCCAGGCGAGGTCGTAGTCGACGTAGAGCCAGTCGGCGAAGTCGTAGCGGCCGTAGAAGTCGAGGCCCCAGCGCCGCGTTGCGCCGCCCGGGATGAAGTTGCCGGTCGCGAGGTCGACGTCCGCGTCGACGTCGCCCCCGTCGCCGGAGAACACGAGCTCCTCGTTCAGGTCGAGGATCCAGAGTGCCGCGGCGAGATCGAGACCCTCGATCCAGCTCCCGCGGATTCCCGTCTCGCCGCCGGTCGCGCGGACGACGCCGTCCTGCCCCGTCAAGACGACGCCGCGCGCGTCGTTCGAATGGAAGCCGGAGCCGGCGTTGAAGTACAGCTCGGTGTCGTCCTCGAAGGGCGTCACGATCACGTTCAGCTTCGGGCTCACGATCCCGTCGGTCTGGCTGCCGGCGATGAACACCGGCTCGAAGTTCCGATCCGGCGCCTGGTAGCCGGGTAGGCGGTTGTCGACGTCGTAAAAGAAGACGTCGCCGCGGAGACCGAGCTGGAAGCGGATCCACTCCGCCGGGAAGAACTCGGCCTGGGCGAAGCCGCCGGTCGACCACTCGTGCACCTTCACCTGGTTCACGTTGAAGAAGACCTTGCGCTGGATCTGCCGGTCGAGCGCCAGATACGGGAAGTCGCCGCGCAGGAAGACGCCGAACTGGCTCTCGTAGGGAAGCGAGCCCATCTCGCCGTCGTGCGAGTAGATCGACTGTCCGCCGACGGTGATGCGCTCGTCGCGTTGCTCGATGCCGTCGCCGGGATCGTAGGTCGCGTTCGGATCGATCGGCGCGCAGACGGGATTCTTCGGCGTCCAGCCCGCGCACGTGTCGACGAAGCCGCCGCCCGCCGGCTGGAGGAAACGGAGACCGGTCTCGCGGAAGAACGTGAAGTTCGACCAGAGGTCGAGCGAGTAGTGCTGTCCCCAGACCTGCGTGTAGAGGCGGTTCGTCTCGCTCGGCGTGTACCAGTACTGAAGGTTGATCAGCTCGCGGTCGGTCCGTCCGCCCTCGGTCGGATCGAGCGTGCCGAAGCGGCCGATCTGGTCCTCCTGGACGGCGCGGAGCGGGATCTGTCCCGAGGCGTCCCAGTCGGCGAAGTAGACCTGTCCCGAGGCCGTGACCTTGTGATCCGGCGCGGGCTCCATCGTCAGCTTGACGAGGCCCTTCGCCTGCCAGAAGTCCTCCGGATCGTCGAACCAGGCGTTCGTGTAATAGCCCTCGCCCGAGACGAGCACCTTGCCCCAGCCGAGATCGCGCGAGACGCCGATCACGGAGCGCGCGGTGTCGAACGAGCCGCCCTGCGCGAGGACGAAGTTCTCCGGGAACTCGTCGAACGTCTGGAACCCGAGCACGCCGGCGACCGCCATGTCGCCGAACTCGGCGAAGTACGGTCCCTTGAAGAGGCGGAGACCCTCGACGGTCTCGGGGATCAGGAAGTTCGAGTCCGCGTAGCCCTGGCCATGCGCGTGGCTGACGAGGTTGACCGGCATGCCGTCGACCGTCAGCAGGAAGTCCGTGCCGTGGTCGATGTCGAAGCCGCGGAGGAAGTACTGGAAGGCCTTGCCGCCGCCCTGATGCTGCACGACGAGCAAGCCGGGGACGTTGTTCATGATCTCCTGCGTCGTCGAGTGCGGGCGCAGGAGGTAGTCGCGCATGTTGATTTCCTTGGAGGACGCGGCGGTGAGCGGCTGCTTCCGCGCGGTGACGATGACCTCCTCGACGCCTTGCCAGCGGCGCCGCGCGGCGGACTCGTCCTCGTCCGCTTCGGACGCGGTGCTCTGCTCGGTCGTTTCCTTCGGCTCTGCGAGATCGCTCGGTCCATGGGCCTCCGCGCGCGCCGCGAACAGCGCGCACACGAGAAGCCCGAGGGACCGCCAGCTTCGGCGATCCATCTGAATGCTCCTTCTCCAAGACTCGACGAAGCGGACGACGCACGAGGCGGTCCGCGGCGAGTCGCTCCCGACGATACGAGGCGAGGGGCTCGATCAGATTCGGGAGGAGAGGGGCGGAGCGCGCGCCTGCGCGGTGACGAGGCTTGGCTGCGTCGCGCGAACGGTCGCGGGCGCCGCGAGCCAGACGAGCGCGAGGGCGATCGCGAGCGAGAGCGGCTCGCTCGCGACGGAGTGCATGAACGGATCGAAGGCGTGGACGTGCTCGGAATCGTGCGAAGCCCCGAGACGGGAAGAGCCGGTCGGCTCCGCGGCCGAGCCGTGCCGGACGCCGTGACGAACCTCGGTCCACAGCGAACGCCGGACCGCCGCCTCGTGGGCCGCCTGCGCGGCATGCGCCGGCGCGAGGCGCTCGTGCTCCGAGCCCGGGCTGAAGTGGACGTGCGCGTGCTCGCCGCCGCCGTGGCTGTGCACCTCGATGCCGACCCGCGGGGCCAGGACCGCGGCGAGGAGGAGGAGGCCGAGAACGGCCTCGGCGCTGCGCGAGCGGAGGGGGCGGCTCACTCCGGCGGATTTCGCGCGGACGTGCACACCTTCGCGTGTAGACCGCGCACGGTGCTTCTGTCTACTCCAAAACTCAGGCTCTTCGGGAAATCGTGTGGGTCGCTTCCATCAAGTTTGATCAAGCTAAAGGGGAGGCAGCATGGTCGTGAGGATATTGAGACGCAGGTACTCCTCGTCGCGTAGGCCGTAGGCTCGTCGCTGGATGACCCGGACCTTGTTGTTGAGCCCTTCGACGAAGCCGAGCGCGACCTTGTTCTCCGGCTCGCAGTAGGCCGCGATGCCATCCCAGTGGCGATCGATCATCGCAGCGAAGCGCTCGTAGGGCTTGAGCCGTT
>VGTG01000228.1 GCA_016874795.1 Deltaproteobacteria bacterium | reverse complement strand
CGCCGCCTTTCCGGTTGCCCGGGAGCCGTACACGGGATAGGAGGGACCTGGCTCGGCTGACAGCCTCGACTTCCAGCTTCCGAGAAGAGGCATTCTGACAAATCGGCCGTTCATGGTGACTATGCTCCGGTCACCCGGGACCCCAGTCATACTGGCGAATGAAGGCAATCTGGACCAGGGCGACGCTCGCGACCAGAGCGAGTACTGCTGTGACTCTTAACGCGCTTCGTAGGCGCGGTGGCAGGCCCAGCGCTGGCGGTATGGCAGCAAGTCCCAGCGCGGGGAGCGCCGGGAGCAGGTACCGGCCATGCACGCCGACCGCACGCGACTCGGCCCCCGGCGTCCAGGCGGCAAATGCTACGAGCACGCTGATTACCAGCACGCCCACAAAGACACTGAGCCCAACGACGCGCTGTTCGCGGGTGGGTCGAAACCCGTCGGCGTCGACCGCAAGAGCGATACCAAGCGCTCCCCACACGAGCGGCACCGTGATGTGGTGGGCTACAAGGCACTCGGTCCACTGAGGCCAGGCGAGGTTGATGAGCCACGGGTAAGCCTCGACCCATATCGTCCTCGGCACTGCGGCGAGTACTCCCATCGGATTCTCCAAAAGTCGGCTGGGATCGAACCCGGTGGGACCTCCCCCTATCGGATCTCGAAAGTGTACGCTCGTCGGGAGCGGAACGAGGCGGAGCCACAGGGCGATCGCAGCGAATCCAAGAGCGAGCGCACCGCCGCAGATGGCGATCCAACGCCACCACGGCCTTCCCTTTCGAGCTGCGGGAATGAGAAGAACGAGGAACACCAGGGGTGCATAGGCGAGCTTGATGAACGCAAGGAGTGAGCCGAGAATCAGGATCGACGCCACGATGACAGGGCGCGGTGTGTCCTCGGCCCGTACCGCAAGCCTGAGCATGAGGGCAAACCAGAGGAACGCAAGTCCATCAAGTGGGCCGTCGAGAGAGCATGTGCTCGCGACGAAGAGGGCTGTCGGTGCCGCGACTATTGCGAGGAGTGTGAGACGCAATGCCGGAATCAAACGCAGGGCAACGACGACGAGCGTTGTCCAGATCGCGAGGTTTGCGAGACGCGCGGCGTAGAGCATCGCGAGAGGCGTTGGGTGAAACAGGCGGACGAAACTCATCGCCGCTGCGATGTGAAGGCTTCCCACCGGGGGATAGGGCGCACCGTACTCGGGCGTGAACGTCCTGGTTCTATTGCCGAACCTTCGTGCGAACAGCGGCGCCAAGCTCGATAATCGGAGAGTGCATTCCTTCCATGAGACCGTCGTCCAGGCGGCACCTGCCAGCATTTGGTCCACGCCCGGGTCAACCATGGCCCCTCGAACTCCATCCGCCAGGTGAGGGATTAGGTGACCCTCGGAAACCCGGAGGGCTCTCAGGTAGTGAGGCACCTCGTCGCCCCATCCGAACGGGGGCAGCGAGACGACGTAGCCGGTGCCGAAAATTGCTGCGAAAGCGAAAAGCAGCCACCCTGCAAGGCGTCCATCCATGGGACCGTCTGCTCTACTCGGCCCGACCCTTCAGCCGCAACCAGGCTGGTCGAGCTAACTCGGATTCAGTGCATCTGGCGGTCCCCCGCCGGGTGACCGTAGTGACAGTCCCATTCATCACCTCCGGCAGATCACGACAGGTCCTTCTGGGTGTCTCCCTACGGTGGTGGTCCCGCCGCCTTTCCGGTTGCCCGGGACGCCGTACACGGGATAGGAGGGACCTGGCTCGGCTGACAGCCTCGACTTCCAGCTTCCGAGAAGAGGCATTTTGACAAATCGGCCGTTCATGGTGACTATGCTCACGGCTGATCCTCGTGCGGCACGGCGAGAGCGAGGGCAACCGCGCGCAGCGCTTCTCGCCGAATCCGGACATCTCGCTCACGGAGATCGGCATCGAGCAGGCCGTACTTTGCGGGCACCGGGCGGAGGGAGCCAAGCGCGGAATGTCCGATAAGGCTGACGTTATGACAAAATCGCGGCTTTGTGCTTCCTGGCCGCCGGTGAATCAGGGGACTCGGGTGGGCTCCTTGATTCCGGGCTGCTGGGTGGGGTCTGCGGTGCGCCGACCTGGTCGATCCCATTGACTGCGAGACACTCACAGATAACCGACAATGCACTCCACTCGATGTCAAACACAGTTCTACTGTGATGATTCGATAGTGGCGATCGGCCGCTGTTCGTAGAGAACCTCGTCGTGAAAGGGGTAGCGCCATAGCGCCATTCGCAACCGAGCTACAACGTGCTTGTGACAAGGTCTTTGATCGCCCCTGTCAACAGGCAAATCCGCTGCGCTTGCTGATGAGAGGTCATCTCAAGGCGGCCGCCGCTCGCGAGCTCTGGGAGCCTGAATGGCCCGATATCCTCATCACCAATCAGTTCCTGCTACCGCGGCTGCTCGAGACCTGTCCGGACATCACGACGCGAGCCCACCTGTGGCGCACGATGTTTTGCGAGTACGGCACGGGACATGTCGATGACTCGGGACCGCATCAGTTCCGCAGCTTCCTGTCGGCGCTCGATGTAGGACCGAGCTCGTGCCCGATGACGCTCGAGGACACTCCAGCTATCCGAGCGAAGATCGAGAAGATCGAGAGCATGGAGTGGCCGGAGCTACTCGGCCGCTACCTCGGGCTCGCGAGCATCGGGCCCAAGGTGTTCGATGTCCTCGCCGACGCTCTCCACCAGCACCTGCGGATCGAGGAGCAACATCTGATCTATTTCAGGAGCCGCGCTCGCGGCGGCGACAGATGCGCGGCCTTGCTCCGGATCGCGGAGAGCAGCGCGGTTGCGGATAGCGACCGCCGGCGCGTCGCCGAATCGGCACGTCGCGCGCTCGAGAATGAGCGGTCCTACTGCTGCAACTGGTCGGTGGCTGTGCATCTGGATGGTGTGTCGAGCATGTGATCGGGATCGTGGTTCGAGGGCGCGCACACGACATCAGAATCGCCGAACAGGAGGACACGACATGGACGACAGCAAGAGCTTCGAGCTCGCGCTCCGGAAGCAAATCGACGCCAAGTACCTGCGTCCGCCCGCAGCCGGGAATCCATTCGTTCGTCTCGTGGCCGGCGAGCTGCCGCGCGCCGACTGCCAGGAGGTGTACGGTGGCATGCTCGGAAGCCTGCTGACGTTCAACCAGGTGCTGCTCCCGCGCCTGCTTCGCAACGCGCCCTCGGTCAGCCATCGCGTCGAGCTCATGAGTGTGATCGCGCCGGAGTGGGGCACGACCGGGCCCAAGGACGCTCACCCGACGTTCTTCCTCGAGTTCCTGCGCGCGCTCGGGGTGGATGTGAGCGCGGCGATGATGGCGAACGCGCTCGAGACACCCGAAGTCCGCGAGGAGGCGCGCTACTTGCGAAGCCTGTCGCAACTCGAATTGCTGGCCCGGATCCTCGTGGGCGAGACACTCGGTCCGAAGGTCTTCGCGGTGCTCGCCGAAGCACTGCAGAAGACGTATGGTCTTACCCCCCGGGCGACACTGTATTTCACGTTGCACGCCCATCGCGACAAGAAGGACGCGGACATCCTGTTTGGAATCGTGTCTCGCGAAGCTCGGACGGACGCCGAACAACGCAGCGTCCAGAGAGTCATCGACGAATCTTATGACTACGGCAGATACGCGCAGTACGGATGCGCGATCTCCGATCGCATCGACTACGACTTCACCCGGCTATTCGATCGACGGCGCACCACGCGACCGGTGGCGAGGGCCTAGAGGGTCATGCCGGGCGATGCTGCGAGCTCGTTCGAACAGAGCGGGCCGGGGACGTGGGCGGGCCGGTACATGCGTCGCTTCTGGCAACCGATCCATCTCGGTCACGAGCTCGGTCGAGCGAGGGCGCGGACCGTCCAGGTACTGAGCGAGGAGTTCACGCTGTTCCGCGACGCCGAAGGCGTGGCGCACCTCGTCGAAGCGCGGTGTCCGCACCGCGGTGCTCGGCTCGCGCTCGGCTGGGTCGAAGCTGACGGTATCCGTTGCCGCTACCACGGGTGGAAGTTCAGCGCGTCGGGGCAGTGCCTCGAACAACCGGCCGAGCAAGCGGGCTTCGCTCACAAGGTGTGCATCAGGAGCTATCCGTGCGTCGAGCGCTTCGGGATCGTCTTCGGTTTCCTCGGTGACGGCGCGGCGCCACCGGCGCCGGAGCTGTTCTCGGGCGTCGACGAGGACCTCCGGTTCTTCCACTTCACGATGGTGAGGCACTACAACTTCTTTCAGGATCTCGAAAACCTCGTCGACGACGTGCACCTCTCGTTCCTGCACTCGCTCTCGAGCTTTCGGGACCCGAGCTGGGGTCACGCGCCACCGGACGCCGCCTCGGTGCCGATGATCGAAGCCGACGAGACCGAGTTCGGACTGCTCCAGCGGAGCAGATGCCCGAACGGCAAGACCCGCGCGGTCGCGTTCCTGATGCCGAACAGCGTCTATTTCAAGACTGTTGCGGACCGCGACCTGCAGGGGTTCGATGCCATCAACTGGGCGATCCCGATCGACGACCGAAGCCACATGTTTCTTCAACTGGTGGCCGTGCCCAAGCACCACACCGCAGCCGTCGAGAAGTTTCAGCGATTGTTCGAGCAGCCGCTCGAACGCGGCAGAGAACAACTGCTTCGTGAATTCGATGCCGAGGTTCGCGCGGTGCTCGGTGGCGACAAGACGCTCGCCGACCTGCCGAAACGGGGGCTCGAGACTGTCCACCTCGAAGACTGCATCATGCAGACGAGTCAGGGGATCGTTGCCGATCGAACGCGCGAGACGCTGGGGAGGTCCGACCGCGCGGTGATCCTCTTGCGAAAGCTGTGGACGCGAGAGCTCGCGGCGCTGGCGAAGGGCGCATCGTTGACCCCCTTCAGGGTGTCGGGGCAACTGCCGTCTCTTCGTCGAGCCGTGTCGGCCAGATGAGGTGGCCCGATCGAAGGCTGCTCGATCTGTTGCAGGTCGAGCACCCGATCATCCAGGCTCCCATGGGCAGCTGCACCACCCCGGAGATGGTGGTTGCCGTCGCCGAAGCCGGCGGCCTCGGCTCGTTCTCTACCGCGCGCACGCCTGCGAACGAGATCGGCGAGGTCGTCGCGGCGATCCGTGCTCGCACCCGCAAGCCGATCAACCTCAACTTCTTCTGTCACGCCGAGGTCAAGCCGGACCCGATACGCGACGACGCGTGGCGCCGGCGACTGGCGCGTTACTACGTCGAGCTAGGGGTCGATGCTCCGGGAACCTCGGCGATTCGCGATCCCTTCGATGCCGAGATGTGCGACGCGCTCGTGGCGGCGGCACCCGAGATTGTGAGCTTTCACTTCGGGCTTCCCGACGCCTCGCTCGTCAGGCGGATCAAGGACGCCGGTTGCGTTCTTCTCAGCTCGGCGACGACGGTGGAAGAGGCACGCTGGCTCGAGCACCACGGTGTCGACGCAGTCATCGCACAAGGCGCGGAAGCGGGAGGGCACCGCGGCATGTTCCTGACGACCGACGTGGCCACGCAGGTGGGGACGTTGGCCCTGGTGCCGCAGGTCGTCGATGCGGTCGAGGTCCCGGTGATCGCGGCCGGGGGCATCGCGGATGGCCGCGGCATCGCTGCCGCGCTCGCGCTGGGCGCATCGGGCGTGCAATGCGGCACGGCCTACATGTTCTGTCCCGAGGCGACGGTCTCTCCCGTTCACCGCATCGCGCTGAGAGCCGCGCGCGACGATTCGACGGCGATCAGCTCGGTCTTCACCGGGCGACCCGCGCGCAGCATCGCGAACCGACTCATGCGCGAGCTGGGGCCGCACCCCGATGCCGTTCCCCAGTTCCCCATGGCCTCCGCCGCCGTGAGACCGCTCGCGCAAGCGGCCGAAACCAAGGGTTCGCCCGATTTCACCCAGCTCTATGCGGGGCAGGCCGTCACCTTGTGCCGCGGCGCGTAGGTAAAACAAGCCCCATTTCCCAAACGGCCGTCCGGGTCGACTCTGACCGGACAGCCATCCCGGGTCACCTTACTGCCGAAGGCGGGACGCCGCACCCGCATCCAGGAGGAGAACGAGGAGAAGATCCTCGACGCGGGGCTGGAGGTGTTTTCGACCTGGGGTTATCGCGGCGCCACGGTCGACCAGATCGCGGTGCTCGCCGGCATGACCAAGCCGAACCTCCTCTATTATTTTCGCCGCAAGGAGGACATCTACCTCGCCGTCCTCAACCGCACCCACGAGATGTGGCTTGAGCCGCTCGAGCATCTCGATGCGTCCGGCGACCCGGCGAAGGAGATCGCCGCCTATATCGACCGCAAGCTCGAGATGAGCCGCGACAACCCGAAGGCCTCGCGGCTCTTCGCCATGGAGATCATCCAGGGCGCGCCGATCCTTGGGCAAACGCTCCGCGGCCGGCTGAAGACGCTGGTCGACGAGAAGGCCGCCGTCATTGCCGGATGGGTCGAGGCCGGCCGCCTCGCGCCGGTCGACCCACACCATCTCATCTTCATGATCTGGGCGACCACCCAGCACTACGCCGATTTCGACACCCAGATCCGTGCCGTCCTCGGAGCAAGAGCCACCCGCCCCGCCCACTTCGACATGGCGAAGTCGACGCTGGAGCAGGTGTTTCTCGGTGGGCTCGCAAACGGGACGAGCGGGCGGTAGGCGGGCCTACGGCCGCTTCAGGATGTAGCAGGTCGCGACCATCGACCCGCCACCGGTCTCCTGGAGGCACGTCTCCATCTCGTTTTCGGAGCGCAGGATGGCGCTGAAGTAAGTGTCCTCGTCGACAAAGAGCACCGTCTTGTTGTCGGGACGGATGACGCCGACCAGCTTCTCGGCTTTGTTTGGCGACGACCAGCTGCCGATCAGACCGGACCCCTCCTGCTTGTCGATAGTGAGGGTCCAGGTCACGGTGAGATCCTTGAAGGCCGGCTCCGTCGTCTGGGGCTGGTGGCCGAGCTTCCCGGACACGGCGCCGCCGATCCCTTTCCCCGACCAGACGCCCGTCAACTGAGGGATGGCGTCCTGCGCCGAGGCCGCGGTAGCGACCGCAAGGCCGGCGAGGAGAAGAACGGCGCCTGCAAGCTCGGCAGGTTTCACGCGCGTACGAAGCATGGTCTCGGCCTCCTGATGAATGTCGCCCGCGATCCGCTTCGCGGCGCGACATTTACTTTAACCGACATTTCCCAGATGAACGCGGCCCATCCGCGCTCCGGGCTCCCATATCGCGTTGCCGGCGGTCGCGGCAAACAGTTTCTTCTTGCCTCCCTACGGTGGTGGTCCCGCCGCCTTTCCGGTTGCCCGGGACGCCGTACGCGGGATAGGAGGGGCCTGGCTCGGCTGACAGCCTCGACTTTCAGCTTCCGAGAAGAGGCATTCTGCCAAATCGGCCGTTCATGGTGACTATGCTCAACCCATCGTCGGTACGCAGTCGAAAGCAAAGCCGCCCTTGAGCTCGCCGTAGACCTTCTCGTGAGTGCCCCGCCCGTTCATGAAGTGCCAGAGCGCGG
>VGTG01000227.1 GCA_016874795.1 Deltaproteobacteria bacterium | reverse complement strand
GACGGCCGCGGCGTTCGCCGAGGGCGCGGCGGACTGCACCGCGAAGCTCGCCCGTCGTCGCGGGACGCGGCTCCGAGCGCACGATCGCGCGCGCGATGCGACGCGCGGCCGGCTCCTCGCCGAGCTCGCGCAGGAGCCGGGCGAGCTCGATCTCGTCGAGTCGGGCGATCAGGTCCGCAGCGCTCTCACCGCGCGTCGGATCCATCCGCATGTCGAGAGGCGCATCCTGTTGGAAGCTGAAGCCGCGCGAGCCCGCGTCGAGCTGCAACGAGGAGACTCCGAGATCGGCGAGCACGCCGTCGATCCGGGTCCAGCCGAGCAGATCCAGGCAGCTCTCGAGCTCCGAAAACCGTGCCTGCATCAGATGCACCCGGCCGCCGAAGGCAGCCAGGCGTGCCCGGGCGCGCTCCAGCGCTTCCGGGTCGCGATCGATTCCGAGCAGCTCCACGCCGGGCCCTGCTTCGAGCAGGGCCTCGGCATGTCCGCCGAGGCCGACCGTGGCATCGACGAGCCGCTGGCCCGGGCGAGACGCATCCGTGAGAAGGAGGCGGACCACGTCCGCCCGCAACACCGGCTCGTGTCCGAGCCTCGTCAACCCCTCCCACTCCTTCGCACGTACCGTCTCGCCCGGGTCGTCCTCGAGGCGGAGAGCCGTAGCGGCTCGCCCCCCCGTCATTCTGCCCCCTTCAAATGCCGAGCTCATTGAAGAGATTCGGGTCGGTCATGACCGACTCCGCGTATTCCTCGAGCACTCGCTGGTAGTTCGCTTCGCTGAAGATCTGGAACTTGCTGCCCGCCCCGACGAAGGTCACCGCGTCCCCCAGCTGAGCCCGCTGGCGAAGGGCCTGCGGAATCAGGATGCGACCCTGTCGATCCAGCTGGCATGCCCGCATCTGTCCGATGTAGACTGCGTTGAAGGTCGCGCGGGCCTGAGAGAACGATGACGTCGCCTGCTCCAGCTTCGCCTGCTTCGCCTGCCACGCGGCGGGGGGCCACACGTCCAGGCACGGCGACGGCTTCACGAAGTGCCAGGTCACCATCACGCGGTCCTCCCCCGACACGGAGAGGATCTCCCGGTATTTCGCCGGAATGGCGACTCGGCCTTTCTCGTCGACCGTGTTGTCGTAGCTTCCTTCGAACATGGTGAGCGCCGGGTTTCCACACGATTCCCCACTACCCGCCACCGTGGTTTCTGAGGAATTCCCCCTCCCCTGTCAAGCGGTTTCGTCCAAGCCTACGGTGGTTTCGACAAAACTCCTGCAAGATCAATAGGTTAGATTCTAACGGGAACGTGCCCGGCTGTGGGGAGGCCTGAGATCGAAGTGGTTTCCGGGTGGGGGACGCTCCCTCCGAGGGGGGAAGAGCGCGGGGCCTCCGGGTGCCGAGCGCGGTGTTCGCGCGGCTCCGATCAGAGGCGTGTCGGAGAGGATCTGTAAGCCGGATTCTGTACCTGACGGTAACGCGTCAGGTGACGGTCATTCCTCTGGGCGCGCGATTGCTCGCGCGCTCGTTGCGGCATACCCGAGGGTCGAGCGGACGGGCCATCCATCCCCCCAGTTCGCCTTGCTCCGAGCGGGGTTCGTCACGCGCCGCGGCTCACGCGCGCGGCCGGTGGGCTCTTACCCCACCTTTTCACCGTGACCACACCGAGCTTGCGCTCGACGGGCCGTCTCGTTTTCTGTGGCACCTTCCCCCAGTCGCCTGGGGCCGCCGTTAGCGGCCGCTCTGCCCTTGGAGTCCGGACTTTCCTACCGGGCCGAAGCCCGATCGACCGTCCGATCCTCTCCGACACGGCATGAACTGTCGCCACCGGCCCGGGGGCTGTCAAGAGAAAGGATGCGACGACGTTCCGCCTCGTCGGAGGCGGTAGAGGTCAAGCCTGCTTCGCTTCCTTCGTCGCGGCTTCGTCGCTGTCGACGCGCCAGAAGAGGATACGGTGGCAACTCGGGCAGGTGTGGACGCTTTGCCCTTTGCGGATCTCGTTCGCGAGCTGCGGCGGGACCGACATGTGGCAGCCGAGGCAGATGTCCTTCCGCATCTCGACGACGGCGAGACCGCCTCGTCGTGCAAAAATCTGCTCGTAGCGTCGCCGGATCGAATCGCCGAGAAGACCCGCGACCTGCTCGCGCTCGCCGCGATCGGCCTCGATCTCGCCGCGAAGCTGGTCGGCGCGCCCTGCCGAGGCGGCCTGGTGCGACCGCGACTGCTCGTCGAGCGTCTGGAACTCGGCGTCGAGGGCGCGAACGCCGCCGTCCGCGGCCTCGGTCTGCTCCATCAGGGTGAGCAGCTCCTCCTCGTGGTGCGAGGTGAGCTCCTTCAGCCCGTCGATCTCGCGTCGCGCAGCCTCCTGCTCGCGGTCGTTGCGGATCCGCGTGAGGCGCATCCGCCGTTCCTTGAGCCGGCGCTCCTCCTCCTGCACGAGGGCTTCGAGCTCGCGGCGGCGAACGCCCAGGCTCTCCGCATCGGCGCGCGCGGTGTCGAGATGGGTGCGCTTGGTCTGGAGCTCGTTCGCCAGCTCGGCGGAGCGGCGTTCGATCTCTTCGATCTCCAACCCGCGCTCGCGGTTCCGTCGATCGATGGCTTGAAGTCGAGCAAGCGTCTCGATCACGGAATCGTTCAAACCATTTCTCCCCGCAAGAACAACGGTCGAACTTACCACCCGCGCGAGACCGCGCAACCCGTGCCGGTCCGCCGCCGGCCTCGCCGGCGCTACGGCGCGAAGCTCGAGCGCGCCTTGACGCCCCAGTGGCCGTTCTCCCGGGTGACGACGTAGGTCGACCGAAGCTCGCGATCACCGTCCGGTCGGCGCGATACCGCGTGAAGCGCGTGTCGACGTGTACTTTCTCCTGGCCTCGTCGCGCGAGACGGCCCTATCATGACGACGTGCACATGGTTCGCTGTCCCGCCTGCGGCGCGCAGAACCGCGTACCGCAGGACAAGCTCGATCGGGGGCTCGCACCGAAATGCGGACGCTGCAAGACGGCCCTTCCCGTTCCGGTCGAGCCGCGGATCGTGACGGACGCGAGCTTCGCCGAGGACGTCGAGCGGTCGCCGCTTCCGGTGCTCCTCGACGCATGGGCGCCCTGGTGCGGTCCCTGTCGGCTCGTCGCGCCGGCGATCGAAGCGCTCGCGACGGAGTGGGCCGGACGCGTCCGCGTCGCGAAGCTCAACGTCGACGAGAACCCGGTCACGGCCGGGCGGTTCCAGCTGCGCAGCATCCCGACTCTCCTCGCACTCCGGAACGGGCACGAGATCGATCGCCTGATCGGCGCGCATCCGAAGATCGAGATCGTCCGCTGGCTGGAGCGCACCCTCGGCTGAAGATCACGAAGCTCTGTGCACCGGTGAACAAGGACGGCGAGGACCCGACCGCACCGAGCCGCCCGGGGCACCTCGTCTGCTACCAGGCTTCCCCAAGGGATGGCGCGAAGATGCCGACAATCTCCAGAGGCTCGAAGGCCGGATGATGCGGGCACGCGACGACATCCTCGAATGGGCCGCGCAGGGACGGATCGCACCGGGCGATCTGCGCCGCGCTCTCGAGGTCGGAGAGGCTCTGCCGACCGCCGACGAGTGGCGGGGCTTTCTCGATCGCCTGTTCCTCTTCCTCGGTGCCGTGGCGCTCGCGACCTCGGTCGTCTTCTTCCTCGCCTAAAACTGGGAGGAGATGGGGCGCTTCGCGAAGTTCGGGCTCGTCGAAGCTCCGATCCTCTTGGCTCTCGGGCTCGTCTGGAAACTCGGGCTCGATCGCGCGACCGGAAAGGCGGCACTTCTCGCCGCGGCGATTCTCGTCGGGGCGCTTCTTGCGCTCGTCGGGCAGACGTATCAGACCGGCGCCGATACGTTCGAGCTGTTCTTCGCGTGGGCGCTCGCGATCCTTCCGTGGGCGCTCGTGGCGCGCTTCGCGGCGCTGTGGATCCTCTGGCTCGGGCTCGCGAACCTCGCCGTCAGCCTCTACTTCTCGACGTTCGGCGGATGGCTCGGCCTCATGTTCGGCACCGAGGAGCAGCTCTGGCTGCACTTCGCGCTGAACACGTTCGGCCTCGTCGTCTGGGAAGTGCTCGCCGCGAGCGGCGCCGACTGGCTGCGCGAGCGCTGGGCCGTACGGATCCTCGCGACGGCGAGCGGCGTGTGCGTGACCATGCTCGCGCTGATCGCGGTGGTCGACTCCGGGACGCGAGCGGGAGCGAGCCTTCTCGCGTGGGCGGCGTGGCTCGCCGCGGCGTACGCGGTCTACCGCCATCTCCTCCAGGACGTGTTCGTTCTCGCGGGGGGCACGCTCTCGGTGATCGTCGTCGTCGCCGCGTTTCTCGGAATGCACATGATCGACGGCGAAGGGGGCGGCTTCCTCCTGATCGGAATGATCGTGATCGCCCTGTCCGCGGCAGGCGGCTACTGGCTCCGCAGCGTCGTCGTCGCCGGAGAGAGTCGGTGAGCGCCGTCGAGCGAGAAGCGCTGTGGTCCCGTCTTCGCGACGCCGAGCTCGTCGAAGGAGACGTGCCGGCGCCCGACGGATCGAGCACGCCCTGGTACGTGCGGGTCATGCTCGGGGTCACCGGCTGGATCGGCGCGCTTTTCCTCCTCGGGTTCGTCGGCACGGGCTTCGTCCTCGTCCTGGAGAGCCCGGTCGCGAGCTGGATCGTCGGCGCGGCGGCGTGCGGTGGAGCCGCGACGATCCTCCGAGCCAGTCCGAAGGGCGATCTCGCCGCGCAGTTCGGGCTCGCGGTGAGCCTCGCGGGACAGGCGTTGATGGTTTTCGCCTACATGCAATGGGCGGACAGCTCGTTGTCCGGAGCGGGGTTCGCCGTCGCCGTTCAGCAAGCGGTGCTCTTCGCGCTCGTGCCGAACTTCGTGCACCGCGTGTGGACGTCCTGGTCGTGCGCGGTCGCGCTCGTCTTCGCGTGCTCGATGGCGCTCTCGAACGTCCTCTTCGTGGCGCTCGCACCCGCCGCCGTCACCGCGGCGTTCGCGGTCGTGTGGCTCCGCGAGTTCGACCACGCCGGGCAAGGCGAGATGCTGCGGGCCGGCGGCTACGGGCTGGCACTCGCCGTGATCCATGTCGGCGTGGTCCACGCGAGCGGATTGCATGCGACGCTCTGGGACACGGTGACCGTCGGGATCCTTTCGCCGCGACTCTCCTGGCAGCTCGGGACCGCCGCGATGGGCGTGGTCGTCCTCGGAACCGCCGTCGCCCTCCTCCGCCGCGAAGGACTGCCGCTCGCGTCGGGCGAGGGAAAGGCCGCGCTCGCCGGCACGGCGATCCTCGCCCTCGCTTCGGTCGAAGCCTTCGGCGTCGGGCCGGCGATCGTCATCCTCGTCCTCGGGTTCGCGAACGGGAATCGCGCGCTCGTCGGGCTCGGGGTCGCGACCCTCCTCGCCTATCTGTCGCACTACTACTACTCGCTCCACGCGACGCTGCTGGTGAAGTCCGCGCTTCTCGCGGGATTGGGCGTCGCGCTGCTGGCGGCGCGCTTTGCGCTGCAACGGTGGTGGCCGTCCTCGAGCGAGGTGGCGCGTGCGTAGGATCGTCGCCGTCCTTGCGGGGCTCGTCGTGCTCGCGGTGGTGAACTGGAGCATCTACGAGCGCGAGCAGCTTCTCGCCGACGGACGCGTGGTCGTGCTCCCGCTCGCACCCGTGGATCCGCGCTCCCTGATGCAGGGCGACTACATGGCGCTCCTCTTCGCGGTCGCAGACGACGCGGCCCGGCGTGAGCCGGGAGAGCCCCTACAGGACGGCCGCATCGTCGTCGCCCTCGATGCGCGCGGCGTCGGTACGTACGTGCGCCACGACGACGGCTCGCCGCTCGCGGAGAACGAGGCGGTCCTGCGCTACCGGGTGCGGAACGGGCAGGTGAAGTTCGCGACGAACGCGTACTTCTTCCAGGAAGGCGAAGCCGAGCGATACGCGCTGGCACGCTTCGGCGAGCTCCGCGTCGCTCCGGACGGGGACGCGATCTTGACGGGCTTGCGCGGCGAGGATCTCGCGCGGCTCGGTGTGGCTCCGCCGAGCGGCTAGCCTGCATTTCTCACCAGATCCCTACTGCGGCGGCCGATAGCACCGAATCTTCGCGAGCTTCTCCCTCCGGGCTCCTCGACGTACTGTTCAAGTACGCCTGCGTCGCCCTCCGGTCCGAGGCTCGCGAATCTTCGGCACTCTCGACCGCCTCGCGACGTGATCTGGTGAGAAATGCAGGCTAGAACCCGACGCGCGTCCCCGTCGACGAAGGCGCCGCTCGGAGACGCTCCCAGGAACTCGTACGCCTCCGCGGGACGGCCGACCGCGACTTGACGGGAGCGACGCCCGCGTCCTACTGCCCAGGGCATGTCCGAGACCACCACGGCCGCTCCGGCCGCAACTCTCCGCACCTACGCCGAGATGCCGCGCGTCGGCCTCCTCGAGACGCTGCGCGCCCTCCTCGGTGGGAAGAGCGAGCGCATCGACATGCTGTCGCGCCTGCAGAGGCTCGCGGAGCGAGGCCCGGTCGTCGCGCAGAGCGCCGGCCCCTTCAAGATGATCCAGCTTTTCGGGCCCGACGCGAACCGCCTCGTGCTGCTCGATCGCGAGCGCATCTTCTCGGCGCGCCGGCCGTGGATGATGATCATGGGGCGCATCTTCCCCAACGGCCTCCTGCTCCGCGACGGCGACGAGCACAAGCTGCACCGGAAGATCATGTACGAGGCGTTCACCCGACCGGCACTGCGCCAGTATCTCGAGCGCATGAATCCGATGATCGACCGCGGTCAAGCGCCGTGGCGAGCGCAGACGAAGCCGTTCCTCGCGTTTCGCGGCTTCAAGGAGCTGACGCTCGACATCGCAGCTTCGATCTTCGTCGGCGTCGAGCTCGGCCCGGAGACGACGAAGATGAACCAGGTCTTCGAGGACCTCGTCGCCGCCTCGATGTCGCGCATCCGGCTGCGCATTCCCGGTCTCGAGTTCTACCGCGGCCTCCGGAGCCGCGAATCCATGGTCGAATACTTCAGGCGTCGCATTCCGGAACGTCGAGCCGGCCAGGGAGGCGACATGTTCAGTCGCCTCTGTCGAGCCGTCAGCGACGACGGCGCACGCTTCACCGATGCCGACGTCGTCGACCACATGATCTTCTTGATGATGGCGGCGCACGATACGACGACGAGCACACTCACGTCGATGACCTACGAGCTGGCCCGTCATCCCGAGTGGCAGGATCGCCTGCGTGAAGAGAGCCTGGCGCTCGGGAAGGAGCACGTCGACTTCGACGACCTCGAGACGCTCACCGGCCTCGGCTGGGCGATGAAGGAGACGATTCGACGCTACCCTCCTCTTCCGGTGATCCCGCGCGTCGCGACCGAGAGCTTCGAGTGGGACGGCTACCGGATTCCCGCGGACGCGATGGTCGTCGTGTCGCCGATCCACACGCATCACATGGAGGAGTGGTGGCCGGATCCCTTCACGTGGGATCCGGAGCGGTTCCGTCCGGAGCGCGCCGAGGACGAGCGCCATACGCACTCCTGGGTTCCGTTCGGCGGCGGTCCGCACATGTGCATCGGGCTTCGGTTCGCGGAGGTGCAGGTGAAGGCGATCATGCACCAGATGCTGCGACGCTATCGCTGGAGCGTGCCCA
>VGTG01000226.1 GCA_016874795.1 Deltaproteobacteria bacterium | reverse complement strand
GCCCGCTACGCTGCCAACGCTCGACGCGCCGCGCCCATGCCGCTCTCGTCTCTCGTGCCATGGCGCGTCGGTTTACGGGCCGCGGGCGCCAATGTCAGCCACGCGGTTCGCCGAACGCGTACTGCCATGGAGGGAGCGCGATGTTCCGCTACCACTTGCTCGGCCTGCTCCGTACTGCGAACCATCACGGCTACGCCTTGGCGAAGGAGTACCAGCGCCGAAGCGGCGTCGAGGTCGCCCTCGGTGGCATCTACCGAGAGCTCCGAGCTCTCAATGAGCAAGGCCTGGTTCGGCGGCTCTCCACTCCCGCCGACGGTGACCCGAGGCGAGCTCCCTACGGGATCACCGAGAAGGGTCGGCGCGCCTTCGAAGAGTGGTTCCGCGAGCTGCCTCCCTCGAGTCCCTGCGAGGAGAGCGAGTTCGCGGTCCGCGTCATGTTCTTCGCAGAGGTCGCGCCCGAGGACGCGCGCGCCATCCTCGAGGACTGGCGCCGCGGCCTTTGGGACCTCAGCAAGCGGTGCGAAGCGGAGCTCCAGCGCAGCTTGACGCGAGACGGCGCCGCGCAGGATTCCTATAGCCTGCTGCTGCGGCGCCGCATGGGCCACATCGCGTTCGAGCTCGAGTTCCTCGACGAAGTGGAGCAGACCATCGCCGGCGTCGCCGACTCGCGCGGAGTGACCGTGCCGCAGGCGGAGCCTGCGATTGCGGCATCGGTCGGCCGTGCGAGATACCGGCGTTGAGCAACGTCATCATCCTGGATCGCGTGACCAAGAAGTACGGTTCCGGTCACGGCGCTACGCTCGCTCTCGACGAAGTCGACCTTGCGATTCCGGCGGGACAGTTCATCGCAGTCATGGGGCCGAGCGGCTGCGGTAAGACGACCCTGCTCAATCTCATCGCCGGACTTGACGACCCGACCAGCGGCCACGTCGTCGTCGCGGGCGAGGACCTCGGCAAGCTTTCGGAGCGAGCGCGTTTCGAGATCCGGCTGCGTCACATCGGCATCGTCTTTCAGAGCTTCAACCTGCTGCCGCGCGTGTCGGTGGCGCGGAACGTCATGTGGCGCCTCGAGCTCGTCGGCCTGCGCGGCCGGAAGGCGCGGGACCGGACGGCGGCGTTGCTCGAGGAAGCGGGCGTGCCGGAAGCCGCGTGGGATCGCTTCCCGGGCGAGCTCTCGGGCGGCGAGCAGCAGCGGGTCGGCGTGGCGCGCGCGCTCGCGACCGACCCGAGAATACTCCTCGCCGACGAGCCGACCGGCAATCTCGACTCTCTCGGCGCCAAGCGACTCCTCGATCAGCTGCGGCGGCTGAACCAACAACGACGCATGGTGGTCGTACTGGTGACACACGATCCGCACGCGGGGATCGTCGGGAGTCGCTCCATCGAGCTCCGTGACGGCCGCGTGATCCGCGACGTCGCGAGCCCCCCGCGGGAGGTCGGAGTCGTCGTGCCCTTCGAGAGGCCGCACGACGCCAACGGCTGACCCGTGTCTTGGCCAGCGATCGCCCTTCGCTGGGGATGGGAACAGGTCCGGCCGCACCTCGATCAGATCTCCCTCGCGATCGTCGTCATCGCCTTCGGCGTGGCGCTCGCAGGCGGCGTCCTGCTCGCCAATGGCACGCTCCAGAGCGCGTTTCAGGATTCCGTCGACGCGCTCGCCGGCCGCGCCGAGATTCAGATCGGCGCCCGGGGCGGCGGCGCCTTCGAGGAGGCGGTCCTCGAACGGGTGCGGGCCGCGCCAGGCGTCGCATTCGCGGCTCCCCTTCTCCAGGGGACCGCCTTCCTGCGAGACGCGAAGAAGACACCGCTGCGCATCCTCGCGGTGGACATGCTCGACGACGCCAGCGTGCGGCTCTACCGGGCGACGCCGACCGGGACGGCAGGCATCGACGACCCGATCCTCTTCCTGAGTCAACCGGGATCGGTCATCGTTCCGCGCGCATTCCTCGTGCGGCACCGGTTGCGGAGCGGCGACTCCTTCGAAGCGCAGACAGCGGCCGGGTTCGTTCGCCTGACGATCCGGGGAGTCCTGGAGACCGACGGCGTAGGGCTCGCCTTCGCGGGCAATCTCGCCCTCATGGACCTGTACGCCGCCCAGGACGTCCTCGGCTTCCCTCAGAGCGTCACCCAGATCGACATCGTCGCCAGGGAAGGGGCCGACGTCGCCGCGACCGCGCAGGCGGTGCGCGACGTGCTCCCCGATCACCTCGAGGTCGAAGAGGTCGCCGCCCGGCGGGAACGCCTCGCCAGCTCGCTCGCTGGATTCCAGCTCCTCTTCGCCATGATCGCCGCGTCGAGTCTGCTGCTCGGCTCGCTCATCATCGCCAACCGCCTCAACACGACCTACGAGGAGCGCCGCTGGGAGATGGGCCTGGTGCGATCGTTGGGCATGTCGCCCGGAGAGCTCATCGGCAGGCTCATGACCGAGGCGCTGATCGTCACCGCGATCGGTGTGGCCCTTGGACTCCCGATCGCCATCGCCTTCGCGCAGCTCGTGGTCGGGCCGCTCGCGACCGCCATGACGCTCAACTTCCGCCAGGAGGTCGCCGCCCCCTGGGTCGAGCCCCAGATCGGACCCCTGGCACTGGCGGCACTGGCCGGCCTGTCGAGCGGCCTCGTCGCGGCCTGGCTCCCGGCCTGGCGGTCGACTCGCTCGCGGGCGGCGGACGTGCTCGCGAAAGCGCGCTCGCGCAAGCCCGAGCCGGAGAGCGCCGCAAGAACGCGGCTCCGGCTCGTCTTGCCGGCGCTCGCTGCCGCGACCATCGCTCTCCTCGTGGGCATCGAAGCTCCCGGCGGGATCCTCGGCGGGCTTGCCCTCGCCGCCGTCGGTGCGGCCGGTGCCACTCTCGTCCAGCCGTGCCTCAGGCTGGTCAGCGGTCCGCTCGCGAATCTCATCGGTGGCGCGACCGGCGTCGCCCTCGACGACCAGAGCATCGTTCCCGGGCGCGCGCTCGGCGCTGCGACCGTCCTGATGTTCGGGTGCGCGATCGTCGTGTTCGTCAACAACACGGGTCGGAGCTTCGAGCATTTCGTCGTGGACACGACGACCGGCGTCCGCCGCTCGGACCTCGTCGTGGACTCGAGCGCCAACGCCGATGCCATGGGGGAGGGCGAGCCGCGGCTCTCCGAAGGGGTCATCGCGGAGGTCGGCCGAATTCGCGGGGTGGACGTCGTGGCGGCCGACGTCGCCGCATCGGCGAGCGACCCCGCGACCGGGATCCTCGCGGTCGAGCCGGTGTGGCTCAGGAGGCCCGAATTCGGTGATTGGCGGCTCGAGGAGGGCGCCCTCCCCGACGCGCTCGCGCGCGTGGCGGAAGGCGAGGCTTTCCTCGCCAACTTTCCGCCGGATCGCCCCGTCCGCGTGGGTGAGACCGTCCGTCTGATGACGCCCTCCGGTCCTCTCGAGCGGCCGGTCGCCGCGATCCACCGCGCCTCATGCCTCAACCCGAACGGCGATGTCGTCATGAGCCGCCAGCTCTACAAGAAGCACTGGCGGGATCCGACCATCAACCGAATGTACGTCTTGGTCGACGAGGGCGTCCCCGCCGGCCAGGTCGCGAGGGAGATCCGGGAACGACTCGCGGACCGCTGGGGCCTCCGTGTGATGCCCGGTGAAGCCCTCGCCGAATGGTTCGCGTCGAGCGTGCGAAGGGGCTTCGCGATCGCCGACGCGATGGGGCTGCTCGCATTGCTGGTCGTGCTGCTCGGCACGGCGGACGCGCTCGCCGCGAGCGTCGTGGAGCGCACGCGCGACATCGCCACGATGCGAGCGCTCGGCTGCTCGCCCGCGCTCCTGCGCCGCACCGTTCTGGCGCAGGCAGCCGCGGTCGGCTTCGTTGGGTCGCTGCTCGGACTGATGGTCGGAATGGGGTGGAGCGTCGCCTTCATGAGAGGGATCGTGCCGCTCCTTCTCGGCTGGAACGCACGACTTCAGGTGTCGGCGACCGTTCTCGCCACCGCGGCGGTCCTCGGAATCCTCGCGAGCCTCGCCGGTGCGCTCTATCCGGCGGTCCGCGCGGGGCGGATTCGCGTCGTGGAAGCTCTCCGCTACGAGTGAGGCCGCTCCGCGATCGCTCCGGAGCGCTTCGTCGCGGAGGCGTCCCCGTTCCCTTGCCGCGATCGATCGAAAACACTGAGAAGCGGCAGAGCGACCCCGGCGAGCGACGGAAGAAAACGCGGTCGCAGGAGGTCCGGGTCGACGACGTCCATGCGGCGACTGTTCTCGCGTACGCAGGCCGCGACGAACCTCGCGACCGTGAGGCCGGCGAGGATCTCTTCCGCTCCGGCGGGGACGTAGCCGACGGGGCGGGTCTCTTGCCGCGATCCGGCGAGGCGGCCCATGGCGCGCCCGTAGCCCCACGCGGCGGTCGCCGCGCGGAAGGGCCAGGCATCGCGGTGCCGCGCAGCTTGGTGGTGCGCGAGCCAGTTCACGAAGAACACCACGTGCTGGATCTCCTCGTCCAGGAAGCGGTCGAAGATCGCAAGGAACTCGTCGGGGAGGAAACCCGACTCGCGCACGACCTCGAAGAACCCGCAGCCGGCGAACGAGTCGGCGCATTCGAGGTAGCCCAACCCGGTGAAGCCACGCTCGAAGTCGGCCGGCATCTCCTTCGGGACGAAGGACGGAATCACCACACCGTAGTGCTCGAGCATGAAACGAATCACCCGGGCGTGACGAGACTCTTCAAACGCCTGGAGCGCGATCGCTTCGCGCAGCAACGGGTCCTCGACGCGGTCGGCGAAGAGGGCGAGGAAGTGACCCGCACCGGACTCGTCGCGTAGAGCTTCACTCCAGACCGGAAGCGCCCGCAGCATCTCGACGTGCTCGTTCGACAGCTCGGGCCAGGCCAGATCCTGCGGCTCGTACGCGCGATGCGCGTTCAGAAAGCTGCGACAGAAGAGGTCCTTGTGCGCTTCGGAGCCGGCCTGCATCTTGTCGAGCGATACCATCTATCCTAGGCCCAGTCACCTCAGTAGATGTTCCTGGGCAACCCCGGGTTCTCCTGGAAGTGGGTCCGTCTGGCCCACTTCCGTTCTCATAAAGGTGGCCGAGCTCGGGCCGCCTTCAGGCAGCAGACATCGCCCGCGAAACGCCGGCCTGCTGGTACATGAAGCGGACCTGCAGGTACTGGATCATGAGCGGGACGACCAGCTCGGTGAGCTCCGGACGGCGGTTCAGCGCTGCCCGGACGCGGCCCCACATGAGCCGATCCTCGCGGCTCAGGGTCGACAGCTGACTGAGCAGCGCCATGCCCTCGACGTCGACATCCCGCATCCGGCTGAGATCCATCATGGCGGCTTCGCGTCCCGGGTCCCGACGAGCGCCGAACAGGCGGATGTAGCGGAGCACTCGCTCACCAAAGGCCGCCGGCGCGTAGAGCGAGTTGCACAGGTTGCGTGCCCCTTCGAGCAGCTGGTCGCGGCTCATCCCAGCGGGAACGATATTCGTCTCCCAGGGGGCGGCGGGAACGCCGGCGGAGCCGTCCTCTCGGCCGGCGAGCCGTCCCGCGCGCGCCAGCCGATCGTAGAGCGGTGTGGCGGCAGAGGCGACGAGCGCGCCCAGGCTGAAGAGCGGTATGGGCGTCGACATCGCGAACTCGAACTGCCGATCGAAGATGTCGTGCTCGTCGGCGTCGAAGCCGACGATCATACCGGCGTTGACCGAGATCCCGAACTCGAGGAAGCGCTCGACGTCCCCTCTCAGATCGCGCTTCAGGTTCTGGCGCTTCTTGGTTTCTCGGAGGCTCTCCAAGTTCGGGGTTTCGATACCGATGAACACCTGGACCAAGCCTGCCTCGGCGCACATCCGGAGAAGCTCGTCGTCGCGGGCTGCGTCGATGGAGACCTGCGTCGTGAAGTGAACATGGCCGGCGGGCCGGGCTCGGTTCCAGCTGCGGAGTGCGTCGAGCAGCTCCTTCGCCTTGCTTCGCTCCACGGTGAAGTTGTCATCGGCGAGAAACACTCTGCGGTAGCCGAGCTCGTACAGCCGATCGAGCTCGCTCAGGACTTGTGAGGACACTACCTGGCGTTGCTTGCGGCCCAGGTACTGGATGACGTCACAGAACTCGCATTCGAACGGACAGCCCCGAGAAGTCTGGACGGTCCCGAGGAAGGTACGTTGGTTCGGATAGAGGTCCCACCGCGGCTGAGGACAGCTCCGGAGGTCCGGCTTCGTCCCGACGTACTCGCTGCGCCACGATCCGCTCGCGAGATCGGCGAAGAGCTGAGCCGAGATGTCCTCCGCCTCGCCGCGAACCAAGATGTCGCAGTGGGGCCGGGCCGCCTCGGGGCTCAGGGAGACGTTCGGCCCGCCCATCAGAACGATCTTTCCGCGTTTCTCCCGGAACTCCCGCGCGATGGCCTTCATGCGCTCCCACTGCGAGACCTTTCCGGTGATCCCGATGAAGTCAGCCGGGGAGTTGAAGTCGACCGGGGTCACGTTCTCGTCGCAGAGCGTCACGTGGAAGTTGCGCGGGGCCATGGCCGCGACCGCCGTCACCGCGAGGTCGGCGATCAGGATGGCCGGCTTCTGTGCCCACGCCCCGAAGACCTCGGCGCTGTAGTACGTGGGGAAGTCGGGCTTCGGGTTGATGAGGTAGATCGACGGTGCCATGAAGCGCCCTCCCTCAACTCTCGAAGTAACGGCCCACGAGGATGCACATCTCGTCGACCGCCCGGAAGCCGAACTGGAGGATCTGCTCCTCACAACTGCCCGTGGCTCCCGCCAAGCCCTCGCAATCGGAGTCTGCCTTGCAGGGGACGGTGACCCCCAGATTCCCCGGATCGAGCGTGCCCGTGCATCCCTTCCGTGGCCCGTCGTTCGTGATCGAGCAGCAGTAGTGCAGGCCCTGGTCCGGCTGCACCTCGAACAAGCCATCGCGATCCCACAGGATCTCCGGATCGTTGTAGATCCGGCTCTCGTAGAGACGCTCGCCGATCTCCAGGCACTCTCCGCTCGGGCCGACGCGCTCGCAGAAATCGATCGTGAAGAGATACGTCGTCGAGTGACGGTGCGAGGACAGGAAGAAGAAGTCGACGGGGGTCTCCGGGCTCCACGTCTTGCAGGTGGTTTGGCTCTCGTGAGGGGGCACGCGGACGCCGAAGTTGAGGTCCACGTTTCCGCCCTCGGCGACCCGATGGCTGCCGGCGTCCTCGGGCTTGGCGAAGTGGAGATTGACCCAGACCCGCCCGTCGTAGGGCACGGTGAGGCTGTTGACGAAGTGGGTGTCGACGAGAACCGGCTGGCGAGCGCGCACGATCACGCCGGTACCGTCGGGAAGCCGCCGAGGTCCCTCGACCGGGGATTGCGCACCGAAGAGCTCGAACCGGTTGAGGCTCACGTCCGGCGGACCGAAGTCCAGGCAGAACGGGGTGTCGACCTGGCCCTCCGGGAACGCCTCGCGACCGGAGGGGCCGGCGTAGGCCAGGAGCAGGAAGTGATGACTCCCCGGGGTCATGAAGGTCTCGCCACCGGTCAAAAGCGCGATGCAGCTCTCGTCTGGCCCGCATTCGGCATCGGACTGGCAGAGACGTTTGCTCTCGGAGCAGAACGTCCAGGGAACGTCCGGTAGTGTGCTGTACGCGCATCGCTCCTGCTCCGTCCCGGCGGGCGTCTCGAAGGGCCCGAAGGCGAGCTGAATGCCCTGTTCGGGCACGGGCGGCGGCGGCATCTGGGGCGGCGTGCTCGAGGCGAGCGGG
>VGTG01000225.1 GCA_016874795.1 Deltaproteobacteria bacterium | reverse complement strand
CGGTCGCGGTCGCGGTCTCGGTCGCGGTCGCGGTCGCGGTCTCGGCCTCGGTTGCGGGCGCGGCCTCGGTCGCGGTCGCGGCCTCGCATGAAGCCGAGCAGGCCAAGGCTAGCTATAGCTAGCTCGGGGCCGCTACATAGCGATCCCCGCGAGCGCGAAACAGCGGCGCGCCGCTGGCTCGCCGCCCGAGCTCCCAGACGATCTCGTGTGGTGCGCGGCCGAACGCGCGGATGCGTCCTTCGTGGATGCCGCGCAGATGGTGCCAAGCACAAACGGTAGTGCGGTTGCCGAGATCGTTGGCCCCGCCGCGCGACCGGAACATCAGGTGGTGGTCGTGCAGGTTCTGCCGCGAGCTGCAGGCGGGAACCGCGCATCGCCAGCCGTCCCGATCGAAGATCGGGTCGCGGTGGCGCGGCCTTCCTTCCCACTCGGTGCGCACGTGAGCGAGGAGCCGCTCCAGACCCGACCACCGGAAGTGGTGGGGCGTCTCGAAGCTCCGCATCGCGGTCTTCAGGAGGACGACGACCGACTCCGGCCCCGTGAACGAAATCATCGAGTCCTGCACGCCAAAGCGCCCGAGCCGACGGTGCGAACACATTTGCCGCTCGTCGGTGTCCGACTCGGGCGGCGCGTCGAAGGAGGGGCTCGCACGAAGGTCCGCGTCCGGCGCCGGCGGCCAGATCGTTTCCGCGTCCTGCTGGCGATCGAGTGCATGGTCGACCTCGTCCATCAGCCGGCGGACCGTGACCTCGCGTGCGCGCTCCACCCAGGCTGCACCCGCGTCCTCGCTCGAGGTCCGTACCGCGGGCAGGATCGCGAGCGCGCGTACCCAGGAGAGCCGTCCTTCGCGGTATGCCTCGCCCAGCGCCGGCGCCTGCCAGCTCCGTCGCTCGACCGCGACGAGCCCGCGCGCGCGTCGCGACGAGCATCCCAGCCGTTCGCGCACGTAGCTCGACAGCGAGGCGAAGCCCGCCAGCTCCGGACCGCGCATGTCGTGGAAGATGCGCAGCAGGCGGCCCGTCTGCCAGTCGATCCGCTGCAGCGCGCGGACGACCTCGCGTAGACGCGCGTCGAGCTCCCACGGATCGAGCGTCTCGCAGTCGTCGGCGAGCCGCTCCACCTCGAGCGGGAGCGCTTCGCGCAGCGCCGTCCAATCGAGGCATTCGTGTCCGACGCGCGTCGCTTCGCGCGCGGCTTCTCGTCTGGGCTCGCGCGCCTCGTCGCGCGCGGCTTTCGTCGCCGCGTCGAGCCGGTCTTGCTCGCGCCACAGGTCGTGCGGCGGCGACCACGGCCCGCCGACCGCGCGGCGCGCCGCGTCGGAGGCGGAGAGCGCCTCGGCGGCGATGGCTTCCGCCGCCTGCCAGACCGGGAGCTGCTCGCCCGCCATGCGTCGCGCCAGCTCCACGGTGCGCTTCCACGAGGCGACGACCCGTCGCGGACACGGGAGCGAGAAGCGCGCCCGCGGCTCGCCGTCGCAGGTGTCGTCGTCTTCGCAGTCGTCGTGATGGCTCGTGCAATCGCGATGGCGGATGGCGGCGCTGGCGGGTCTGCCGTCGCTCGCGACGCGGCTCCGAGCGCTGAGGTCGCTGCCGTCGCAGGTGACTGCGCCTCTTTGCTCGTCAGTCGCGTTTGTCCGCTCGTCTTTCTGTTCGCCCTTCTGTTCGCCTGTTTCGTCGGGCGCGCGCTGCGCATCGCGGATCAGCTCCTCGAGCGCCCGCACCGGCCGCTCGAGCGCGAGCCCGACCCACGCGCGCTCGCTCTCCGCGGTCGCGACGCGCGTGAGCAGGCGCACC
Organism: Deltaproteobacteria bacterium; assembly: GCA_016874795.1. GTDB lineage: Bacteria > Desulfobacterota > Binatia > UBA12015 > UBA12015 > VGTG01. The sequence continues at coordinate 5,912 of VGTG01000225.1, read as the reverse complement.
TTCGCCCAGGAGAGCTCGCCTCGATCGAACGCCTCGCGGATCGCCGGCAGCGAGCCGAGGCGCGTGGCCGCGCGTGCGAGCTCCTGCACTTCGCGCGCGCCCATCCCGAGCCGCTCGCGAGTCCAGTCGGAGAGGCGCGCGAAGCCGAGCGAATGGCACGCCCGGATCGCGAGAAAGCGCCCGGCGAGCGCTCCGAGCACGCGGCGACAGAGGGCCTCCTGCCGGCTCAGGCGCCGCAGCCACCCGTCGAGCACCAGCGCGGCCGCGGGCCGATCGAGCCCGCCGCTCATGCCCCGCATCGGGGGCGTGAGGATCTCGTCAGGGACCAGATCGAGCGACGGAATGCACCCGCCCACCACGCCCCCGGCCGCTCCGCCAGGCTTCCTCAGCGCTCCAGGCACGAGGCGAAGATTAAGCGAAGATCGCCGCGCTGTCAATGTGTTTTCGCGCCTGCGCTCGAGAAAGATCTACGCGGGGATGGGAAGAGGATGCCCGCTTCCCTCATGATTCGAGGCACGCGTCGCCGTCCTCGCAAGAAAGCGTGTTCGGGACGTGCGCGCAGGCGCCGACGCCGGCGCAGCGGTCGTCCGTGCAGCCGTTCGCGTCGCTCCCGCACGCCACGCCCGCGGCCACGGCGCAGTCGTCGGCGGATTCCTCGCAGGAGTCGTTGCATCGCGCGCCGAGGGCGCACGGATCGCCGGCGTGGAGAGCACACGAGCCGCCGCTGCACGTATCCGCTCCGTTGCAGAACACGCCGTCGTCGCAGGCAGCGTCGTTCGGCACGTGTGCGCAGCCGCCGCCACCGTCGCACACGTCGTCGGTACAGCCGTTCCCGTCCGATGGACACGCCGTTCCGGCCAGATCGAAGCAACTCGCGGAACCTTCATTGCAGAACCATGTTGCACGCGGCGCCGCCGGCGAACGGATCGCCGGCATGGAGAGCACATGAGCCGCCGCTGCACGTATCCGCTCCGTTGCAGCACACGCCGTCGTCGCAGGCAGCGCCGTTCGGCAAGGGCACGCAGCTCCCGCCGCCGTCGCACACGTCGTCGGTGCACCCGTTGCCGTCCGACGCGCACGCGGTGCCGGCGTCCGCCGGCTCGCACGTCGCGGAGCAGCAGTCTCCGTCGGCGACGTTGCCGTCGTCGCACGTCTCGCCGGGATCGATCGACCTCGAGGACGCGGCGCGCGCGGCCGGCCTCAGCTCGTTCCACTTCCTGCGCCTCTTCTCGCGCGCGCTCGGCGTCACGCCGCACCACTATCTCGTCCGCTCGCGGTTGAAGCACGCCGCGCGCTTGCTCGCGGACGGCGCCGCATCGATCACCAGTGTCGCGTTCCACGTCGGCTTCGGAGACCTCCCGAACTTCGTGCGCAGCTTCCACCGCGCCGGCGTGTCGCCGCGTCGCTTCCGCGAGATGGCGCGCGGTGGCCGCGGCAAGCGCAAGAGCGCCGCGAAGCGCGTCGCTCGGCCTTCGCGCCCACCGCGCGGTGAACGGGAAAGCGGCTCAGCGCGGCGAGGCGAGCCTCTCCACCTCCCAGCGAGCCACTTCCGCGCGGACGTCCGGCGCACCCCCGCGCCGCGCGGCGATCTCGACGGGTCCCCGCGAGCGCGCAGCCTCCTCCAGGCGAACGAGGCCGCTCCCGTTCGCACGCAGGAGGAAGCACGGGCCGCGCACCGAGCGAAGGTCCGTAAGCACTCCGGCGAGGATCGGCTCGTCCGCGATCTCGAGCGTGACCGGCTTCGCTTCGCCGCCTCGCACCGCGTCTGCGTCCCCGTCCGGCTCCGGAAGCCGGAAGACGCCGTCGTCGTCGATCGCGGCGAGCTCGAGCCGACGACGCTCGACGCCTTCGTCGAGAACCACGTCGTCGATCGCAGCGAGCTCGAGCCGACGACGCTCGAAGCCTTCGTCGAGAACCACGTCGCCGATCGCGAGATCCGGATGCCAGAGCCGGACCTGTCCGATGCGAGTGCGCTCGCCCTTCGAGACGAGCACGACCGGAGCGCCGTCCACGGGTGAGCGCGTCGTGGGGAGGAAGCAGCCGTCGAGCACGCTGTCGCTCCCCGTGACAGGCATCGCCCCTGGAGTGGCGACGAGCACGAGCCCGCTCACGCTCTTCTCGGCGAGCGTGCGCGAAGAGCCGCGGCGATCGCTTCGCGAGCGTCCGGTGACGAAAGAGCCGACGGCAACTCCGTCGATCTCGACGTCGATCGAGTCGTACTGCGAGAGCGGGCGCGGTTCCGAGGCTCCGAGCGGCGGTCTCTCCTGGAGGTCGAGGGTGCGCAGCACGGGGAGCCAGGCTCCGCTCTTTCGCGTCACCGCAGCCTCGTACTGCCGCGCGACGAGATCGTTCCCGAGCGGACCGAAATGGTCGCCCGCGGCGCGGTAGGGAAAGGAGCGCGGGCGCAGCGGATGGAACGTGGAGAACCCGTCCACTCGCGGCGCGAGCGTCGTCACGGCCAGGGAGTGGCCGAGGATCACCGCGGGCGCTTCCTCCGCAAGCTCGCGCAGGAGGCGGCGATGGATCTCGCGCGCTTCCTCCGCCTTGTCGCCGCGGTAGTAGAACGGGTTGTCGGCAGTCCAGCCCGACGGGAGCAGAGCGCGCATCGCGGCGGGAGCGACGTCGTCGTAGCGAAGGTATCGCCAGTGCGGCACGAGACGCTGGTACTCCTCGAACCGCTCCTCCACCGTGTCGCCGACCACCTCGACGAGCCGCACGCCGTCGCCGTCGAGGACGTATCGCGCGTGCAGGTAGTACGGGTTGACGTCGCCCGCGTGCTGGAAGCTCGTGTCGCGCTCCGGGTAGAACGTGCCGGGGCCGAGCAGGACGACGTCGCAGCCGTAGCTTCGAGCGAGCTCCTCCCAAACGAGGAAGGTCTGGTGGAAGCCGAACCAGCCCTGACCGAAGTTCAGCACCTCGTACCGGCCGGGCGCGCTGCGCTCGAGCCGCTCGTGGAGCAGCGAGGGGTAGTCGTGCGACGCATCGACCTCGGCACCCTGCGTGAACGAGTCGCCGAGCGCGCAGAGTCGTCGCACGCCGTCCGGCTTCTCGCGGCGGAAATGGAGGAACGAGCTCTTCTGCCGGTTGTCGAAGAATCCGACGTGCCTCAACAAGCCTGCTGGAACCGCAGAATCCGTCGCTTCCAGGATTCGAGGGATGCCCTCGCGGCGCAGGCCGCCCACGCGCTCCCGATGCAGGTAGAAGACGACGCCCGCCCAGGCGAAGCAGACCAGGGCGAGCGCCCCGAGCCGACGCTTCAAGTCGCGGGCGGCGGGTTCGCGCTCACGGCGCGGTGATAGAGCGTCGCCATCGCGAGGTCGCTCCACACGCCGCCCGGGACGAGCGCGAGACCGAACGTCATCCCGCCGAGGACGAGCAGGATACCGCGCAGGACGAGGATGCCGAGGATCGTCCAGCCGTAGCCGGCCGTCCGCTCGAAGCTCTCGAACACCGCGTCGACCGCGGAGAGACGCCCCTCGACCACGAGGTACGGAACGAACGCGAGCCGGCAGAGAAGATAGATCCCCGGCACGACGAGGAAGAGAAAGCCCACGATCACGAGCCCGGTCGTCAGCGCGGCGGCGAGCACCGTCTCGAAGTAGCGGTCGTACACGCGCAGACCGTCGCGCGGATCGACCCCGTCGCCCCGGACGGCTTGCAAGCACACGTAGTTGAAGCCCCAGAGGAGCGGCGTCGAGATCAGCGCGCCGAACGCGAAGCCGAGCGGACCACCGACGATCGGGATCCGCGCGAAGCTCCATGCTGCGGTGACGAGCGTCAAGACGACGAAGCCCATCACGAGGAGAGGCACGGGGTGATCGAGCAGCACGCGGCCGCCGTGCCGGTAGCAGCGACCGACGTCGACGTCGGTCGCTCGTTGCGCGCGCTCGAGACGATCGTCGTGGTACCCCGGTCGATCGGACTGGTCCGCGAACGCGTGCGGCATGTCGGCCCTCCTTCGCCGGATCGGGATGGTAGCCGATCCGGGCTGCGACGTCCCGAGTGCAAGCGACGTACCGCACTTTCGCGACCGCAGCACCTCGACGGCTCTCGGCTCCCGGCTTTCGCGGCGCAGCTTTCTCCCGGCGTCTGCAGTCCGCGGACTGCGTCTCGGCGCGCTGTCGTCGCGAGCATGCGGCTCTGCACAACGGAGCGGGCGCCTCACGCCGGGCCCGCTTCGATTCCGCGCGACAATCGGCGCTCGAGGCGACGCCGCGCGGTGGCACGCGCGTTGCGCTGCAGCCGGCCGCAACCCGGCAACCCGCGGCAGCAAGGGAGGAGCGCATGAACACGTCGCCTCGGACGCAGCTCGGATTCGTGATCCTCTTCTCGTTCGTGATCGCCGCGTGCGGCGGCGGAGGTGGAGGCGGCGCCGGCGCGCCCACCGTCGATCCCGGTCCGGAGCCCGAGCCGCCGGGCGAGTGCGACTCGGGCCAGACGTTCGCGAGCACCTTCGCCGGCATCCAGGAGGTGATCTTCGAGCGACACGGCTGCACGCAGGCAGCCTGCCACGGCGACGCGGCGCAGGGCGGCCTCGATCTCTCGCCCGCGGTCGCCTACGCGAACCTCGTCGAAGCGCCCTCGCAGGGAAGCGATCTTCCCCGCGTCCTGCCCGGCGATCAGCGGCGAAGCTTCCTCTGGCAGAAGCTCGTCGCGAAGACGCGGCCCGGATCCGTCGTGATCTCCGGCTCGCCCATGCCGAGCGGCGGAGGCGCGCTCGGCGAGGACGAGATCGAGCTTCTGCGCCTGTGGATCTACGCGGGCGCCCCGAGGGACGCGACCGTGATCGGCACGCCCGAGCTGCTCGAAGCGTGTCTCCCGCCGCCTCCGCCGATCACGATCGACCCGCTCGATCCACCGGCTCCCGACGAAGGCGTGCAATTCGTGATGCCGCCGTGGCCCCTTCCCGCGGGGAGCGAGCACGAGGTCTGCTTCGCGAGCTGGTACGACTTCACCGGGAAGATCCCGGCCGAGTTCCTCGACGAGGGCGGCGAGTTCTTCTTCACCGACACGACCGAGCTCCGCCAGGACCCGCAGAGCCATCACCTGATCCTGAACTACGCTTTCGTGTCGCCCGACGAGCTGCACCATCCGTCCTTCGGCGCGTGGACGTGCGCCGGCGGCGAGCGCGAAGGCGAGACCTGCGAGCCGACCGACCTCGAATTCTGCGGAACGGGATTCTGCGCGGCCGAGCCGAAGCGGACGTTCGCGTGCTTCGAGTACGGCCCGCGCGTCGGCGGCCCCGGCATCTCGTTCGACCCGATCGGCGGCGCGCAGGAGGCGCAGTCGCTGACCGAGATGTTCCCGGGCGTGTACGGACGTGTCCCGATTCGCGGGGTGCTCTACTGGAACTCGCACGCGTTCAACTTGACGACGCAGGACCACCGCATGAACGGACGGCTCAACTACGCGTTCGCACGCGACCGCGTGTACCCGGCGCAGTTCATCTTCGACTTCGACGACATCTTCCTGCCGAACGCGGAGCCCTATACGAAGCAGGTGGTCTGCTCGGATCACGAGCTGCCGCAGGGCGCGCGTCTCTACGAGCTGTCGTCGCACACGCACGAGCGCGGCGAGTACTTCTGGATCGAGCTGCCGGACGGAACGAAGGTCTACGAGAACTTCGTCTACAACGATCCGATCGACCAGCGCTTCGATCCGCCGATGGCCTTCGACTCGGCCGACCCGGCGGAGCGGACGCTCCGCTACTGCGCGCGCTACAACAACGGCGTCGCCGAGGACGGCTCGCCCGATCCGGAGACCGTGACCCGCCGCTCGCGCACGCCGCAGAGCGCGATCGCGCCCTGCGAGCCGGTCGCCTGCGCCGCGGGCCGGATCGGGGCCGCCTGCGACGGCGTCGGCCACGACGCCGCCTGCGACTCGTCGCCGGGGGCCGGAGACGGCCTCTGTGA
>VGTG01000224.1 GCA_016874795.1 Deltaproteobacteria bacterium | reverse complement strand
TCGTCAAGCAAGGAGAACTGGACACGGAGAAGAAGGTCGCATAGGGATCATCAACCGAGCCGCCGCTCTCGCCGAATCAACAGCGACCGGGACATCCCCTTGGGCGGCTCGAAGATGTGCATGTCGCTGTCGGCGACCCACTGACCGTTTCCTGAACTCATGGCGTATCCCTCGAGCTGCAGGCTCTGCTCCTACCCCAGCGGACCGGACAGCTCCACACCGCACCGCGCCAACGGGCAGCGTCCATGGCGGCTCGCTAGACCTCCTGTCCCATGAGCGCGTCCGTCGAGCCGGTCCGCCCTCGCGAGATCGCTGCGACGTTCGTGCTCTACCTCGCGATCTCCGTCTGGTGGCTCTGGCCGCTGCCGGCCGAGATCGCGTCCCACGTGCCGAACCAGCATCCCGAGGCGAATCTCGTGCGTGCGGACCTCGATCTCATCCTGTGGGCGCTCGCCTGCGGCGCACACGCGTTCGTGACCGCTCCGTGGGACCTCTTCCACGCGAACAGCTTTCATCCCGCGACGAGCTCGCTCGCCTACTCCGAGCACCTCCTCGGCTTCGCGCCGATCTTCGCGCCCGTCTACTGGATCAGTGGAAATCCGGTCCTCTCGGCCAACGTCGTCATCCTGCTCCTCGCGCCGCTCCGGGGAGCCTCGTTCTATCTCTTCGCGAGGCTCTACGTGCCGCCGCCCGCCGCAGCGCTAGCCGGTCTGCTCTTCGGGTTCTCCCCGTGGATGCGCGAGGAGCTCGTCAAGTTCCACGTGCACGGCGTCTTCTATCTGCCCGCCGCGTTCTACTTCACCGAACGCTGGCTCCAGCGTGCGCGCGTGCGCGACGCCGTCGCGCTCTCGGTGCTGCTGCTCCTCCAGGCGGCGACTTCCTTCTACGTCGCGTTCGCGCAGATGCTCGGCTACGGCGCGTTCCTTCTCGTCGAGCTCGGGACGTCGCTCCGCTCCCTCGACCGCCGTCGCGTCTTCGGCTTGCTGCTCGCGTGCGGCGTCGCCGCCGCTGGAGTCGCCGCGCTCGGAATCCCGTATCTCGCCTTGCAAAGGCTCGGCGTCGTCCCGGCGTACGGTCTCGACGCCGGCGACACGCCGACAGGGCTGTTCCCGTATCTCGCCTTGCTCGAGGTGTGGAAGTACCTGAGCGTCTACGGGATCGGAGCGATCGGCTACGCTCTGGTCGCGGTCGGGCTCGCACCTCCGTGGCGCGGACGCGCGCGGCCCCTCGCGATCAGCATCGCGTGGATCGCGATCGGGCTTCTGATCGCGCTCGGGCCGCAGCCGATGATCCGCGGCTGGAGGATCCCGAGCCCCTACCCGCTCTTGATGGAGTGGCTTCCGGGCTTCTCGTCGATCCGACTTCCCTCTCGCTTTCTGTTCGTCGCGCATCTCGGCTTCTGCTTGCTCGCCGCTCTCGGCATGGCGCGGCTCGTCGCGAGCGTCTCCCGCCGGTCCGCGTGGGTCGCAGTGGCGGCGGCTTCCCTGCTCGCCCTCGCCTTGCAGCCTCTCACCGAGATTCCGCTGCGACGGGCCGATGCCGGCGAAGCGGTGACGCCTGCCCACCGCTGGCTCGCGGAGCACGGCGACGGCAGAGCTCTTCTCGAGCTACCGCGACCGAGCTGGCCCGAAGCCGCGCGCCGGATGCTCCTGAGCACGGCGCACTGGCTTCCGATCGTCGACGGCTACAGCGGCTACACGATCGAGACCGACGATTTCCTGCACGACCTCGCCGCGAGGCTTCCCGACGAGGAAAGCCTGCAGGAGCTCGTCGACCACGCCGACATCGGCTGGGTGGTCGTCCATACGAGTCGATACCCTCCGAAGGGACGGCAACGCTGGTCCGGGCCGTTTCCGCCGGGGCTCACGCTGCGAGCGACGCTCGACGACGATCTCGTCTTCCAGGTCGAGCGCGCTCCGAAGCGGGACCGCCGCGCCCTCCTGCTGAGCGCGACGCAAACGCTCGAAGGTCGCCCACGACAGATCCTCGGGCCCGCGTGTCCCGGCCAGCTCGAGCTCGCGACGACGCTCCCCGAACGCTGGCCCGCGGATTCCCCGGTTCTCCTCGAAGCGGAAGTCCGGAACCTCAGCACGGAGGACTGGCCCGCAGCCGGCATCGTGCCCGAGCGGCTCCTGCGGCTTCGCACCTGCTTCCGATCGAAGCGACGTCTGCACTGCCGGGCCCCGGTCCGTCTTCCCGCCGACGTTCCCGCCGGGCAGTCGATCCGGGTCGCCTGGAACGCGTTCAGCCCACCGCAGCCGGGAAAGTACACGCTCGTCGTCGAGCTCTTCCAGGTCGGTGGGCGTCCCCTCGCGGAGTGCGGCCTCGCTCCCCTCGAGCTGCCGGTGCGCGTGAGCAGGAAGGACCCCGCGGCGCCGAAGAAGCCGCGGCCGGGGATGCGAAGGATGCGCCCGCCCGATCAACCGCGAGACGACCGCACGTAGAGCTTGTACCCCATGATGCCGGCGGGGACGAAGGTGCCGAAGACCGGATCGGCCCACGTGTAGAGGTCCTGCGAGAAGAAGCGTCTTCGCGTGTCGAGCACGAGATCGAAGCCGAGGGACCCGTCGCGAAGCCCCGCGAGGAACGCGGCTTCCTGCCGTAGAAGACCGCCGCGCTCCCCGATCTCCTCGCGCCAGCTCGTGAGCAGCACGGCGTCCACCCGCTCCTCCGCGAGCCAGCGACCGAATCGATCGCGCGAAGCGTCGGGCACCCGACGTCCGCCCCACCCCGCAGGGAAGAAGACGATGCGCAGGGACGGGTCGAGGAGCGGCTTCAGCGTGTCGTATGAAAAGTTCAACCGACCCGGATAGCCGACGGTCAGCTCCCGTCCCGCCGCGCGCGAACGCCCCACTTCCGCCTCGATCGCTCGGGCGGCCTCGCGCTGCGGGCCATCCTGGATCCGGGCGCAGTGGCTCGCGGTCAGGACTGCGGCGTAGCCGAGCACGACGACGATCGACGCGAGACCGAGCCGCGGCCGACGATCTCGGAGCGACGCGAGCGCGAAGCCGCAGCCGAGGCAGATCCAGGGCGCGAGCGGGAGGTAGTACCGCGGAGTCACCGTCTGCGCCGCGCCCTGGAGAAGGAAGAACGGCACGACGCCCGCGAGCACGGTTCCGCGGACTCGCGGAACGCGGGTCACCAGGGCGAGGCCCGCGAGCCCGGCGAGGTAGATCGTCCACCCCATCACGAAGGGAAGCGCGACGACCAGAGGATAGACGTAGGGCACGAAGACCCATCCCTTCCCCTGCAGGTTCTCCCCCGGGGCGCCCGTGAACATCCCCGCGGAGAAGATCACGTTGCCCGTTCGGACGAGCTCGTCCCATTGCATCAGGATCGGCAGGGCCGTGAGCAGGAACGCCGCGAGGACGACCCCGCATCCCGCGAGAAGCAGCGGCAGGCGAGCAATGCGTCCACGATCGGGCCACGTCAAAGCGATCCAGGCCGGAACCGCCCCCGACGCGAGCCCCGTATACTTGACTCCACCGGCCATGCCGACGAGCGCGAACGCGATCCAGAGCTGCGCCCGGGAGCCTTCGTCCCGCGCGATCACGGCACGGTGCGCCGCGAGCACGGAGAGGAGGATCATGAGCGCGTCCGTGTGCGGCCGGTGCGCTTCGAGGACGTGAACCGGCGTGAGCGCCAGAGCGGCCGCCGCGAAGAGACCCGCTCGTGCTCCGACGAGCCTGCGCGCGAGCGCGTAGAGAGCGGCGATCGTCGCGGTCGAGAACGCGACCGTCAGCAGACGTCCGACGAGGTCGAAGAGCGACAGGTCGGTCGCGGTCGGGAGTGGCGCGCCGGTCAGCTTCGTCCAGACGAGGGTCGCGCCGGCGACGAGGTACGCGAGAGCCGGCGGATGGACCAGTTTCTCGGGGAGCCACTCGCCACGGACGAGGAGCCTCCACGCCGGACGCGAGAAGAACACGTAGGTGTCGAGGAAGACGAAGTCCGGCAGGCCCCAATCGATGTGGTACGCGCGCAGGCTCACGCCCGCGACGAGGATCAGAAGGAGCCAGGCGCGCCGACTCGCCGGAGACATCTCGTCCGGAGGAGCGAGAGGAGCGGCCGGGGAGAGCACGCGAGGGCCGACTATCATCGCCGTCGGACCTCCGCCAACGCGCCGCAGGCGCGCCTCCCTACGGTGGTGGTCCCGCCGCCTTTCCGGTTGCTCGGGACGTCGTACGCGGGATAGGAGGGACCTGGCTCGGCTGACAGCCTCGACTTCCAGCTTCCGAGAAGAGGCATTCTGACAAATCGGCCGTTCATGGTGACTATGCTCAGTCCGCCGCACACTGCGTGTCGACGATCGAAGCGATCGTCCAGGTGCTGGGGCAGATCGAAGACGATCCGGAGCGCTTCGGTCCGTTGCTGGTGCCGTTTCGGCGTATGGTCGAACACCAGATCGCGTGCGCACAGACCTTCGGTACACCGTGGCGACACACGCGCCGTCACGGACAGCCGCGCCGACTCTCCGCAGCGCAACGTCTATTGCAGGATCGGATGGGATCGCTGGTGGCGGTGGCCGCCGAGGGGTGTCCGGGTCCAGGCCACGACGACCTCCTGCGGCTCGTCGCACGGCGGGTCCGTGGAGAGGAGTGCCTCGATGTCGTGGTGACGTCGCAGCGGGCACTCGGAACGCGCATCGCCGATCACATCGGTCTGCCGCTATCCACGTTGCACGATGGCGTACCGTTGAACGTCACACAGGAACGGTGGAGGGCATTCGTGCGCAAGGACGACGTGCTCGTCGTGTGGGGGTCGTACGCACGTCCTCGCGTGCCGCCGCTGCGGCGGCCGGATGCGGCTCTTGGCAACGATCAAGGACCCGAAGGCGATCCGAAAGATCCTGTCTCACCTGGGGCTATCGAGCGATCTCCCCCGGCCGCTCCCGGCTCGGCCGCCGCCCTCCGCCGCGCGGCAGCTCGGGCTCGGGGTGCTGGCGCTCGAGTCGCCAGTCGCCTGAGTCCGTCTCGGGGCGCAGGAGGGGGGAGCCCGCGGGGCGTCCCGCCCGGAGGCCCGACGGCGGAGGCCGGCCTGAGGCGGGAGAAGTAGCGGCCCGCCGCCCGCCGGCAAGGCCCAGCCCGCTTCATCCGCCCCGTCCCTACGGTGGTGGTCCCGCCGCCTTTCCGGTTGCCCGGGACGCCGTACGCGGGATAGACGATCCGGTGGGATCGCTCGGCTGTCCGGCGCCCAACTTCCGCGAGCGCATTCTGACAAATCGGCCGTTCATGGTGACTACGCTCAACCGCGCCCAGCCCGAGATCATGATGACGATCTGGAAATCCGCTTCGTGCCGGTGCCAGCCCGTGCCCTTTTCGGGGGCCATGTTCGCCTTGACGAGGTGCGCGATGACCTTGCCGCGCGTCGCCTCGGCCACGCCGAGGTCGCGGTAGAGAAAAAAGTCCCGAAGCCCGCCCGACGTGTACTGCGTGTCGACGGGCTTCACGTGCGAGAAAAGCGTCTGCGTCCGATCCAGCATGGGGATGCTCCTTGGGTGCGAGCGCACCGGTTTGGAAGGAGCAGGAATCGTGCGCGGGAGGCGAGACGTCGCGGTTATGGTGGTCTCTTGGCGACCAGCAGCACCCATGTCTCGAACAGCAAACCTGAGTCGATGCCCTCCAGGTCCAGATCGGCTCGATGACGTTCGAGCAACTCGACGTCCGCTGGAAGGGGCTCATCGCGGTGCTCGCCCACGATCTTCAGCCCCGCGCCTAAAACAGCATTCCGGATCTGGTCGTGCGTCACCTTGTTGAGCTCGTCGAATCGTTCGGACGACCACGCACTGATTCTTGGGTCTTGACGTAGCTGCGGCCAGTCCCTCCGAAGGTGCGCCCAAGGCAAAGTCTCCGGAGGGAACTCCGACCACAGGTGATGCCCCACCTTGCTGTAATAGAGCGGTGCCGTGTCGATGAACAGATAGCCTCCCGGCGCGGCGCATCGCGCCGCGATATCGATGAAGCGACGCGGGTTAGGGACGTGCTCGATGCTGTCGAGCAGAAGGACACACTGGTAGGCATGCGGCTGCAAAGTGACCGCAAAGGCATCGCCTTCAATGAGCGTCGCACGGGCGGCCGACACGCCATACGCATTGCACACCGCATCGAATTCGCAGATGTCGAACCAGTGAAACTCTTTGAAGCTTCGGTCGATACCCGTTGCGGACTCGAAGCCATGTTGCAGGGCGGCCACCAGGCCACTACCGCACCCGCAGCCGATGTCCAGGAAGCGCCCGTGCCTGTCTTCGGCGGGGATGGACCACTCCAACTTGTTCCAGGCGTGCTGCCGTCTGGGTTCGAACTCTTCGAGAAGCCTTGAATTCATCCCTGCCTGCCCCATAAAACGGGTCAGTCCCGCGAACAGGTGCTTTATCGTTCAAGGGACCATCAGCGTCAACTCGGAGCAATCCATGCCCTACCTTCAACTCGACGTCTCCCGCAGCTACTCCGTTGGCGAGAAGAAGCAGCTCGCCGCCGCGATGAGTGAAACCTACGCGCGGATGATGTCCGTGGACGTCCGCCGCATCAGCGTCGCCATTCGTGAACTGGGCGAGGGCGGCGTCTGGCGGATTCCCGAGATCGGCGGCGAGCCCGTCCCGGTGTCACTGATGATGCTGGACATCCGAAGGGGCCGGCCGGCGGAACTGAGGATGGAAGTTGCCAAGGCGCTGTGCAGGCACTGCAAGGACATCCTCGGCATCCCGGAAGACCGGCTCAACGTCGAATTCACCCAGCATGATGGGGATGAGATGTACCACCCCACGCTGGGTGGCTACAGTCCGGATTGGAAGCCGGGGGAGGCTTGAGCGTCAAACATCGTAGAGTGAATATGAAATCCGCATCATCTCGTTCCGCAAAGCGACCAGCCGTGAAGCAAAAATCTACTTCGACCAAATCCAAGACTGACTGGGCGCGGCTCAAGGCCGAGAAGCCAGCCAGCTCGGCTGAGCATCCGGAAGCGGACATGAAGCACATCGTTCGTGGTGTTGTTCGCCGAGGATTGAAGCCCGTCCAATGAAAACAGTCGCTCCCGACCTGAGACGCACCTGGTTGTTCGGGCCCGGTGCCGACGCCCGCGCGCACGACGCCATGCAGCGCAGTTGCGCCGATGTATTGATCGTCGATCCCGAGGACTTCACGCCCCCTGCGCGGCGCGACGAAGCGCGACGTGGATTGGGAGCCTTGCTGCAAGGTTGGCGCGACGCGAGTCGGATGACCGCCGTTCGAATCCCCTACGGTGGTGGTCCCGCCGCCTTTCCGGTTGCCCGGGACGCCGTACGCGGGATAGACGATCCGATGGGATCGCTCGGCTGTCCGGCGCCCAACTTCCGCGCGCGCATTCTGACAAATCGGCCGTTCATGGTGACTACGCTCGACGGCGCCCCCGGGGCTGCGTCCGCGGCTTCGCCCGGCGCGCGACGTCGCGCCATGCCGTGCTTGATCCAGCCGCCGAGCATCCGCCCGACCTCGTCCGCGATCTCGCACAGGCGCTCGTAGGCGCCGTGCGACAGGAAGCCGAGCCGGTTCGACAGCCGAAGCGTGATGCGCAGCGCATCGAGCCGGCCGCTCGCCTCCGTCAAGCCGGGCAGCCGGTCGACGGCGCGATTCGTTGCCGCGAGCAGCGTCAGCATGCGCAGCCCCTCGTCGAGGATCGCCCGGCCGAGCAGGCCGCGCTGCGCCCGCGGGAAGCGGCTCACGTGCTCGTGCAGGCCCACGCACAGGTCGTAGGACCGCTGCA
>VGTG01000223.1 GCA_016874795.1 Deltaproteobacteria bacterium | reverse complement strand
CGGCGCGAGCCACGGCTCGCTCTTCCCGGTGCTGAGCGCTCTCGTCGTCACGCGCGCGCCGACGGCGCTCCGCGGAACGGTCGTGACGTTCCAGACCGCGGTTCTCGACTTCGGCGCCGTGCTCGGTACGCCGCTCTGCGGCGTGATCGCGCGGCTCTGGGGCTACCGCGCGATGTTCGTCTTCGTCGCGGCGGTGAGCCTCGGCGGCCTCGCGCTGATGGCCGCCGATGCGGCGCGCTCGCGCGCGTGACGCCGGCGGAATCCCTCACGCGGTCACGGCGTGCGCGGTAAGGCGCTGCGCGCGCGAGCGGCGGCGCAGGTTCAGCAGCTCGACGAGCAGCGAGAACGCCATCGCGGCGTAGATGTAGCCCTTCGAGACGTGCTGTCCCGTCGACTCGACGATCAGCATCACGCCGATCAGGATCAGGAAGGCGAGCGCCAGGATCCGCATCGAGGGATGCTTCTGGACGAAGTCGCCGAGCGGCCCGGCGAAGGCCATCATCACGCCGACCGCGATCAGCATCGCCGCGACCATGATCGGGATGTGCTTCGCCATCCCGATCGCGGTGATCACCGAGTCGAGCGAGAAGACGAGGTCGAGCAGGATCACCTGCGACATCAGCGAGAAGTAGAGCTTGCGACTCGAGCGCTCGGCGTTCTGCGCCATCTGCGGAGCGACCGCCTGCGGCTGGTGCTCATCGGGCCGCTCGACGTTCTCGTAGATCTCGTGCGTCGCCTTGTAGAGGAGGAAGAGCCCGCCGCCGAGCAGGATCAGGTCCTTCCCGCTCCATTCCACGAACAAGAAGAAGAGAGGTTCGGTCAGCCGCATCACCCAGGCGATCGCGGCGAGGAGCACGAGCCGCGAGACGAGCGCGACCGCGAGCCCGAGCCGTCGTGCGCCCGCCTGCTGGTCGGGCGGGAGACGTCCGGCGAGGATCGTGATGAACACGATGTTGTCGATTCCGAGGACGATCTCCATCGCCGACAGGACCAGCAGGGAGACCCACGCTTCCGGATCCATGAGCAGCTCGAGCATGGGGCCGACTCTATTGTTTCCAATCTCGTCGAGCGAGGTTTCCGCGGGTGCGACGCGGGTGGTACTCGAAGAGCATGGCGACGGTGGGCACCGCTCCCGAGGCTCTGGCGCCCGCGCGCACCGAGGCCTCGGCGTATCTCGGGCTCACCACGGCGACGCTCGCCTGGGCCTTCGCGTTCATCATCGGGAAGCTCATCCTGACGGGCATGACGCCGCTCGCGGTCGCGGTGTGGCGCTACGTCTTCGCCGGCCTCGTCCTGGCCCCCTTCGTTCTTCGCGACGCGAGCCTCCGGAAAGTGCGCACCGTCGTCGCGCCGCTCGCGGTGATGACGATCGCGGGCGGCGTCTTCTATCCGTGGCTCTTTCTCGGTGCGCTCGCGGAGACGAGCGCCACGAATACCTCCCTCCTCATCGCGTTGAACCCGGCGTTCACCGTCCTTTTCGCTCCCTTCGTCGGCGAGGCGCTCGGCGGACGCAAGATCGCCGGGTTCGCGGTCGCGTTCGCGGGGGCGGTGGTCGTCATCACCCGCGGCGATCTCGCGCTGCTGAACGGCCTCGGCTTCGCCCGCGGCGACCTGATGGCGGTCGGCGCGGCCGTCGTGTGGGCGATCTACAACCTCGCTTCGCGGCGGGTGGTCGGGATCCTCAGTCCCACCGTGACGAACTGCGTGGTCTTCGCGATCAGCGCCGCGGCGCTCTTCGTCGTGAGCCTTCCGGAAGCGCCGGTCGCGCAGCTCGCGAGCGCGTCCGCGACGCTCCTCGTGGGCATCGTGACGATGGCTCTCATCTCGTCGGTCATTGCCGGTCAGCTCTTCCTTTCCGGAGTCCGGGCGATCGGCGTGAGCCGCGCCGTCGTCTTCATCTATCTCGTTCCCGTGCTGACGGCCGTGCTCGCCGCGCTCGCGCTCGGCGAGGAGCTCGGCTGGGCGCAGGCGGCCGGCGGCTGCGCGGTCCTCGCCGGCGTCGCGGTGACGTCCCGGTCGTAGACCTCGAGCTTCAGTCTCGTCCCGCGGGACGAGCCGCGTGGCCGACGCATGGCGTTGCGCACCTGCGGGGTCGCACCTCGCCCACTTTGGCGGTTGACAGGTGGCTTGCCGTGCTAACAGACTGGGACCGCCTGACTGCCGGGGTGTGACGCGGAGCGCGATGACCGAGCGCCCGAGCCACCCGAGGAGAGGGAGCCCGCATGCGTCTTTCGTCCAGGATCGTCTCCGTTCACCTGCTCACCGCCTACCTGCTCCCGATCGCACTTCTGGCCGTTCCTGCCACGAGCTTCGCGATCCCGACCGGCGCGCCGCAGCGCTGCCAGGCTGAGGTCGGAAAGCAAGGCAAGGCCTTCTTCGACACCGTCAGCAGGGCGATCGGTCGCTGCGAAGGACAGATCGCGAGCGGCGCCCTCCCGCCGGCGACGGACTGCACGCTCGAGCTGAAAGCCGCGGCGAAGCTCGCGAAGGCGACGGGCAACTTGACCGTCGGCATCGCGAACCGCTGCTCCGACGCGTCGGTCGGCGTCCTCGTCTTCGGCGACGATTGCTACGGCAGCGAGACGGCGGCCGACCTCGCGGCCTGCCAGGTCGACGTGCACCGCGCGCGCGCCCTCCAGCTCATCAATATCGTCTACGGCACGACGGGCGCCGTCGCCGATGCCGGCCAGAGAAAGTGCCAGGCGAAGGTCGCGAAGGAGGCCAAGAAGCTCGGGGTCCGTCGGCAGGACAGCCTGCGTCGCTGCAAGGACGACATCGGCAAGGGCGACCTTCCGCCCGACACGGACTGCAACGTCGAGATCGCACCGAAGCTCTCGCTCGCGCGGGCGAAGGCGATCGACGGCATCCAGGCGAAGTGTGACGACGCCGAGGTCGACGCGCTCGTGTGGGGCGGGGCGTGCGCCAGCGCCTCCACCGTCGACGCGATCGTCGCGTGCGCGCTCGGCACCCACGAGCAAGGCGTCGACAACCTGATCGTCGCCGAGTACGGCAGCGGCCCGAACGGCGGTACCTCCTCTCTCGCCGAGATCACCGACGAGAACGACTGCGTCGACGGCCCGCTCAGCCGTTGCCGTGAGGGTGACTACCTCCTCGCGAACGACGAAATCCGCGTCGTCGTGCAGGACGTCGGCCGGAACATGCTCGCCGTCGGCGAGTTCGGCGGCCAGATCATCGACGCGGACCTCGTCCGCACCGGCTCCGATCCGGATCGCGACCACTTCGAAGAGTGGACGTCGATGGTCAACATCGAGAACGGCGCCCACTACACCGATCTCACGATCCTGAACGACGGCAGCGACGGCCAGGCGGCGATCCTCCGCGCGACGGGCGTCGACGACATCCTCGACTTCGTGAACCCGAGCTCGGTCGTCTCCGACTTCGGCTTCACCTTCCCGGCGGCGCTCGACGACACGAACCTGCCGCTCGAGATCACCACGGACTACATCCTCGAGCCGGGCGCCAACTACGTGCGCGTCGACACGACGTTCACGAACACGAGCGCTTCGGGCATCAGCGTCTACCTCGGCGCCTACATCGCCGGATCCGGACAGATCGAGACGTTCCTGGGCGGCTATGGCTTCGGCGAGCCGCTGATCGCGACGACTTGCCCGACGACTGCGACGAACCCCTGCAACTACATCGCCTACGGCGCGTTCGGTGACGCGCTCGGCGTCTCCTACGGCTTCGTGCACGACATCCCGAACTCGTCTTCGTTCTCGACCTCGGGCGTCTCGGTGCCGTTCTTCGGCGCGCAGGTCGTGCTCGCTCTGATCAATGCGATCAGCCCGAACTTCCCGATCGCTGCCGCCGGCGATCCAGGCGATTCCGTCACGGTGACGCAGTATTTCGTCGTCGGCGACGGCAGCGTCTCATCGATCCTCGACGCGCGGAATGCGATCCAGTTCATCCCGACCGGCACGATCAGCGGCACCGCGATGATCAACGGCGGACCGGTCGAAGGCGCCCGCATCAGCGTGCTCGGCGTGCCGCTGCAGGGTCCCGGCCTCGGCCTGCTGACGCGCAACGTCCTCACACAGGCCGTGACCGACGCCTCGGGCGAGTACTCGGTCGCTCTGCCGCCGGGCAACTACACGGTCGTCGCGCACCTCGATCGCGCGCTCTTCGAGGGCGGCGGCGCGACCCCGCTTTCGCACCCCGTGACGGTCAGCGCCTACCAGAGCACCACGCGGGACATCACCTTCCCGAACAACGGAGCGGTCGACATCACCGTGACGGACGAGCTCGGAAACCCGATCGCGGCGAAGGCGACGATCGTCGGGTTCGACCCGTCGGTCGACCCGCGGAACTTCCAGAACATCTTCGGTCTGATCAGCAACACGACCGGCGTGTTCCGCGATCCGGGCCAGGACGTCCGCATGCCGCACGGCCTGGCGAACGCGTTCTTCATCGACCAGTCGGGCCTCTCCGGCGTGCAGCCGCTCGAGCCAGGGAGCTACCGGGTCGTCGTTTCACACGGTCCGGAGTACTCGATCGCGACCGCGGACATCACCGTCACGGCCGGCGCCACGACTCCGGTCTCGGTGCAGATCGCGCGCGTGATCGACACGACGGGCTTCGTCGCGTCGGACTTCCACGTGCATTCGATCGACAGCCCGGACTCGAAGGTCTCGCGCCGCGAGCGCCTGACCTCGATGGTCAGCGAGGGCGTCGACTTCTTCACGCCATCGGACCACGAGACCCGGCAGGACTTCAATCCGGACATCGTGGCGCTCGGCATGACGGGCCTCATCTCAGTGGCGCCCTCGGCAGAGATCACGACCTTCGACTACGGCCACTTCAATGCGTGGCCGATGACGATCGATCCGAACCAGGTGAACGGCGGCTCCGTCGACCACGGTGGTGCGGCTCCTCCGGGCGAAGACTTCCCGTCCGAAGGCAACTACAGCCTGACGCCGGCCGAGATCGTCGCCGCCGCGCACGCCGATCCGGGCACGGACACGGTGCAGATCAACCACTTCTACTCGCACTTCGGCATCGGACAGTCGGGCCTCGCGATCGACACCGGCATGACGCCGCCGCAGTCCAGCGTGCCGGGCTCGGTGCGCCGCCTCGACCCGTCGGTCACGAACTACTTCACCGACACGTTCGACGCGCTCGAGATCTTCATCGAGTCGGATCGTACGCAGATCTTCGACAACTTCTACGGCCGGAACCTCGGTGACTGGATCAACCTGATCAACCAGGGCATCGTGCGCACGGCCGTGTCGAACTCCGACACGCATCGCCGGGTGACCACGCTGTCCGGATTTCCGCGCACGATGGTCGCTTCGCCGACCGACGATCCGGGCCTTCTCGCCGGCATCGCGGACTCGCTGTCGCAGAACGTGAACGACGGCCGCGCGATCGGAACGAACGGCCCGATGCTGCGGATCACCACGTCGGCGGCTTCGACCGCCTCGACGGGCGGCCTCGAGCTCGGCCTGCCGACCACGATCGCGACGACGGACGGCAGCGTCGACGTCACGGTCGAGATCCAGAGCCCGATCTGGGCCGAGTTCGACACGGTCGAGTTCTACGTGAATTCAGTGACGGATCAGACGGTGGTGCAGGAGAACGTCGGCGATCCGATGGTCGATCCGATCGACGTCGCGAGCTACACGGTGACGCCGGACTTCGTGCACACGGCTGGGACCGAGTTCACGGTCACGCCGGTCGTCGTCTACGGCATGATCCCGGGCGCCTCGCGGCTCGAGGCAACCACGACGCTCAACCTGTCCGGTCTCACCGAGGACGTCTGGATCGTCGCGATCGTGCGGGGGACGGACGGGGTTTCGCAGCCGACGTTCCCGGTGATCCCGTTCAACCTGAACACGGGCTCGAACCTGACGCTCGCCGATCTGATCGACGGCAACCTGAACGAGGGCGGCGTCCCGACGCTCGCGTACACGAACCCGGTGTTCGTCGACGTCGACGGGGATGGCTGGACTCCGCCGGGGGTGCGGTTCAACCCCTGATCCGTTCCAGGGTCGCGTTCGTTCCAAAGGATCCTTTCCGCGTGTTGCTTTCGCTCACGAGGCGATGCGCTCGTTTCGCGGCCGCGGCGTCTCTGCTCCTCCTCGGGGCGGAGGCGGCCGCGGCGGCGAGCTCCGCGGTGCCGCGGCTTCACGAGCGGCTCTCCGGAGCGACGGTCGTCGCCGTCGGCCGCATCGGTGCCGTCGACTCCCTCGACGACGATCGCGTGCGCGTCGCGCGCATCGACGTCGAGAGCGTGATCAAGGGCAATCTGCCCGCGGGTCCGATTCGCGTCGTCGAGCTGCGCGAGGCGCCGTCGGCGCCACCGTCGTTCGTCGCCGGCGATCGTGCCGTTCTCTTCCTGCGACGGCTCGGCCGAAGCTCGTACTTCGACGAGACGCTCGGTCGCGGCGTCTTCTGGGAGGGCACGCCGAAGCGCTACGGCGTGATCGCGAGCCGAGATCGCGGGAGCATCGAGGAGGTCGCCACCCTGGTCGAGCGGATCGCGAAGCGCAGCAGCGCACCGCTTCCGACTGAAGAGGAGAGGCGTGACGAGCGGCGCGCCTGGCTGTTCGACGCCGTCGGCGCGAAACATCCCGCGGCGGTCGAGGAAGCGGCGCAGGCTCTGCCCGATGCGGAGCCACCGCTCGCCGGGACACTGACGGGCACCGAGCGTGAGCGCCTCGCACGCGCGATCGGCCGCGACGACCTGCCGCCGCGCGTCCGAGCCGTCCTGATCGAGGCGATCGGGAAGGCGCAGCTGCGCGAGCTCTTGCCGGCGCTGCGCGAGCTTCGCACGGAGGAAGCGCGCGTCCTCGACGCCGCCTGGACGGCGCAAGCCGCGCTCGGCGACGCGCCGTCGCTCGCCGTGCTCGAGCCGCGGCTCCGCTCGGGCGATCCGAGGGTCCGAAGCGCCGCGGTGAAGAAGGCGGTCGACACGGGCTCGGAGGAAGGGACGAAGCTGGCGAGCGCTCTCGCGCGAACGGATCCCGAGACGGACGTGCGGATTGCGGCGCTCGAGGCGCTCGGCACCGCGAAGACACCGCCTTCGACGACGCCGCCCGATCCGGACGAGGCGGTCGAGCCGTTCGTCACGATCGAAGCGGCCTTCCGCGAGGACTCCGAGCTCGTCGTTCGGCAGGCGGCCGGCCGCGTTCTCTTCCAGCGCGGCGGCGACGAGGCCGCGGCCTCGCTGACGCGTGTCGCCTTCGCGCCGTCGCACGCGGGACAGAAGCAGGCGGTCGTGCTCCTCCTCGCGCTGGAACGGCCGGCCGACGATCCGTATCTGACGCGCATCCGGAAGAGCCATCCGGATCCGGAGATCCGGGAGCTCGCCACGCATGGAATCGAGGTCGGTCATCACTAAGCTGCGCGGACGTACGTCGGCTCTCGGGCTCTCGCTCGCGGTCGCTTGCGTGCTCGGCGCGGCGTCCACGGAAGCGCACGACGCCCCGCGCACGGCGATGCGCGAGCTCGTTCGACTGCAGGGCTTCGTCGAGGAGGCGAAGGCGGACGAGGCCGGCGAAGCGGGCGCTCCGGACGCGTCCGGCGGCTTCGCCCTCGTCGTGCACGGCCGCCAGATCCCGTTCGAAGTCGTCGACCGCCAGGTCTTTCGCGCCGTGGCGGCAGCGGGCCGTCCTTCGGAGCCGGAGGCGCAGAAGCTCGTGCTGCAGGGCGAGCGCGCGCTCCTCGCGCGCATCGGGTCGGCGCGTCCCGACCAGAAGGTGACGATCCTCGGGGAGCGGCGGCCGGGCGGCGACGAGCTCTTCGTCGCAGCGGTCGACCTCTGCCCCGAATCGTAGTCGGCGAAGCCACGCTCCACGCCGGCGTGCTCCAGGGCGGCGTGCTCCAGGGCGGCGTGCTCCAGGGCGGCGTGCTCCAGGGCGGCGTGCTCCAGGGCGGCGTGCTCCAG
>VGTG01000222.1 GCA_016874795.1 Deltaproteobacteria bacterium | reverse complement strand
CGCGCCTCCGCCGAGACCGCCCGGCGCACTGCAACCGGAAACCGCTCAGCCGGCTGGCGCGGAGCGATTCGAGACGGGCGGCGGGCAGCCCGCGACGCTCGCGCGCGCCGAGGTTCCGGGCGGCGTGCCGGCGGCGGGGTCGGAGAGCGGCGCCGCGAGCCCGCTTCGGCGACCGCCCTCCGGAGCGCCGCAGGTGCGCATCAACATCCTGCAGTACTCGCCCGATCCGGCGCGACGCTTCGCGTACGTCAGCGTCGAGGGCGCGGGAGCGATGACGCAGGTGCGCGAGGGCGAGAGCTACGAGGGCCTGACGGTGCGGCGCATCCTCCCCGAGATGGTGGAGTTCGCGAACTCGACGTCGACCTTCATGCTGCGCGCGAACTGAGGGGGTCCGGTTCGTTAGCGCGTATCTGCACCCAGGCTCACTGAAGGAGCCCTGGTGCAGATACGCGCCAACGAACCGGACCCCGTTTCAGCCGTGCATCACCATCCCGCCGTTCACCGAGAGGACCTGACCGGTGATCATCGCGCTCTCGTCCGAGGCGAGGAAAACCGCGGTGCCGCAGAGGTCCTCCGACTCGAGCGGGCGCTTGATCGCCATCATCCCCTGAACGATCATCGCGAGCGTCTCGGCGGGGACGGTCTTCTTCGTCGCGTCCGTCATCGTCGGGCCCGGTGAGATCGCGTTACAGCGCACGCCGTGCGGCCCGATCGAGGCGGCGAGGAAGTGCGTCAGCGCGCTGATCGCGGCCTTCGTCACGCTGTAGTGGAAGCTCGGCAGGTCGTCCCCATGCGGGACCGGGAAGCGCAGGTACGCGGCGTCCGACGTCTGCGTGATGATCGAGCCCTTTCCCTGCTTCTTCATGTAGGGATAGACGGCGCGCGCGGTGAGCCACACGCCGAAGTAGTTCACGTCGAAGATCTTCTTCAGGTACTCGAGGGAGAAGTTCTGATTGTCGATGCCGTAGTAGATGGCGGCGTTCGCGATCGCCGTGTCGATGCGGCCGAAGCGCTCGACGACCTTCCGCGCCATCGCCTTCGTGTCTTCCTCGCTCGAGACGTCGACCGGGACGAAGATCGCGTCCCCGCCCGCGCGACGCAGGTCCTCGGCAACGGCTTCGCCCTTCTCGCGGTTGACGTCCGCGACGGCGACCTTCGCTCCCTCGGCGACGAAGCGGCGGGCGTAGGCCTCGCCGATGCCCTGTCCGGCTCCGGTGATGACGGTGACGTTGTCCTTCAGTCTCATCGCTGGCGCTGTAGCACGGCCCGGCGAGCCCGGGCGAGGCGAAGGGCGTCGAAGGGGGCCCACGAAGGGGGCCCACGAAGAGGGCCCACGAAGGCGGCGCACGAAGGGGCGTCCGGAGGGTCGACTTCTCCCGACCGACTGGCATAGTAGATCCGACCGATCGGTCGGTTGGGAGCTCGGAATGACCGTCGCCACACTCGCCAGCGAACCGTCCTCGCGCGATCGCATCCTCGACGTCGCGGAGGGGCTCTTCGCGCGCCGCGGGTACGCGGGCGTCGGGATGAAGGAAGTCGCGGACGGCGTCGGTCTCGGGAAGTCCTCGGTATTCCACCACTTCGCGAGCAAGGCCGAGCTCTACTCCGCGGTCTGCGCGCGCATTCTTTCGACCATCGAGGACCGCCTCGTGCGCTCGCTCGCGGAGGGCGGCGCTCCGCAGGTGCGGCTCGAGCGGCTCGTCGGCGAGCTGATGGAGCTTCTCGCCGCGCATCCGAGCTACGCACGCCTCCTCCTGCGCTCGCTCTTCGAGGACGACGACCTCGCCGGCGACGGCCCCGAGGAGCAGGCGGCGCAGCGCGCGATCGGCGGGATCATGGAGAGCATGGCGACCCTCCTGAAGGAGGGAATGGCGAGCGGCGTGTTCCGCGCTTCGAGCGTACCGCACGTCCTGCTCCTGACGGTGGGTCAGATCGCGTTCCCGTTCGCCTCCGGCGAGTTCGGCCAGGAGGTCCTCGGGAAGGACGTGTTCGACCCCGCGCAGGTGAAGCGGCTGAAGAAAGAGGCACTCGAGCTCGTGCAGTTCGGGCTCGTCGAGCAAGGACGGGCCTGAACGGCCTCGAAGGAGACGCAGATGGACAAGATCCTGGACGAGTATCGGAGCAAGGTCGGCAACTTCGAGATCGTCGAGATCGACGAGGACCGCATCGCGAAGATCCGCGCCGAGCTCGACGTCGAGGCACCGATCGACCTCCACTGGACGTGGAACTACGGCCACGAGGTCGAGGAGCTCGCGGCCCTCTACGAGCGCGGCAAGCGCGGCCAGTGGAACGCCGAGACCGACGTCGACTGGACGACGCCGCTCCCGCTCGACGAGTGGTTCCTGCCGCGCGAGAACCTTCTCGTCCTCTCGACGGTGCTGACGATGATGGGCGCCGACGAGGAGACCTGCAAGGCAGCCGCCGTCGACGAGTTCGCTTTCACGATCTCGCAGCTCCTGCACGGCGAGCAGGCGGCGCTGCAGCTCTGCGGACAGCTCACGAACGCGTGCCCGACGATGGACGCGAAGTTCTACGCCGCCTCGCAGGTGGCCGACGAGGCGCGCCACGTCGAGGTGCTCGCGAAGCTCCTGCAGCGGAAGTTCGGCCAGATCTACCCGATCGGCGCGACACTGAAGGTGCTCCTCGACAAGCTCCTGCAGGCGCCGACCTGGAAGACGAAGACGCTCGGCATGCAGACTCTCTTCGAGGGCATGGCGGTCGGCATCTTCGACATGATCCAGAAGGCCTCGTCGAACCCGCTCGTCTCCGACGTGATCCGCCGCGTCAAGCAGGACGAGGCCCGCCACGCCGCCTTCGGCATCCTGACGATGCGGAAGACCGTCAAGGACGCTACGGAGGAGGAGATGGCCGAGATGGAGGACTTTGCGTTCAACATCCTCGAGACGCTGAACGCGAACCAGCAGCTCGACATGCTGAACGTCCTCGGCCCGAAGTACGGCCTCGACCCGCACGCCGTCGTGCAGATCGGCCTGTCGCTGCCGGACTGGGCCAAGATCAACAGCGACCTGTACATGCACACCGTCGTCCCGAACCTGGCGCGGCTCGGCCTGATCACGGAGCGCACCGAAGAGAAGTACCGCGCCTGCGGCATCATGTTCGGCGATCGCTTCGGCACGGGCGTCGACGCGGACGTGCAGGCGAGCATGGTGAACTGACCCGAGGGCCGAAGCCCGATGGCGAACTGGTACGAGGAGCTGACGCCCGAGATCACGGAGTTCATCCGGGCGCAGAAGGTCTTCTTCGTCGCGACGGCTCCGCCGGACGGAGACGGCTTCCCGAACCTCTCGCCGAAGGGCTACGACTCGCTCGCGGTGCTTTCGGCGCGCGAGGTCGTCTACGTCGACTGGCCCGGCAGCGGGAACCAGACCGCCGCGCACGCGAGCGCGGGCGGGCCGATCACGCTGATGTTCGCCGGGTTCGAGCAGCGCGCGTGGATCGTCCGCGTCTACGGACGCGGGCGAGTCCACGCGACGGGTTCGCCCGAGTACGCCGCGCTCGCGGAGCGTCTCGGCGCGGAGCGCGTCGGTCCGTACACGCGGCAGCTCATCGCGATCGACGTCGAGAAGGTGCAGACGTCGTGCGGCTACGCGGTGCCGTTCTACGAGTTCCGCGGCGAGCGCGACACGCTCGAGCGCTACTACGACCGCGCCGCCGAGAAGGGCGCGCTCGACGAGAAGCTCGAGCGCTACGCGCGACCGCAAGGCTTCGTCCGCTAGCTCGAGCGAGCGCCGAGCTCTCCCGAAGTTCCAGCCAAAGCGCGGGCGACCGCGACGGCGAGGAGTCTCGCGTACTGGCGCGACAACGAGTTCGGTCTAGTCTACGAGCGTCGCGTTGCGACGCGAGGCGGCCGACGGCTACCCTCGGAGCGATGTCCCTCGTCCGCTCGTTTCGGATCGGCACGCTCGAGATCGCGCCGGGGCTCGTGCTGGCGCCGATGTCCGGCGTGACCGACATGGCCTTCCGCCGTCTCGTGCGCGAGTGCAGTGCGGGCGCGGTCGGCCTCGTCGTGAGCGAGTTCATCTCGATCGAGGGACTCACGCGGAACGATCTCAAGACGCACCGGATGCTCCGCTATCACCCGGGCGAGCATCCGATCTCGATCCAGATCTTCGGCTCGGACATCGATCGGATGGCCGAGGCGGCGGCGCTCGTGCAGGCGACGGGCGTCGACGTCGTCGACATCAACTGCGGCTGCCCGGCGCCGAAGGTCGTGAAGAAGGGCGGCGGCGCGGAGCTCCTGCGCCGCGTCGCGCACCTCGAGCGCATGCTGCGCCAGGTGCGGCGAGAGATTTCCGTTCCTCTGACGCTGAAGATCCGGACGGGCTGGGACGAGGACGCGATCAACTGTGTCGAGGTCGCCCAGATGGCGGAGGCGGCCGGCGTCGCGATGGTGATGGTCCACGGCCGCACGCGCGTGCAGCTCTACACCGGCGCCGCGGACTGGGATCTCATCGGCGAGGTGAAGCGCGCCGTCGGCATTCCGGTGATCGGCTGCGGCGACGTCGTCTCGGTCGCGACGGCGCGGTCGCGCTGGGAGCGCTCCGCCGCCGACGGTCTCGCGATCGGCCGCGGCGCGATGGAGAACCCGTGGCTCTTCCGGCAGATCGCGGCCGCGCAGGCGGGGGCGGTCGTTCCGGAGCCGACCGTGCACGAGCGGCTCGCGGCTCTGCGCCGCTATCGCGTGCTCCTGGAGGAGATGTACCCGTTGCCCGTCGCGGCCGCGCGTCTACGCGGCATGACCTGCCGGACGGTGAAGGGGTTCCCGGGCGCTCCGGCGCTGCGCGAAGCGGTGACGCGCACGCGCACCTGCGACGAGCTCGCCGCCGAGCTCGATCGCTTCGAATCGCGCGCCGCGTCGGAGAGCCGCGTCGGAGAGCCGCCTCGCCGAGGCCGCGGCCTGACCGCCGCTTTCGTTGCGTCGACCGACGAGCGCGGTAGTCTCTAGACGTGTCGCAGGAGCAGGGTCGTTTCGAGGTCTTCGTCGGCAAGGAGTACCTCAAGTTCAACGCGGCGCACTTCATCGCCTACCCCGGCTTCCGCGAGCACCTGCACGGGCACAACTACCACGTGTCGGTGCGCGTCGAGGGGGATCTCGGGCCGGACGGCTACGTGCTCGACTTCGGTCTTCTGAAGGGCGCCACGCGACGCGTCTGCGATGCGCTCGACGAGCGCACGATCCTCCCGCTCGAGAGCGACTGTCTCGAGATCGTCGAGGCGGGAGAGTCCGTCGAGGTCACGTACGAGGACGGCTCGCGCTTCGTCTTCCCACGCACGGACGTCGCGCTGCTGCCGATCGTGCACTCCTCGGCCGAGGAGCTCGCGCGCTACGTCGCCCGACGGATTCGCGAGGAGCTCCAGGGCTCGGGCGCGCGCCCGTGGCGCCGCCTCGAGGTCTCGGTCGCCGAGGCGCCGGGACAATCCGCGACCTGGGCGGAGTGAGCCGGAAGCGGCGGGGGAGCGGAGGGGCGAGATGGCGGAATCGATCGGACTCCGGATCGGCGACCCCCGCTTCTGGGACGAGCGCGACCTGCGCGCGGAGGTCGATCGGGTCTTCGACATCTGTCACTCGTGCCGCCTCTGCTTCAAGTTCTGCGGCAGCTTCCCTCGTCTCTTCGAGCTGATCGACGGGAAGACGGCGGCGCGACGCGACGCCTATCTCGCCGAGCACCCGGAGATCACCGCGGAAGCGGAGCGCCGTCGTGCCGAAGCCGAGGCGCGCGACGAGCCGATCGCGGGGGAGGGTCTCGAGATCGCGGAGACCTTCGGCGACGAGCTGCCGGAGCTCGGCGCGCACGGCCACGATCTCGCGAACGACGAAGTCGACGAGGTGATCGACCTCTGCTTCCAGTGCAAGCTCTGCTACCCGAACTGCCCGTATACGCCGCCGCACGACTGGGCGGTCGACTTCCCAAGGCTCTTGCTGCGCTGGAAGGCGCATCGCACGCGGCGCGAGGGGACGCCGCCGGCGCTCAAGCTCCTCCGGAATCCGCGCTTGATCGGCCGGGTCAGCAGCCTCGCTCCCGCGCTCGCACGCTTCGGAACGGAGAACCGCGCGAGCCGCTGGATGCTCGAGAAAGTCCTTGGCGTGCACCGCGACAAGGAGCTGCCGGCGATCCACGGCGACACGTTCCCGCGCTGGTGGCGCGAGCACGAGCGTGAGCACCGCGCGGCTTCGCGAGCGCCCACGACCCGCGCGCAGGCGGAGCCAACGGCGACGGCTCCGGCCGAGGGCGTGCCGACGATACCGTCGAAGGTCGTCTTGTTCTCGACCTGTCTCGTCGACTTCAACGAGCCGTCGACGGGACGCGCCGCGGTCCAGGTCCTCGAGCACAACGGAGTCGAGGTCCAGTGGCCTTCGCCGCAGACCTGCTGCGGCATGCCGCGTCTCGACGGCGGCGACGTCGACGGCGCCGCGGAGTGGGCGCGGAAGAACGTGGCGCTGCTCCATCCGTGGGTCGAGCGCGGCTACCGGATCGTGATCCCGTCGCCGAGCTGCAGCCTGATGATGCGCGAGGAGGTCCCGCAGCTCGTCGATACGCCGGAGAGCCGCGCGGTCGCCACGGCGTCGCAAGATCTCTGCGACTACCTGTTCCAGCTCGGCCGCGCGGGTCGCATCGACAAGACGTTCCCGCGGCGGCTCGGACGCGTCAAGTACCACGTCCCCTGTCACATCCGGGAGCAGCAGATCGGCTTCCGCGGCCGCGACGTCCTGCGCTGGGTCTCCGAGGGCATCGAGCTCGTTCAGGAATGTAGCGGGCACGATGGCACCTGGAGCATGCTGAAGGAGAACTTCCCCGACTCCCTGCGCTGGGGGAGGAAGGCGGCGGAGGGCATGAAGCCCGTCGCCGGTGAGAGCTGCTCGGCTGCTTGCACGGATTGCGCGCTCGCCGCGCTGCATCTCCACCAGGGCGCCGGGGTCCGGGCGCTGCACCCGGTCACGGTGCTCGCCTATGCGTACGGGTTCGACGTCGGCGAAGCCGCCGCGCACCTGATCCCGGCGCGGTCCGGCGATTCCGCGGGCTGAGCGCGAGCGCCTCGGGGCGCTCCGAGGTTGCGAGAGGCCAACCGATCTGCAACTCTCACGCGATTCGCCGGATCCGAGGGAGGAGTGTGTCTTGAAGGAGCGCGTTCGCAAGATTCTCGGTCACTACGCGGGGAGCAGCCCCGGCACACTCAGCAACCTCGCTCGCATGTTGAACCACGGCACCCTCGCCGGCACCGGCAAGATGGTGATCCTGCCCGTGGATCAAGGGTTCGAGCACGGTCCGGCCCGGAGCTTCGCGAAGAATCCTGCCGGGTACGATCCGGCGTATCATTTCAAGCTCGCGCTCGGCGCGGGATGCAATGCCTACGCCGCGCCCCTCGGCTTCCTCGAAGCGTGCGCCGCGGAGTACGCCGGCGAGATCCCGCTGATCCTGAAGCTGAACAACTCGGACAGCCTCTACTCGGGTGACGATCCTTGCCCGGCGATCACGGCGAGCGTGGACGAGGCCCTCCGCCTGGGGTGCGCCGCCGTCGGCTACACCATCTACCCCGCTTCCGCGGCGCGCAACGAGATGTACGAGGACCTGCGCGAGATCACCGAGGAAGCGAAGCGAAAGGGTCTCGCCGTCGTCGTCTGGTCGTATCCGCGCGGCTCGGGGATCACGAAGGAAGGCGAGACCGCGATCGACGTCGTGGCGTACGCGGCCCAGATCGCGTGCCAGCTCGGCGCGCACATCGTCAAGGTGAAGCCGCCCGCGGCGCACGTGGAGCAGGCGTCGGCCAAGAAGGTCTACGACGCGCAGAAGATCCCGATCGCGTCGCTGGCCGACCGCGTGAAGCACGTCGTCCAGAGCGCCTTCGACGGCCGTCGGATCGTGATCTTCTCGGGCGGCGAGGCGAAGGGGGACCAGGAGTTCTTCGAGGAGATCCGCGCCATCCACGAAGGAGGCGGTTTCGGCTCGATCATCGGCCGGAACTCGTTCCAGCGTCCGTACGACGAGGCCTTGAAGTTCCTCTCGACGGTGATGGGGATCTACGCCGGAAAGCGTGTCGAGAAGGCGCCGCCCGCCGCGGCGACGCGCCCGAAGCCAACCCGGGTCGCCGCGAAGCCCGTGCCCGC
>VGTG01000221.1 GCA_016874795.1 Deltaproteobacteria bacterium | reverse complement strand
GTACTGTTCAAGTACGCCTGCGTCGCCCTCCGGTCCGAGGCTCGCGAATCTTCGGCACTCTCGACCGCCTCGCGACGTGATCTGGTGAGAAATGCAGGCTAGCTCTCCTTCTGGACGAACTTCAGGATCTCCTCGGAGATCACGTCGCTGCCGTGCGGGCTCGGGTGGCACCAGTCCCAGTACATCACCTCGGTCTCCTTCGGCATGCGCTCGCGCAGGAAGGGCAAAAGGTCGAGCACCGGCACGCCGAGCTCGCCGGCGACCTCCTTCAGCTTCTGCTGCGGGTAGTCGTGGACGTAGCCGGCCTGGATCTGGTCGACGTTCGGGAACGCGACGATGAGGAACTTGAAGCCGTGCAGATCCGCCTGGCGCTTGATCTCGGCGATCATCGGCTTCATGCGCTCCCACGCGCCATCGCTCCAAGCGCTTCCCCAGTCGAAGAAGAGCGCCTGGATTCTGTAATTGAAGGCCTGCCGGTCGAACGCGGCGTCGCCCTGCTTCGGCGGGAACTTCTTCGCGACCTCCGCGCGCCACTGCGCGTCGACGTCCATCGGAATCATCGACTGGTCCTCGCGAATCCGCTCCGGCTCGAGACCGGCGATGCTCGCGAAGAGCAGCTCCGCGAGGCGACTGTGCGCGAGGAGGCCCGTCGGCCTCAGCGTCTCGACGCCCTCCGAGCCCTGCACGTCGTTCAGGTACCAGTTCAGCACGACGACGTCGGGGTCCGTCGCGAGGCCCGTCTCCATCAGGATCGCGAGCTCGGTCGCGAGGCCGATCGCTCCGACGCCGGAGTTGACGGTCTCGAGCGGCTCGTCGGTCGCCTTCGACTTCGTCTCGACCAGACGCACCATCGTCTCCTCCTCGGGGAGGTAGTCCTGGATGGTGATCGAGTCGCCGAGGAAGAGGACGCGCTTCTGGTTCGGATCCTTCGGCCCGAGCTCGCGGTTCCGGTAGCCGAGAGAGTTCGTACGGAGATCGATCGTCCGTCCCCCGACGTGGTGGTTCTCGATGACGGCGTGCGTGTTGGCGCGCAGGCGCATGCCCGAAGGCGTCTGGAAGTAGAGGACGCCGCCGTCCTCGACGCCCCGGTTGAGGCGCATGTCGCTCGGGTTCGAGTTCTCCTGCGAGAGCCTATCCCGGAAGCCGGTGTCCGACGCGACGCGAGCGCTTTCGGGCGCGGGCAGGAAGATCCGCACCGCGATCTCCGCCACGATCAACGCCCCGATGACGCCGATCAGGACGGCACCGACTCTGAGGGCGAGGCCGCGCATTCGTGTTCCGGCGTAAGATTCCAGTCCGATCCCGATTCGGCAAGCCGTCGACTCGATGCCGACTGTCGGACATGGCGGAAGCCATCGACATCGCCGACTCGGACCCTACGGCAGCCATCAAGATAATACTTGTATCTTGACCGTCTCGATCGCGGCGAGCAGCATGGACTCCATCATGAAGCTCGCTCCCCTGACCCTGCCCGTGCTCCTCTCCCTCGCCTTCCCGCTCGCGCCCGCGCAGGCCGAGACGCAGAACGTCGCGATCTCGCGTGATTCGACCGTCGTCGTCTCGATCGCCGCTTCCGCCGAGATCTACAGGCCGGGCGAGTTCCCGGTGACCGGGCGAAACTGCGGCGAGGTCCTCGACGAGCTCCGTACGCGCCGCGGCTTCGCCGGCGTCGTGCGTCAGGTCTACGAGCCTCCCGCGGACGGGGGCCAGTGCTTCAACCTCGAGGGCGAGGCGGCGCGGGTCGCCGTGGTCTGCTGCGCCCCGGCCGACGCGCACGCGCGCCGCTGAGCCCTCTCGCCTCCGGGCCGGCTTCGGGCCTGCGCCGGGGGGCGTTCGACCATTCCCCGCGAATACGGGTAGACTTCTCTTCGGTCTGGTAAGGGGATCGAGGGAGCTGCGCATCCGCGCGGCCGGAGGGGAGCAAACGCATGCGAACGGACGCCGCGGTTCAGCCGCAAGTCGGTCGGGCCCTCGCCGAGCCGGCCTTTCGGCCCCTTCCGCGCAAGGACCTCCGCGGCCTCGAGCGCGTCGCCGTCCCCCTCGGCGAATCGATCAACACGAACCGTGTGTGGAAGCGGATCGCGTCCGCGTACGCGTACCACGTCCCCCGGCACTTCGTGTCGTGGGTCACGCGGCGGCGCTGGAAGCTGCACGGGCTCGAGCACATCCAAACCCTGCAGCCGCCGCGGGGCGTGATCCTGGTCTCGAACCACCGCTCCTTCTTCGACATGTACGTGTCCGCGGCCGCGCTCTACGCGCACGCGAGCTTCCTCGGGCGGATCTACTTCCCCGTCCGGACCTCGTTCTTCTACGACCGGTGGCTCGGGTCGGTGATCAACTACGCGATGAGCGGCTACGCGATGTGGCCGCCGGTCTTCCGCGACGATCGGAAGCACGTCCTGAACGCGCTCGGTCTCGAGCAGATGGCCTACGCCCTATCGCTGCCCGGGGCCGTCCTCGGGATCCATCCGGAGGGGACCCGGAGCCATGAGCCGGATCCCTACTCATTGGCTCGCGCCCGTCCCGGAGTCGGCAAGCTCGTCCAGCTCTGCCACGCCGACACCCTCGTGCTGCCGTACTTCATCGTCGGCCTCGGTAACGATTTCATGGCCGAGGTCCGGGGCCGGAAGCACGGTCCCGAGATCCGGATCCGCTACGGCGCCCCGCTCCGCTGCGGCGAGCTCGCCCGCGAGGAGGGCGGCCCGCAAGCGATCGCCGACACGGTCCTCGCGATGGTGAACGTGCTCGCCCAGGACGACCAGCGGGAACACGTTTAACGAGGGGCACGCGCCCCTCGGCGCCGGCTCGCTCGCTCAGTAGCGCAGCTCCGCGAGCACCGCGGAGTGATCCGAGCCGTGCATCCCGTCGATCGGCTCGGTCGCCTCGACGCTCGCGCGAACCACGTGCCCCGCGCCGCCCGCCTTCGGCCATCCGACGAGGACGTAGTCGATGCGCCGGTCGGGCTCGAGATCGCGCGCGGCGAACGGATTCGCGTTCGACCACGTGTAGCCCGGCGCTCCGTCGCCAGCCGCCTCCCACGCATCGTGGAACACGAGCGGCGGCGCCGGGACGGCGGCGCGGCCGGTCAGCATGCCGATCTCCACCGAAGTGGGCGTCGCATTGAGATCGCCGCACAGGATCGGCGGATAGAACCGCTTCGGCGAGTCACGCACGAACTGGGCGACAGCGGCGACCTGCGCCTGACGCACGTGTCCGTGATCGAACCGCCAGTTGAGATGCGTCGTGAACACCTGGAGGGGACCTCGCGGGCCGTCGATGTCCGCACGAAGAACGAGTCGACATTCGTCGGGCGCATCCCCGGCCGGTAGCGGACGATGCTCGTAAGCGAGGATCGGCCACCGCGACAGGATCGCGATGCCGAGATGGATTCCCTCGAGCTCGAGCCGCGACGCGTACGCCGCGTGATACCCCAGCCGGTCGGCGAGGACGTCGGCGAACGTGCGGCCCTCCTCCGCCCAGACCTCCTGGAGGCCCACGACGTCCGCATCGAGCTGCGCGAGAGTCGCCTCGATGCGCGGCTGGCGCTCGCGCCAGGGTCCGAATCTTCCCCAAAGATTCCAGGTGAGGATTCGAAGCCGCGTCGCGATGAGCGGCCCGAAGTTGCTCTCGGGAGAATCCACGGTACGCCTTGATCTCCAGCGAAAAACACCATCATCTAGCCCGCAGACCTTCCGAGTGCCATCGGCGCCGACGCCGAACCGAGAGGGAGCGCCGACGTGGAGAAGACTGATCGTGGAAAGCCGGTACGGCGAGGGACGCTCGCTTGGGTCGCGATCGTGAGCGCCGCGATGGCCGCTTGCTCGAGCTCGGAGGATCTTACCGGGACGTGGGTCCGGCCAGGCTTCGACGCGAACGCCCTCGCGAAGGACCCGGGCAGCGAGCGGGTCCTCGTCGTCAAATCCTCCGGCGACGGCGGCATGACCGGCAAGCTCGTGATCCCGTCGCTCGCCGGCTTTCCGGCCACGGTCGAGAACGCCGGCGATCACTCTCGCGTGACGATTCGCGTCGCGCCCGGCATGGATACGCCCCTCGACGTGCGCGTCGACGGCGACCGGCTCCACGTCAAGACGACGGACCTGCGAACCGGCGACGCCTCGGTCGATACGCTGCGTCGCGCTTCCCCGGAGGAGCTCGCCGCGCTCGACGCGCTCATGCCCGCGCGGCTGCCGCTCCCGAGCGTGCGACCGCTGCCGCCGAACGGCCTCGCGCCGACGCCGCCGATGGGCTGGAGCAGCTGGAACCACTTCCAGACGCGGATCGACGACGCGACGATCCGCGGAATCGCGGACGCGATGGTGTCGACCGGCCTGCGCGACGCCGGCTACGTCTACGTGAACATCGACGACGGCTGGCAGGGGAAGCGCGACGAAAACGGCGTCCTCCAGCCGAACGAGCGATTCCCGGACATGAAGGCCCTCGCCGACTACGTGCACGTCAAGGGCCTGAAGCTCGGCATCTACACCTCGCCCGGACCGAAGAGCTGCGCCGGCTACGAGGGCAGCTACGGCCACGAGGAGCAGGACGCGCGCACCTTCGCCGCGTGGGGAATCGATTATCTGAAATACGACTGGTGCAGCGCCGGACTGATCTACGACGACTCGGAGATGCCCGCCGTCTATCAAAAAATGGCGGAGGCCGTTCGCGCGACGGGACGGCCGATGGTCTACAGCATCTGCCAGTACGGTCGCGCGGAGGTGTGGACATGGGGAGCGGCGGCGGGCGGCAATCTCTGGCGGACGACCGGAGACATCGCGGACCGCTGGTCGATCGTCGCGGCGATCGGATTCTCGCAAGACGCGTTCGCGCCCTTCGCCGGGCCGGGCCACTGGAACGATCCCGACATGCTCGAAGTTGGGAACGGCGGCATGAGCGTGGCCGAGTACCGGACGCACATGAGCCTCTGGGCTCTCCTCGCGGCTCCGCTGATCGCTGGGCACGACGTGCGCGCTGCGACCGCGGAGACGAACGCCCTTCTCACCGACCCCGAAGTCATCGCGATCGATCAGGACTCGCTCGGCCGTCAAGGCAAGCGCGTCTCCCAGGACGGTACCACCGAGGTCTGGGCGCGCGAGCTGAACGGTAGACGCTTCGCCGTCGGTCTCTTCAATCGAGGCGAGGGCGCCGCCGACGTCACGATGGCAGCGGCTCGCGTCGGCCTCGAGGGCGCGTATCGCGCCCGCGAGGTTTGGTCCCGCAAGGATCTCGGTCCCGTCGGTGAATCGGTGACGGAGACCGTGGCGCCGCACGGCGTCGCGTTGCTCCTCCTCGAGCCGGCGAGCGACGCAGGAGAGTAGCCGCAAGCGCGAGCACCGGGGGGCCGCCCGCGGTGCTCGCGCTCTCGCGGCTAGCGAATCGTCTCGGGTCAGTCGGCGCTCGCGTGCCGATCGGCGCTCTCGATCTCGATGTCGTTCGTCACGGAACGAACACCCTGAACGCTCCGCGCGACGGTCGCCGCGGACAGGCGCGTGAAGCGCGCCAATGAGAAGCGGCGCATTCGCGGTGCTGGCGCCGTCTCCGGAGACAAGCGTGCTGTAAGGGCTACAGCGACCGCGACCGGCTCCCTCGAATCGATCCGAGAGCCCTGCATCGCGAGGATCGCAGGCTCGATGGGAACGGTGGTCTGCTCGAACTTCGACTGGATCCGCGGCCGAGGTGCGGACCCGGCGGTGCGGCGAGATTCCGCCGCACCGCCGGCACTTCTTCGAGGCGCTCGCGCGAGCGCCTCGTGAATCGCTTTCCTGGCGATCGGGCCCTAGCGACCGCGGCCGCCGCCGTAGCCGCCGCCTCCGCCGCCGCGACCGCCGCGATCACCACGTCCACCACCGCCACCACCGCCACCACCGCCGCCACCGCCGCCACCGCGGCGGGGGCGGTCCTCACGTGGCATCGCCTCGTTCACCGTCAGCGTGCGGCCGCCGTGCTGCTGACCGCTCAACGCGGAGATCGCTGCGTCCGCCTCGGACTCGTTCGTCATCTCGACGAAGCCAAAGCCGCGGCTCTGTCCGGAGAACCGATCCGTGACGACCTTCGCACTCTCGACTGCGCCGTACTCCGAAAACAGATCGCGCAGCGAATTGTCGTCGACGTCATAGCTCAGGTTCCCGACGTAAATCTTCTTGGCCATTTGCTCCTCCTAGAGAGCCACCCGCGAGCGCGGGCTGATCTTGGGGCCCCGAAGGCCCATCCGACGGAAGGAGGCCTGACCAAGGCACCGGGCAACTGCCGGAGATCTCGCTCGGCGAACCAACCGACTGACGGGGCCGAGACTAGCACAAATCCGGTCCGTCGCGAGCGACGATCACGAGGTTCGATCGCCGTCTGCCAAGGGTTTTTCCGCGGTTTGCCCGGCCGAAGATACGTTCGGCCTGCGCAGCCGATGGCGAGCGACAGGTTGGAATATGCAGCGATATCCCAAGGTCGAGACTTTCCGGCAGCGGGGTGCTCGAGGGTTCCGAACCGTCAGTGCGCCGTCGGAGAACGGGCCGATTTCACCCGGCCCGGGCCCTCGTACTTGTACTCGTTCAACCGGTTGTAGAGCGTCTTCAAGCTGATCTGCAGGACGCCGGCCGCCTTCTCCTTGTTGCCGTTGAAGGCCTCGAGCGTCGCGATGATCAGGCGCCGCTCCGCCTCGTCGATCGACGTGCCGGGCGAGATCTCGATGACGGGACCGCCGCGTACCGACGAGCCGTTCGTGGGGCTCGTTTCGACGGTCGCGATGCTCACCGTGCCCGTGCTGGGCGGAATGCACTCCGCCTCGATGACCTCGTCGGCCATGATGAAGGCGCGCTCGACGACGTTCTTCAGCTCGCGCACGTTCCCCAGCCAGTCGCGGTGACGGAGCTCGGCGAGAGCCTCCGGAGCGAAGTGCTTCGAGGTGCGTTCGGCCCGATTCAGCTCGCTCAGGAAGAACTCGGCCAGCAGGTCGACGTCCGCGCCGCGATCGCGAAGCGGCGGCACGATCACCGGAAAGACCGCGAGTCGATAGAGCAGATCCTGCCGGAACGTTCCGCTCTCGACGGCCTTCTGCGGATCGCGATTCGTCGCGGCGATGATTCGCACGTCGGCCTCGACGTCCTGCTCCGCGCCGACACGCGTCACGCGGCCCGTCTCGAGGGCGCGCAGCAACTTGACCTGGAGCTCCGGCGCCATCTCCGTGATCTCGTCGAGGAAGAGAGTGCCGCCGGCCGCGCGCTCGAAGTAGCCCTTGTGCGTCCGGCTCGCTCCCGTGAAGCTTCCCTTCTCGTGGCCGAACAGCTCGCTCTCGATCAGCTGCGGTGACACGGCACCACAGTTCAGCGCGACGAAGCGTTGCTTGCGGCGCCGGCTGAGACGGTGGACCGTCTCGGCGATCAACTCCTTGCCGGTTCCGCTCTCGCCCTGGATCAGGACCGAAGCGTTCGTCGGCGCGACGCGCGAGATCGCGTCGTACAGCTCCTGCATCGGAGCGGACGAGCCGACGAGGGAGCCAAAGCGTCCGAGCTCGCGGAGCTCGCCGCGAAGGTTGTCGACTTCCTCGCGGAGCTCCGAGCGCTTCGCGACGTTGGCCAGGATCGCGCGGAGACGAGTCGTGTCGACCGGCTTCATGAGGTAGTCGCTCGCGCCCTCGCGAAGCGCCTGTACGGCGGAATCCAGGGACGCGTTCGCGGTGATCATGACCACGTCGGCGTCGGCGAGGTCGCCGAACAGCTCCGTCCCACGCCCGTCCGGCAGGGAGAGGTCGACGAGAGCGATGTCGGGTGGGCGAAGCTCGATCAGGTTGCGGGCCCTCGAAAGACAATCTGGGTGATCGATCGAGAAGCCGACGTCCTTGATCACTTCCGAGACGGCGGCCTGAAAGCCGCTGTCATCATCGACGATGAGCGCGTGTGGCACGAGTCACACCTCCTTGGGACGAACGCTGCCGAGCAATCGGCTCGCCTTTCCGGCCACGCGGCGAAGCAACGCGAATGCGGTGTTTGAGATGGGAAGATTGTAGAAATTACGGCCGACTATACAAGCCGATTCACCCGCGCACTAGCCTGCATTTCTCACCAGATCACGTCGCGAGGCGGTCGAGAGTGCCGAAGATTCGCGAGCCTCGGACCGGAGGGCGACGCAGGCGTACTTGAACAGTACGTCG
>VGTG01000220.1 GCA_016874795.1 Deltaproteobacteria bacterium | reverse complement strand
GCGTCGGTCGAGAAGAAGCGGCCCACGGGAACGACGCCGATGGTCTCCCCCGTCCCTTGGAGGAACGTGAAGCCCCAGAACCGGTCGTAGAGGGCATTCGCCGACCAGTCGAAGATCGAGAACTGGCCGGCGTATCCGAGGTTCAGACCCAGAGCGTTCTCCGAGTCCAGGTCGGGATCGCCGATCTCGTAGAAGCCCGACCCGACGTGGATGCCGTCCGCGAAGAGCTCCTCGTAGTTCGGCGGACGCATGCTCCAGGACACGTCGAAGCTGAGGATCTGATCCTTCACCACGTCGTAGACGACACCGACCGAGGCAGCACCTCCGGGAAAGTCCCTCTCCACCGCGTCGCCGAACACCCCTCCGCCCCCGGAGTCCACCGTGGCGTAGTCGAAGCGTCCGCCCAGCTCGAGCGTCACGGGATCGAGGTCGACCTCCTCGATGACGAACAGCGACTGTCGCGCCGAGAACGTGTTGGGCAGAAAGCCTTCCTCTCCGCTCACCTGGAAGTCGCTGAAGGCGCTCTGAAAGCCGAACGCTCCCTCGAAGAGGCCGAAGGGCTCGTGCACGGCCTCGATCCGCAGGTCGTAGCCCTTGTTCTCGAACGTCGTCGCGACGACACCGCCTCCCACCTCATCGTGATGGTAGTCGGTCAAGCGGAGGCGAGCGTCGACCGAACGGATGCCCTCGATCGGGGCAACGAGCCCGCCAGCGACGTCGAGCGACTTGGTATCGAGGTCGATCGAGATCGGAGGCTCCTCCTCACCCGGCGCGGCGTGGCTGTGGCCCTCGAGCTCGTGGAACACCACGCCGTAGTTCGTCTGGAAGTCCGCCACGGCGAGGCCGAGGTAGAAGTCGTCGTCGATCCACGAGCCGCCCGCGCTGAAGCCCGTGTACTCGACCTGGCTGTTCGGGATGAACCCGAACGCATCCTCCTCCGGATCTTCCTCCTCGTCGTCCGCCTCGGCCTCGCGCACCTGCGCGGACTCGGCAAAGCCGGGGATCGCGGTGTCCCCGCGGTGAACCCGTAGCCCTTGAGGCGCCACGCAAACTTGTCGACGCTTCCGTTCAGGACCGCGGCGCCGCCGACGCCGCCGTCCACCGAAGACCCGCGAAGCTCGACCGTCCCCGTCACCGGAGCGTCGACGAGCTTGCGCGGAACGCGGTTCTCGATCGTGCTCACGACGCCACCGACGGCGTTGGGGCCGAACCGGAGCGTAGCCGGACCGCGCAGGATCTCGATCTTCTCGATGCCCAGCGTGTCCACGGTGACGGCGTGGTCGTTGCTCGCCGCCCACGCGTCGAACACCTCGAGCTGGTCGAGCAGCATCTGCACGCGACTGCCGCCGAGGCCGCGCAGGATCGGACGGCTCGCGCCCGGACCGTAGTAGGACGCGCTCACGCCGGGGATGTAGCGTACCGTCTCGCCGATCGTCGGCTGCTGCTTCTGGAGGAGCTCGGTGCCTTGCAGGATGGAGACCGCACCCGGGAGCTCGCTGGCCTTCTTGGGCAGCGGGCTCGCCGTCACCACGATCTCGTCGATGCCGTAGGAGTACAAGCGGTCTCGCGGCTTCCGCTTCTCGACGCTCTCCTCGTGGAATTCGTCGGGATGGTCGTTGGGATCTTCTTTCGCGCTCTCGCTCGACTCTGCGTGTGCGACCTGAGCGACCAAAACCAACGCAAGAAGGACGTGGGCGACGCCGCCGATCGCGGGCCGTTCGCCACGAAGACTCCTGAACATGATTCCACCTCACTCGACTTCGACGGAGAGGCCGCGCGTCGGCGCGACGCGCGGCCTCGGGTCCGCCGGATCGCGAAAGAGCCGGCGGTACCCGGCGATCAGCACCCCTCGTTGACCGGTCCTCGGCCGCGCGGGCCGACTGCGGTCGCTAGCCCCGGAGTGAGGGAGGGGCGCGCGCGGGGATGCCCGATCGGTACGCAACGCGTCTCGGATCTCGGTGGGGCGTCGCGAGAGCACGCTCGTCGCAGGCGGCCGCGGTCGGGAACGACACGGTCGCGGGGGCGATCCCTTCGGATGCGACGACCCGGCACGCGGAGCAGGACGCGCCGTGATCGAACGCGTCGTGTTCTTCGCAATGCAGGAGGCCCAGCGTCGATGCGGCGAACAACGCGACGACGGCGCCGAACAGGAGCCGCCGCTTCCATGCGCCCGCCAAGGTGACCGTGTTTTGCGCTGCGACCCGCATTGCCGTGCTCGGGATTCGGCAG
Organism: Deltaproteobacteria bacterium; assembly: GCA_016874795.1. Taxonomy (GTDB): domain Bacteria; phylum Desulfobacterota; class Binatia; order UBA12015; family UBA12015; genus VGTG01. The sequence goes on along the minus strand of VGTG01000220.1, from coordinate 6,066 downwards.
TGTATTTGCAATTCAATTTCAACTACGATCGTTGAGCGCGGGTCGCCGGTCCTCCAGGCTCGACGGTGACACTATAGCCGACCGCCCTGCCCTCGGCGTTGAGGTCGTAGATGATGCTCTGGGTGTATCCGTCGAGCGGGGTGACGTACTGCGGCGAGGTGTAGGGCGGGTCCACCACTGTGCCGATGGCCAGGAACGAGCCGTCGACCTTGTTGAAGATCGTCCGGCCGCTGTTGTTGATCCGCTGGGGGAAGCTCAGCTCGGCCGGCCCGATGTCGATCTCAGTCACCGCGTAGCGCGATTCCGCGTGAGCCGCCGGTATTCGAGCAACGATCAGACAGGCGAGAGCGATGGAAGCTGAAGTCAGACGCGAGAGCATGTTCTCTCCTCGTTGTATTGAGAAACGTAATGCAACTTGATTGCATCTTGCCTCCATCTTTGCAACTCTTATGCATATGCGACGCCTAGAACAATCGGAACCCGCTCGCCATCCTCCCCTTCCCGTCACCGTCCTGTCCGGCTTTCTCGGCGCCGGGAAGACAACTCTGCTCAACCACGTCCTCGCGAACCGCGAGGGGCGGAAGATCGCCGTCATCGTGAACGACATGAGCGAGGTCAACGTCGACGCGCGCCTGGTTCGGAGCGGCGGCGCCGCGCTCTCCCGTGTGGACGAGAAGCTCGTCGAGATGCAGAACGGCTGCATCTGCTGCACGTTGCGCGAGGATCTGCTGCTCGAGGTCGCGAAGCTCGCGCGCGAAGGCCGGTTCGACTACCTGCTGATCGAGTCGACGGGTATCTCGGAGCCGTTGCCCGTCGCGGAGACCTTCACTTTCACCGACGATTCGGGCGCGAGCCTCTCCGACGTCGCGCGCCTCGACACCATGGTCACGGTCGTAGACGCGAAGAACTTCCTCGCGGACTGGCAGAGCGTGGACGACCTGAAGGCGCGGCGCATCGCCCTCGGGGAAGACGACGAGCGACGCGTCGCGGATCTCCTCGTCGAGCAGATCGAGTTCGCGAACGTGCTCGTGCTCTCCAAGCTCGACCTGGTCACGCCCGGCGATGCCGATCGTCTCGAGGCCATCCTACGCCACCTGAATCCCGGGGCCCGGATCGTGCGCGCGACGCGCGGGAGAGCTCCCCTCGACACGATCCTGGCGACGGGCCTGTTCGACTTCGCGGAGGCAGCGCAGTCACCGGGATGGCTACGCGAGCTCCGCGGCGAACACGTACCCGAGACGGAGGAGTATCGCATCGCGAGCTTCGTCTACCGGGCGCGCATTCCGTTTCACCCGGACCGCCTGTGGGGCGTCCTGAACACGAGCGAGACGTTCACCGGCGTCCTGCGCTCCAAAGGCTTCTTCTGGCTCGCAACCCGGATGGAGCTGGCCGGCTCCTGGTCGCACGCCGGACTCGCCGCGACTTGCGAGGCAGCAGGCGCCTGGTACGCCGCGCAGACGACGACGGCGCTGCGCGACGCTGAAGATGCGGGCGAGGATCCCTACCAGGACTGGCGTGAGCCGTGGGGCGATCGCCGCCAGGAGCTCGTCTTCATCGGGGTCGAGATGGACGAGGCTGCGCTGCGCCGGCGTCTCGACGGAGCGCTCTTGACCCCCGACGAGCTCGCGGCAGGGCCGACTGCGTGGGCGACGCTTCCTGACCCGTTTCCCGAATGGGTCGCCGACGAAGCCGCGGAGTGAACCCATACACCACCGGAGGAGCGAGCGATGGCTCGACGCTGCATCATCACGGGGCGCGGCCCGAACACCGCCAATGCCGTTTCCCACTCGAATCGTCGCGTCAAGCGTCGACAGCTGCCCAATCTGCAGTGGAAACGCCTCTGGGTGCCGAGCGAGCAGCGCTTCGTCCGGATTCGCGTGAGCACGTCCGCACTGCGGTCGATCGACAAGCTCGGGGTCGAGCGCGTACTTCCTAGTGCGGGCGTGCTGAGCAAGAAGCGGAATCGGAAATTCAAGGGGACGACTTCACATCACGAGTGATGTCGCCGGCAGGTTCTCCTCGAACATCACGAGGTGCCCCGACGGTTCCCCGACGAGCTCGCCGTCGCACATGGCGAGCCGTCCGCGGAGAAAGGCGGCCACGGGGAAACCCACCGTTTCGAAGCCATCGAACGGACTCCAGCCGCACGCGGTGCGCATCATCGCGTTCGTGAGGCGCACTCGCCGCTTCGGATCGACGAGTGTCAGGTCCGCGTCCATCCCGGCTGCGATGCGCCCTTTGCGCGCCATGCCGTACACCCTCGCCGGGCCGGCGGCCGTCAGGTCCACCAGGCGCGAGAGCGAGAGTCGGCCTTCGTGGACGTGGGTCAGCATCAACGGCAAGAGCGTCTGGACGCCGGGCATGCCGGACGGAGACTGCGGATAGGGTCTCCTCTTCTCCTCGAGGGAATGCGGCGCGTGATCGGAGCCGACGACGTCGACGAGGCCTGAGCGGATCGCGCTCCAGAGCGCTTCACGGTGACGCGCGTCACGAATCGGCGGATTCATCTGCGCCAGCGTCCCGAGCCGCTCGTAGCAGTCGGGTGCAGCGAGCGTGAGATGCTGCGGCGTGACCTCGATGGTCGCGAGATCACGATGCTCCGCCAGAGCATCCAGCTCCTCCGCCGTCGTCACGTGGAGGATGTGAACCCGACGTCCGAAGCGTCGCGCCAGGCGCAGGCAGCGATCCGTCGCGAGCCGGGCCGTCTGCTCGTCGCGCCAGACCGGGTGCGCACGGACGTCGCCTGCCGACGTCTCGGCGAGATGCCGTCGCGCGCGAAGTCGGGCTTCGTCCTCGGCATGAACGGCCATACGCCGCGTCCCGTGGCTCATCGCCTCGGCGAGCGCCGCTTCTTCGTGCACGAGAAGAGAGCCCGTCGAGCTCCCCATGAAGAGCTTCACGCCCGCACAGCCAGGCAAGCGCTCGAGCGCCCCCAGCGTGCTCGCGTTGCCCGGCGTCGCACCGACGAAGAAAGCGATGTCGGTCCACGACCGGCCGCTCACCCGCGCGACTTTGTCGGCGAGCGCCTCCGGGGTCGTGGTCGGAGGGATCGTGTTGGGCATGTCGAGCACCGTCGTGACCCCACCGAGCAGCGCGGCCGCGGTGCCGGACGAGATGGTCTCCTTGTGCTCGAGCCCCGGCTCGCGAAGATGGACCTGCGAGTCGATGATGCCCGGCAGGATCAGCAGCCCACGTGCGTCGAAGCGCGACGCGTGGGCGTCGCCGGCCAGTGACCCGAGCGCGACAACCCTCCCGTCGCGCACGCCGAGATCGACCTCGACCGTCCCCGAGGGCGTGACACACGTGCCTCCCGTGACCACCATGTCGAGCCGTCGCACGACCGCGGCATATACAACTTTCGCAACTAGGTTGCACCTGCGACCGCGCCGCTATCGGGCCTAGGATGAGGGCCGTGGCCGATCCGCGGCAGACACAAAGGAGGTACGTCCATGGAAGGCCCCGTTTGTTCACCGCTCGGCACGTCGCGGAGTACGCCGGCGCCATCCCGGTGACCGTGCTGACGGGCTTCCTGGGTAGCGGGAGGACGACGACCCTTTCGGCGTGCTGCTGCTCCCGAGCGACGGGCCGATGCGCGATCTGGAGCGCGAAGCGGCGACCCTGGTGATCGACCGCGACGTCGACGTGGTCGCCAGCAGCGCGCGGTTGGTTCCCGGCGTCCCCGTCCTGGTGGACCTCGCGGGGGCGGCAGAAAAGCGCTTCCACGTGGACATCGCGACGGCCGGCGAATACGCGCTCTTCGCCGAGTGCGATCCGCGGGACTTCGGGATGACGTTCACGGATGAGGCCGGCCTCGCGCACACCCCGATCGCGGATGTCAGCGGAGTTCGATTACAACCTGGGTCATGTCCACGACGACTCGGTGGTGTCCGTATCGATCGAGCACGAGGGCAAGCTGGATGGCGCGCGCCCGACCGCGCGGCGGAGGTTTGTGGCCAGTGCCACGGTCTCCAGGTGTTTCGTGACGAGGCGCGCTGGCGCCGCGAGGGGTCTTCGTTCCGGCCCGGCCAGCGCCTGGACGACGACCGCTGGCTCGTGCGCCATGCGACCAGTGTCGAGGAGCCCTGGATGGAGGATTGGCTCGTCGGTGAGCCGACTCCAAAGGAAGCTATCTCGAACCCGCCGCGGAAACGCGACGGCTCATGTGGCGTCTGGCGCACGCGCATGGGACGCTCCTCGGGCTGGTCAACGTCGCCTTCGCCGTTTCCCTGCGTTCTCTCCCACCCGCCCGCGACGCTCTCGTGTCCGCGATTCTGATCGCCGGCAGCGTGCTGATGCCGACCGGCTTCCTCGCAGGTGGCACGGTGGTGCACGGGGGTGATCCAAACGTTCTCGTCGCGCTGGTGCCGATCGGCGGCGCCCTGCTGATCGTCGCACTCACGTCGATCGCAGTCGCCGGGCGCGGCGCGACGTCAGCGGGAGCCGGCCGTGCCGACTCCCGCTGACGTCGCGGCTCAGTGCTCGTCGTAGTGGTCGCCGTGCTTCGCGTGCCGGTGACCGTCGTGGACGTAGTCGAGGTGATCGCCGTGCTGGACGGTGGCGTGTCCGCAGCCGGGACCGTGCTCATGGTCGTGCTTCTCGGCCTGGACGTGCCCCGAGAATGAGCATTCGTCGTAGTGACCGTCGTGGGCGCGGTGCGCGTGCCCGTCGTGAAGATAGTCGGTGTGGCCGTCATGCGGAACCGCGACGTGCCCGCAGCCGGGACCGTGTTCGTGACCGTGATCGTCATGCGTCTTGCAAGTCATCGTGAACCTCCTGCAAAGCTATTAGAATATTCGCATGAGTCACGCAAGCCCGTATCTGCCTCCCTCCCCTCAGTCCTCCTGGACGTGGCGCACGGCGTCCTCGACCATCCGGGTCACGTGCCGGTCCTTGATCGAGTAGACGACCTCCTGGCCGCGGCGCGCCGTCCCGACCAGGCCCGTCGTGCGCAGGATGCGCAGGTGCTGGGACACCAGCGACTGCGAGATCGAGAGCTCGTCGACGATCTCGTGCACGCAGCGCGGCTTGGACGAGAGAGTGGTCAGGATCGCCAGCCGGTGCTCGTTGCCGAGCGCCTTGAACAGCTCGACGGTCGCCTGGAGGACTTCGGGCCTGGGCGGGGAGATCCGCATGTATGCGAATCTTCTAAGAGATCGCGGGACCAAACGCGAGCGGTCGCGTCCGCGAGAACCCGTCAGCAGCTCTCGCAGAGTCCCTTCAGGACGACGTCCGAAACCTCGGCGACCACCGAGTGCCGCGAGCCCGGCGCGGGCCGGATGTCGACGCTCACCGCCGGCAGGCACGCCACGGTGCCGCAATCGTTGCAGACGAAGTGCGGGTGCTCGCGCTCGCGGGATTCCGTCCCCCGAACCTCGTAGCGCCACACGTGATCCCCGAGCTCCACCCGCGAGACCAAGCCGGCCTCCGCGAGATCGACGAGGTTCCGGTAAATGGTGGCGCGGTCGAAGCCGAGGGGAACGAGCTCTTCCGTGATCTCGGCGTGGCTCAATGGCGCGCTCGCCCGGCGCATGCGCTCGAGGACGGAGATGCGCGGCGCCGTGCTGCGCATGCCAGCGGCACGGATCTCGTCACGGATGGCGGCGAGATCGACCGCCTCTCTCCCTCGGGCTTTCGTTCTGATCCGCTTGCTGCGCTTTGTGACCACCGGTTCGTCGTCCCTTCTCGTCCGGACACGTCTCGGGCTGCGTTCGACCCGTATCACAGCCACACGCCGCGGGGAACCGCGCGTGCTCTTCCGCGGACGCCGCGGCACCGGGCAATCGTGGACCAGATCGTGTTTGCAATCTAGTTGCGTTTAGTCCAGATTCAACCAGGAGGATGGCGACCCGATGGTGAACCTAAACGAGCTCTTCAAGACACACGGGATCTCCGAAGAGGAGATTCTTCGAGGATCGACACGGCTCGAACGCTGGCGTCCGGAGGATCGCGAGCTCTCGCACGCGCGGGCCCGCGTCCGGGCGTCCGGGGGCCGCTACGACGAAGCGACGATCGGCAAGCCGCGCAGCGGCCGCGGCATCGGACGCAAGCACCTGCGCGCCGCGCTCG
>VGTG01000219.1 GCA_016874795.1 Deltaproteobacteria bacterium | reverse complement strand
GCCGCGACCGAGGCCGCGACCGCGACCGAGGCCGCGACCGAGCCCGCGACCGAGCCCGAGCCCGAGCCCGAGCCCGAGACCGAAACCGAGACCGAGGCCGAGACTCGCAACGTCCCGACGACCGCTCCCGAGGACGGGAACGCTCGCTCCCGTCGGTCCCGTGCGGTACCTCTGCAGGCGGGACGATGCGTACGGGCGGCGGCGAGCCCTCTCGGCGGGAGGTGCTGTGAACCGCGACGAGATGATCGCCGCGCTGTCCGGCGATCCCTTCGACGTGCTCGTGATCGGCGGCGGCGCGAGCGGCCTCGGAGTCGCCGTCGACGCGCAGACGCGCGGCTACCGCACGCTCCTCCTCGAGAAGTACGACTTCGCGAAGGGGACCTCGAGCCGCAGCACGAAGCTCGTGCACGGCGGCGTCCGCTACCTGAAGCAGGGCAACGTCGCCCTCGTGCTCGAGGCGCTGCGCGAGCGCGGGCTCCTCTGCCGGAACGCGCCGCACCTCGTGCACGACCTCGCGTTCGTCGTGCCGCGCTACCGCTGGTGGGAGGGGCCGTTCTACGGGATCGGCCTCAAGCTCTACGACCGGCTCGCGGGCCGCCTGAACATCGCGCGCTCGCGCGTGCTCGACCGGAAGGAGACGATCGCGCGGATCCCGAACGTCGAGACGGAGAACCTGCTCGGCGGCGCGAGCTACCACGACGCGCAGTTCGACGACGCGCGGATGGCCTTGACGCTCGCGCGGACCGCCGTCGATCACGGCGCGATCGTCGTCAACTACATGCCGGTCGTCGCGGTCTCGAAGGACGGCGGCAGGGACGGCGGCAGGGACGGCGGCAGGGACGGCGGCATGGTGAACGGCGTGCACGCGATCGACGCGGAGACGGGCCGCGAGCACGCGATCCGCGCCCGCGTCGTCGTCAACGCGACGGGGATCTTCGCGGACGAGATCCGCCGCATGGACGAGCCCGCCGCCGAGGCCACCCTCTCGCCGAGCCAGGGCGTCCACCTCGTCCTCGATCGCGCGTTCCAGCCGAGCGACACCGCGATCATGGTGCCGCAGACGGACGACGGTCGCGTGCTGTTCGTTATCCCGTGGCACGGCCGCGTCCTCGTCGGCACGACCGACACGCCCGCGCCGGGTCCCGACATCGAGCCGCGTCCGCTGCCGGAGGAGATCGACTTCATCCTGCGAAACGCGGGCCAGTATCTCGAGCGCGATCCGGGCCGTGGCGACGTGCTGAGCTTCTTCGCCGGCCTGCGGCCCTTGTTCCGCGCGGGCTCCGGGAACCTCCCCACGAAGTCGATCTCGCGCGAGCACTCGGTCCTCGTCTCCGACTCGGGCCTCGTCACGCTCGTCGGAGGAAAGTGGACCACCTACCGGCAGATGGGACAGGACACGGTCGACGCGGCGGCGGTGGTCGGCGAGCTTCGCGAGAGCGCTTGCATCACCGAGGACCTGCGGCTGCACGGCTGGATGGCGCGCGACGATCCCGGCCGCCCGCACGAGCTCCACTTCGAGGGCTACGGTGCGGACGTGCACGAGCTGCGGCGCTTCCTCGCCGAGGAGCCGTCGCGCCTCGAGCCGTTACATCCGCGCCTGCCGTACGCTCGCGGTCAGGTGACCTGGGCCGCACGCCGCGAGATGGCGCGGACCGTCGACGACGCGCTCGCGCGACGGACGCGAAGCCTGCTTCTCGACGCGCGCGCCGCGATCGAGGCGGCGCCCGCGACGGCCGCTCTTCTCGCCGCCGAACTCGGCCGCGACGACGCCTGGGCGGAAGCGCAGGTGCGCGACTTCACCACCCTCGCGCGCGGCTACCTTCCCGAGGCCGACCCTTCCTGACCGAATCGGTACAGTGCAGACGGGGAGAGGGACCATCGATCTCGCCCCGCCCGCCGTTGACATGCGTATGCTTGGGTCGTATGAATAGATGCGTGAAGCGTACGACGCTTGTGCTCGAGGATGGCTGCATCGACGGCGTGCGCCAGCTCGCCAAACGGGAGGGGCGCCTTCTCTCGGAGATCGTGAACGAGCTGCTCGCGGAAGGGCTGCAGCGCCGGCGCCTCCGGCGCCGAAAGCCGCTCGTCTTGCCGATGTTTTCGATGGGCCGACCGCGAGTCAACCTGGGCGATCGAAACGCTCTCGAATCCCTCATGGATTCTTGATTGCCCGGTCTCGTCGACACGAATCTCCTCTTGTATGGGGCGAATGCCGACGCCGCGGAACATGCCCGGGCACGTGCATTCCTGGTCGACATCGGGCGAACCGCCGATCCCTGGTACTTGACGGAGGGGATCGTCTACGAATTCCTGCGCGTTTCCACGCACCCGAAGGTCTTCCCGGCGCCCCTCTCAGCCCACGACGCGCTCGCGTTTCTGCGTCCCCTTCTCGAAGCGGAGAACGTCCACGTCCTCGGGGCTGCGCAGGGCCATTGGACCGTTCTCGGTGAGGTGCTCGAAGGACTCACGCATCCTTCCGGGAACCTCTTCTTCGACGTACGGACGGCCGTGCTCATGCGAGAGCACGGCGTGGGCCGCATCTACACGACGGATACGGACTTCCTCCAGTTCGAGGGAATCGAGGTCGTGAACCCGCTGCGAGGATGAGGAGAGGCCCACTTCGAGAGAGGCCCACTTCGAGAGTTGACGCGAGCTTCGCCCGCGTGTTGAGGAAGCGGAATGGCCGCGGATTCGCTTCCCGACATCGGAGTCGCCGTCGCACCGATCCTGGGCGCGACGGAGCCCGAGCGCCGTCCGTTGCTCGTGGCGCTCGCGGAGCGCCGCGCGGCGGCCCGGTATCGCGAGTGGGCGGCGGCACCCGAGCTCGCGCGGTTCCGGAGCGAGCTCCTCGCGTGTGCTTCGCGCGAGGAGGAGATCGCCGCACGCATCGAGGGGCTGTATCCGGCGGGAGCCGCTACGGCGATCGAGGCGGAGTCGGGTGTCGCGGTCGATCGCGCCGGCGAGGCGATCTTCGGCGAACGGCCGCTCGCGGACCAGCTCACGATCCAGTCGCGCGGTGAGCGGCTCGGCGTCGCAGCCCGGCGTGCGTTCGCGCGGGACGAGCCCGACGCGCACCGCCGCGAAGTGCTCTCGTCCTGCGCCCCGCTCGAGGAGGAGAGCGCCGTCACGCTCGACAGGATCCTCCGAAGGATCCTCGCCGCAGGCTTCTGAACCGGTGAGGACGATGTCGCGATGATCGACGGACGCAAGGTCTGCGTCGTGCTGCCGGCCTACAACGCGGAGCGCACGCTGAAGCAGACGATCGACGACATCCCACGGAGCGTCGTCGACGACCTCGTCGTCGTCGACGATCAGTCCAGCGACGGAACCGTCGCGCTCGCACGAAAGCTCGGTCTGCACGTGCTCGTCCATCCGAAGAACCGCGGCTACGGCGGGAACCAGAAGACCTGCTACACCGAGGCACTTCGCCGCGGCGCTGAGATCGTGGTGATGGTGCACCCGGACTATCAGTATCAGCCGAAGCTCGTGCCGGCGCTCGCTTCGTGCATCTCGAGCGGGCTCTTCGACGTCGCGCTCGGCTCGCGCATCCTCAGTGGAGGCTCGATCCGCGGCGGCATGCCGATCTACAAGTACGTCTCGAATCGTATCTTGACGTTCGCCGAGAACGTCATGCTCCGGCAGAAGCTCTCGGAGTACCACACGGGTTACCGCGCCTTCTCGCGCCGGCTCCTTCTCGAGCTGCCGCTCGAGGAGAACGAGGACGACTTCGTCTTCGACAACCAGATGCTCGTGCAGGCGATCGCTTTCGGATTCCGCATCGCCGAGGTGACGTGCCCGACCCGCTACGAGCCGGACTCGTCGTCGATCAGCTTCTCGCGCAGCGTGCGCTACGGCGTCGGCGTCCTCCAGACCGCGGGGCTCGCGTGCCTGAAGCGCTGGGGCTGGGCGGACCCGACGTTCCTCTCGGCCAGCGGGCGGCGGCTCGCCGTCGACGAGCCTGCGACCGACGCGACGCCCGCGCAACGGCCGTCAGGCCTCTGACGCGCGAGCGAGGCGGCAGGCGCGCCCGCGCTTCCCGTAGCGAATGCCGCATGAGGCGGCGCGCCTCGAGGAATCGCGTCGAATCGCTTCCTCTCGGGTCGCCCGCCGGGGTACGGATGTTGCTCGATCGGCAGCACGGGGGAGGTCCGAGCGATGGGAGAGAAGCGTGCAAGCGCGCGTTCGCGGCGGGGGCTCGGTTGCGCGCTCCTCGCGCTCGCCCTCGTCCTCGCGACCCCGCGTGCGGCGGCGGCCGTCGATTACGACGTCGTCTACGTCCGCCAGCCCCGGTTCGGGGACAACGCGAACACCACCTGGCCGGAGGTCTTCCATCCCGCCTCGATCGATCCCGGCGCCGACCTGATGCTGCTGCACCCGGACGGGACGCAGGAGCTGCTCGTTGCTGGCGGGAACGGTGCGGTGACGGACCCGTTCGTCTCGTTCGACGCCGCCTGGGTCTACTACGCCTACTTCCCCGACGTCCGCCCGCAGGCGATCAACTCGCAGCGCGGCCTTCCGTATGAAGGCGCGGACATCTACCGCATCCATCTCGCGAGCCGGCAGATCCAGCGCTTGACGTTCGGCGAGTTCACGCCGAATACGGGCGCGGGCGACTTCGACGAGTCGAACCCGGTCGATCCGCCTTCGCAGTACGATCGCCTCGGCTACGGGATCCTGAACCTCGGACCGGCGCCGCTCCCCGGCGGCCGCATCGCCTTCACGAGCAACCGGAACGGCTTCGTCCCGCCGAAGGGCTTCACGAACCCGACGCTGCAGCTCTTCGTGATGGACGAGGACGGCTCGAACGTGACGCCGATCGCGCCGATGAGCATCTCGAGCGCTCTCCATCCAACGCCGCTGCGCGACGGCCGGCTGATGTTCTCGACGCACGAGTCGCAGGGCCTGCGCGACAGCCGCCTGTGGGGCATCTGGGCGATCTGGCCGGACGGTCGGAACTGGTCACCCGTCGTGAGCGCGTTCCGCGGTCCGCAGGCGTTCCACTTCATGACGCAGCTCTCGAACGAGGACCTCGTCGTCGTCGACTACTACAACCTGAACAACAACGGGTTCGGCGCGCTGTATCGCCTGCCGGTGCGGCCGCCCGCGGGCGAGCCGCCGTTCCACAGCGCGTTCCCGGAGGACAATCCGCCGATCGATCAGACCGTCGAGGGCGGCTTCCACTATCCGTTCACGATGCCGTTCACGCCGAAGGGCATGTACTCGATCACGCCGTTAACGCACGGTGAGGACGCGGCGGCACCCGTCGGAGGAAACGGGGTGCGCGTCGGCAAGTTCACGCATCCGTCGGCGGCGCCGGGCAACGACTTGCTCGTCGTGTGGACGCCCGGACCCGCGAACGACCTCGACCGTCCGACGACGCGTCCGTACTACGACGCGGGCCTCTACGTGATCCCCGCCGGGAACGTCGTCACCGCGCCGTCGCAGCTCGTGAAGATCAAGAACGATCCCGCGTACAACGAAGCCTGGCCGCGCGCGGTCGTGCCGTACTCGGCGGTGCACGGCGTCGCCGAGCCGACGAATCTTCCCTGGCTGCCGAACGACGGCAGCCTGCACGCGGAGCTGCCGCCGGGCACACCGTACGGTCTCGTCGGCACGTCGAGCTTCTACAAGCGCGAGAGCTTCCCCGGGCTCGTACGCTCGTGGTCGGACACGTTCGACGGTCTCGACGCATTCAACACGTCGGAGAACGAGCAGAGCGGCAACTGGTTCACGCAGGGATCGGACGCCGGCAAGTATCAAAACTCGGACATCTGGGCGGTACGCGTCGTCGCGATGGAAGCGGGAACGCACCGGAGCTACGGGCCGCACGGCGGGCCGAGCGGCGGTCCGCTCTTCTACAGCCACGCCGGCGAGCGCTTGCGCATCCTCGGCGAGATCCCGCTCCGCAAGACGAACCCGGGCGGCAGCCCGAAGCTCGACCCCGAGGGCAATCCCGACACGAGCTTCCTCGCGAAGATCCCGGCAGACACGCCGTTCACGTTCCAGACGCTCGACCGGCGCGGGCTCGTCCTCAACATGGCGCAGACCTGGCACCAGCTCCGTCCCGGGGAGGCGCGCTGGGACTGTGGCGGGTGTCACGCGCACAGCCAGCAGCCGCTCTCGTTCCAGTCGACGGCGGCGGGGCAGGCGGGGTTTCCGGCGGCGGACCTCGTGACGGAGACGCCGCTCCTCACGCGCGACGCTTCCGGCAATCCCGGCTTGCGCTTCGTGCCGGGCGGCGTCGTCGACGTCGAATTTTTGCGCGACATCCGGCCGATCCTGCAGCGGAGCTGCGTCTCGTGCCACACGAAGAACGACCCGACGCCGCCGGGCGACCTCGTGCTCGACGACCTGGCGACGGTCGACGGCCTGGCGGGAGATTACGCGCGCCTCGCCGCGGATCAGGACGCGAACTTCGGCTACCCGCCGCTCGTCGGCTACCAGGGCGACGGCCTCTGGCGGCAGACGAACGCGAGTCGCTGGGTGCGCGCGTTCCAGAGCCGCCGAAGCCTCCTCGTGTGGAAGGTCTTCGGCGAGCGGCTCGACGGCTGGAGCAACGCGGACCATCCGACGGAGCTCGTCCCCGGCGACCCCGACACGCTTCCACCGGGCGCCGAGATCAACGAGGCGGACCTCGACTACACCGGCACGATGATGCCGCCGCCGGGAAGCGGCGCGCCGCCTCTCAGCGAGGACGAGAAGATGACGATCGCGCGGTGGATCGATCTCGGAGCGCCGATCGATCATCTCGCGACCGGCGTGCGCGCTGGCTACGGCTGGTTCCTCGACGAGAACCGTCCGACGCTCGCGCTGAGCGCGCCGCGGCCGGGCGCGAATGCGACGCTCCCGGCGATCCGGATCGGCGTCGCGGACGCAAACTCGGGCATCGAGCCCGGCTCGCTCTCCGTCGTCGCGGACTTCGCCGTCGCGGGACGCGCACCCGGTGCGGAGCTCGCCGATCTCGCGACGCTCGTCGCCGACGCGGTCTACGAGATCCCCGTGGGAACGCCGCCGCCGACCGGCACACGTCGCGTCGTGCACGCGGAGGTCGCCGATCGCCAGGGGAACTGGACGCGCGTCGACCGCACGTTCCACATCGGCGCGGGTCCGGTCCCGACGCCGACGCCCGGCGGCCCGACCGCGACGCCCGGCGGCCCGACCGCGACACCCGGCGCTCCGACGCCGACTCCGACGAGTCCCGGCCCGACGCCGACGCCGGTCGCGTGCTCTCCCGTGCCGCGGAGCGGCTGCGCGACGCCGAGCGCCGCGTCCTTCCGGCTCGACGGCACGCGCCGATTGAGCTGGCGCTGGCGGAGCCTCTCCGCGACCCCCGTGGAGACCTTCGGCGATCCGGTCGCCGGTGCGACCGCCTATCAGCTCTGCGGGTATCTCGACGGCTCGCTCGTCTTCGCCGGTGGCGTCGCGCCGGGCGAAGGTTGGAGCCGGCGTGGGCTCACGGGCCTTCGCTACCGGTCCGCCGCGATCGCGGGAGTCTCGCGCATGCGGCTCGTCGGCTCCGCGACGAAGACGGACGTCCGGGCGTTCGCGCGGAACGTCGACGTCGACGTGCCGGAGTTCCCCGCGCCGGTCGGAACGCTCGTCTTCCAGGCCGTCCGCGCCGACCTGCCGGAGACGTGCTGGACCTCGACGTTCGCCGAGGTACAGAGCGCTCCCGGAGGCCGGCTCCGCGCGGACGCGCCCTGAGCCAGGCTCGCTATTTCACCTGCCGATAGCCGACGACGTAGAACGTGTGGTCGGCGGCGTAGAGCCAGCCCTCGACCGCGTACGACTTGCCCGCGACCGGTGACTCGAGCCCCTTCAGGCGTTTGTCCGGTCCCATGAAGTCGAGCATCGGCGGAAAGAGGTGGCTCAGGATCATCATGTTCGGATCCGTGCCCTCGTACCCCTGCACGGCCGTCACGTGGAAGAAGAAGCGCTTGTCGTTGATCGTGACGTCGAGCGTGTCGGGCCCGCCGGGATTGTCCTTCCCGTACGGCGTGAACGTCCCGATGAAGCGGATCGTCAGCGGCTTGCCGAGCCCCATCAGCTGAGCAGACGCGGTCGTGGCGAAAGAGAGCAGCGCCGTGGCGACGAGCCCCAGGATCCATCCCTTCGTGCGGTAGCGAGTCATGCCTTTCCTCCTCTGCGCCGCCGGGCGGCCCGGTCGGGATGCCCCGGCCCGCGTTCGAGGTCAAGAGGTGCTAGCCCGTTTCTCTCACCGGAGGAATCGCCCACCCCGCTCGACTCCTGCTAAACTCTGTTCGCTACAAACAAAACGTCCAACAGGAGGAGCGGGGTGGAGCGGACGGAGTGTAGGACGGATCAGCT
>VGTG01000218.1 GCA_016874795.1 Deltaproteobacteria bacterium | reverse complement strand
AGTACGCCTGCGTCGCCCTCCGGTCCGAGGCTCGCGAATCTTCGGCACTCTCGACCGCCTCGCGACGTGATCTGGTGAGAAATGCAGGCTAGCCGACGCGTGTCCGCATCGTCGAGCCGACGATCCGGCGGAGGACCGTGCGCGGCGTGACGCGGACGAGCCCGGCGACGAGGCGGTTCGTGACGCCGGGCACGTGCACGAGCTCGCCGCGGTCCAGAGCCGCGAGCGAGGACTCGACGACGGAGGCCGCGCTCATCCACGCGAGATCGGGAAGGTCCGAGACGTCGATTCCGGCGCGGTCCTGGAACTCGGTGCGCGTGAAGCCGGGACAGAGCGCCTGCACCCGGAGGCGCGTCCCGCGGAGCTCCTCGCCGAGGCTCTCGGTGAACGACGTCACGTACGCCTTCGTCGCGGCGTAGGTCGCGTTGAACGGCCCCGCCTGGAACCCGGCGAGGGACGAGACGTTGATCACGGCGCCGCGATCGTGCCGAAGCATCGCGGGAAGCGCCGCGCGCGTGAGTCGGACGAGCGCGACGACGTTCAAGCGGATCTCCGCTTCCTCCTGATCCGCATCGAGCGTGGCGAAGCGGCCCATCGTGCCGAAGCCCGCGTTGTTGACGAGGAGGTCGAGGCGCGGCAGCCCCTCGATCCGGCGCTCGACCGAGCGCAGGTCCTCCGGCTTCGTCAGGTCCGCCGGCAGGACGTCGACGGCGATCCGGTTCGCGGTTCGCAGGCGCGCGGCGAGGGTCTCGAGGCGATCCGCGCTCCGCGCGACGACGATCAGGTCGTGGCCCTTCTTCGCGAGCTGCTCGGCGAACTCCTCGCCGATGCCCGCGGAAGCGCCGGTCACGAGTGCGACGGTGCGTGTCGGATCGGCGCCGTTCGCCCGGGAGTCTTCGGCTCCGCTCATCGATCCGTCTTCAGCGCGCTTGTTCGAGCAGGCGCAGGCCTTCGCAGTCGCCGAGCTGGCGGCGAAGCGATTCGACGACGCTCGCGAGGTTGACGATCCGGGTGCTCTGCGCGAGCTCGCGGAAGCGCGTGCGGTTCTCCTCGAGGAAGTGGGTGACCACGTCGGGGGCGACCCACTCGAGGCCGCCGAAGTCGATCGTGACGCGGCGGAAGCCCGCCTCCGACGCCTGGCGCACCCGGCGAAGGAGGCGTCGTGCGCCGCGCACGTCGAGCGTTCCTTCGACGCGGATGAAGAGCGCGCCGATGTGGGAATCGCTCCACGCGTGGGTCCGAAGCCAGCCGCGCCGCGCTGCTTCCGCCGGAGCCGCCGCGGCTTCGGCGAGCTGCGCGGCGAGCATGTACGCCGCCGAGCGAGCTCGCTTCGTCCGGTTCAGCCGGCGAAGGAGATCCATCGTCGGCGTGTAGCGGCCGGCCTGAGCGCTCTGCGTCCGCCTTCGCAGGTCGTAGCCGGCGCGGAGCGTCACCGCGGCGGATCCCGTCGGCCAGAGAGCGCGCCGCCAGATCGTCGCGTGTCGGACGAGACGCGCGCGGAGCCAGCCGATGCCATTCTCGAGCGTTGCGCGGTCCATGCGGACGACGGCGTCGCCGTCGGCGGGCTCCGCGGCCTCGGAAGCCGTCTCGACGAGTGGAAGCGAGACGAGCGCGCGACGCGCGAAGCGCAGCACGCGGTCGAAGCTGCCCTCGTCGTCGCCGGGAAGCCCGAGGTGCAGGCGCGCGATGGTCGCGACGCCGAGCCCACGCGCTCGCCGGAGGGCGACGACGAGCCGGCGGATCTCGTCCGTTTCGGGCGCGTTCCCCGAAGCGAGCCCGTCGACCAGCGGTCCCTCGCGCTCCACCTCGATCGCGACGCAACCGGCTCGCGCCGCTTCGTCGATCGCCGCCTTGTGGCACACGGCCGAAGTCGTCAGGCGCGCCTGGAACCGGCGGCCGGTTCCGAGGAGCGCCCGGAAGATCGCCGCGGCGCGCGGCCCGTCGAGCGGCTCGCTCGCGCCGAGCCGGAACGTCGCATCCGGCGGCAGCCGTCGGACGGCCTCGGCCACTTCGAGCGGCGAGGACAGGGCTCCCGAAGCGCCTGGAGCGTCGACGACGGCGGCCTGGTGGTCGAGGAGGTCGAGGCTCACGAGGTCCGCTTTACGGCGACCCCTCTTTCATTTCAATGGCCGGAATCACTCGCGGACGTAGTTCTCCTCGACCACGATCGTCTCGAGACCTGCGCCGCCGAGCCGCGAGGCGATCGCCTCCGCTTCGTGCCGGCTCGCGCACGGTCCGACGCGCACGCGGTAGACCGTCTGGTCCTCGACCTCGCCTTGGGTCAGGTAGACGCCGCGCGAAGCGCGGCCGCCCGGGCTCCGCCCGAGCCCGCCCTGCGCCGCGATCCGGTGGCGCAGCGCCTGCGCGTGCGGGATGTCGAAGAACGAGCCCACCTGAACCGCGAAGCCGACGTCCGGCGGGATTTTCCCGCTGAGCGGCTCGAGCCGCACCTGCGTCGTTCCCGTGGCGACGAAGCCGAGGGCACGCGCCGCGCCGTAGGAAAGGTCGATCTCGCGCCCGTCGACGAAGGGTCCGCGGTCGTTGATCCGGACGACCACCGACTTGCCGGTCTCGACGTTCGTGACCCGCACCGCCGTGCCGAGCGGCCACGTGCGATGCGCCGCCGTCAGTCGATGCTGGTCGTAGGTCTCGCCGCTCGACGTCCGCTTGCCGTGGAAACCGGGTCCGTACCACGAAGCGACGCCGAGACGGTGCGCCGGGCTTTCGGGAGCGCGCGTCGCGCACGCTGCCGCGCACAGTGCCACCGACAGCAGCACCATCGCGCGGGAGCCCCGCGTCCGCGCGAGCGTCCGCTCACTCATCTCGTCACCTCCACACCGCCACCACCACCGCCGACCTCCCGACGAGATCGCGCGTACGCGGGGGAGGGTACGGGATTTCGCTCGACTTGAAAACCCCTTCGCGGGAGCGCCAGATGAGTGAATGAGCGAGTCGAAGCGCTGCCCGTACTGCGCCGAGGAGATCCTCGTCGATGCCGTCAAGTGCCGCTACTGCGGGAGCTGGCTCGGCGGCCCCGTCTCGACGCGGAGCTGGACGCGCTCGCGCGACGGCAAGATGATCGCCGGCGTCTGCATGGGGCTCGCGCGCGAGTTCGACGTGCCGGTGACGATCATCCGGCTCGCGTTCGTCCTCGGGGCGCTGATTGGCACCGGGATCGGATTCATCCTCTACCTGATCCTCTGGGTCGTCATGCCCTGGGACGACTCCGGCGAGTGAGTCCCAGCCCCTCGTGTGCTAGCGTCCCCGCGGGTCCGCTCGGGTGGACCGTGCGTCTCGAGGAACTGCGATGTCCGGCCATTCGAAGTGGAGTACGATCAAGCATAAGAAAGCCGCGAAGGACGCGCGACGCGGCCAGATGTTCACGAAGCTGATTCGAGAGATCTCGGTCGCGGCAAGGCTCGGGAACAGCGGCGATCCGAACTTCAACGCGCGGCTCCGCACCGCGGTCCTCGCTGCGAAGGCCGCGCGGATGCCGAACGACAACATCGACCGGGCGATCAAGAAGGGGCTCGGCGAGGGCGGCGGCGACTCGTACGAGGACGTGACGTACGAGGGCTACGGCCCGGGCGGCGTCGCGATCCTGGTGCAGGGCCTGACGGACAACCGCAACCGGACCGTCGCCGCGCTGCGCGGGATCTTCCAGAAGTACGGCGGGAGTCTCGGCGAAGCGGGCTGCGTCAACTGGATGTTCAGCCGCCGCGGCGTCTTCGTCGTCGACGGCGCGTCGATCGACGAGGAGCGGCTGATGGAGATCGCTCTCGAAGCCGGCGCGCAGGACGTGACGGAGTCCGGCGACGCGTGGGAGGTGACCACGGAGCCGGACGCCTTCGAGAGCGTGCGTGAGGTCCTCGAGCGCGCCGGCGCCGTGATCCGGAGCGCCGAGCTCGGCATGGTGCCGGACAACACGGTCGGCGCTTCGGGCGCGGACGCGGCGCGGCTCGTGCGATTGCTCGAGGCTCTCGACGAGCACGACGACGTGCAGAGCGTATCCGCGAACGCGGATCTGGACGAGGAGGAGCTCGCGCGGCTCAGCGGCTGAGCGACGGCGAGCGTGACGGTGGGCCGCGAAGGCCGGCGTGTGGCGCCGGGCGGAGCGGCGAGGGGAGTGGGGCGTGCGCGTGCTGGGGATCGATCCGGGGTCGCGACGGACGGGATGGGGCGTGGTCGAAGAGCGTCGCGGAGATCTCCGCGGGCTCGCTTCGGGCGTGGCGGCGCCGGGGATCGGAGACCTCGGGATCCGTCTCGGGGCGATTGCGGTGCAGCTCGAGGCGCTCCTCGACGAGTGGAACCCGGATGCGGTCGCGCTCGAGCGCGCGTTCGTCGGGTTGAACGCGGCCTCGGCCCTGCGGCTCGGTGAAGTGCGGGGCGTCGTCCTCGCGAGCGCGGGTCGCCGCGCCTTGCCGGTCGTCGACTACCCGCCCGCCACGGTGAAGGTCGCGGTCGCCGGCAGCGGGGCCGCCGGCAAGGACATGATCGCCCGCGGCGTCAACGCTCTCCTCGGCCTCGCGGTCGAGCCCGGCGACGCGAGCGACGCTCTCGCCGTCGCGATCTGCCATCTCCGTCATTCGTCCTTCGCGAGCCGCCTCCGCTCGTCCGACGGCACGGTCCCGGCGACCCGTCGCACGCGCTTCCGCGGCCGCTTCCTCACGGCCCAGCGATGATCGGGGGTTTGCGGGGCACGGTCGCGGAGAAGACGCCGGGTCGCCTCCTCGTCGACGTGAACGGCGTCCTCTACGAGGTCCTCGTCTCGCTGCAGGCGTTCGCGCGCCTCCCCGGAGAAGGGCAGCCGGTGCGGGTCGAGGTCGTGACGCATCTCCGCGAGGACGCGCTCGTCCTCTTCGGGTTCCTCGATCCGAACGAGAAGCTTCTCTTCGCCTGGCTTCGCGGCGTGAGCGGCGTCGGTCCGAAGCTCGCGCTCAACATCCTCTCGGGCATGCCCTCCGAGGACCTTCGTGAGGCGCTCGCCGCGGGCGACATCGCGAGACTCTGCAAGATTCCGGGTGTCGGGAAGAAGCTCGCCGACCGGCTCGTGCTCGAGCTTCGCGAGCGCTCCGCCTCGGGCGAGGCGGCGCTCGGGGCGGCGCGCAGCGAAGCGGGTCCCGCCGGGAATCGGGAGGAGGCCCTGTCGGCCCTCGTCAACCTGGGATACAAGCGAGGCGAGGCCGAGAAAGTGGTGGAGTCGCTGCCGGTCGAGCTCTCGCTCGAGGAAACCATTCGCGAGGCGCTGCGGAGGTTCGCGCGTTGAAGCGTCGCGCCCCCGTCGCCGCACCGCTCGCGGAGGAGGAGGACGCCGGCGCACTGGACGTCGACGGCGACCTCGCCGAAGCCGAGCTGCACGGAGAGGCGCCCGATCCGCTCGCCGAGGAGGATCGGCGCTTCGAGGCCTCGCTTCGCCCGCAGGCCCTCGGCGACTACGTCGGGCAGGACGCGATCCGGAGCACGCTCGAGATCGCGATCCGCGCGGCGCGCGAGCGCGGCGACGTGCTCGATCACGTGCTCCTCTGCGGTCCGCCGGGGCTCGGGAAGACCTCGCTCGCGCAGATCATCGCGCGCGAGATGGGCGTCCGCTGCCGGAAGACGCAGGGACCGGCGATCGAGCGCGGCGGCGATCTCGCGGCGGTCCTCTCCGACCTCGAGACCGGCGACGTCCTTTTCATCGACGAGATCCACGGCCTGCCGCGCAAGGTGGAGGAGGTCCTCTATCCAGCGATGGAGGAGTTCGAGCTCGACCTGATCGTCGGGCAGGGACCGACGGCGCGCAGCATGCGCCTCGGGCTGAAGCCGTTCACGCTCGTCGGCGCGACGACGCGTGCGGGCATGCTGAACGCGCCGCTCCGCGACCGCTTTGGCTCGACGTTCCGGCTCGACTTCTACGGCGAGTCGGAGCTCGCGCGGATCCTGCACCGCTCGGCGCGGATCCTCGGCGTCGACCTCCACCCGGACGGGGCGAACGAGATCGCGCGCCGCTCGCGCGGGACGCCACGCATCGCGAACCGCCACCTGAAGCGCGTGCGCGACTACGCGCAGGTCGAGCACGCGCAGGCGCCGATCGACGCCGCCGTCGCGGCCGCGGGCCTGGCGCTCCACCGCGTGGACCCGGCGGGTCTCGAGCCGATGGACCACGCGATCCTCCTCGCGGTGCTCGACCGGTTCTCCGGGGGCCCGGTCGGCATCGAGAGCCTCGCGGCGCTCCTCGGCGAGGAGCGCGAGACCATCGAGGCGGTGTACGAGCCGTTCCTCGTCCAGTCGGGCTATCTCGAGCGGACGCCGCGGGGCCGCATGGCGACGGAGCGGGCCTACGCCCACTTCGACCGGCCGGCGCCGTCGGGACCGCGGCAGGGACGGCTGCTATAGGTACGAGCGATGCCGGAGATCGGACGAGCGCTGATCGTCCTCGGTGTCGTGCTGGTCGTCGTCGGGGCACTCGTGGTCCTCTTCTCGCGGACCGGGATCCCGTTCGGACTGGGCCGGCTTCCCGGCGACATCCTGATCCAGCGCGAGAACTCGACCTTCTACTTCCCGATCACGACGTCGATCGTGGTGAGCGTCGTCGTGTCGCTGATCCTCTACTGGCTCCGCCGCTGAAGCAGGCACACGCATGAGCAGCGACGGCGCGCCCGAGACGACCCGCGGCAGGCCCTGGCGCCGCCGCGAGGCGACGCTCCTCGCGATCGCCGTCGTCGCGGCGTTGTTCCTTCTCTTCTTCGAGACGCAGATGCCGCCGTTCACGAGCGGCCAGTCGCTCGGCCAGAACGTCGTCGTCTTCCTCCTGATCAACATCAACATCGTCCTGATCGTGCTCGTGGTGTTCCTGATCGGGCGGAACATCGTGAAGCTCGTGATCGAGAGGCGCCAGCGCGTCCTCGGCTCGCACCTGCGGACGCGACTCGTCCTCGGCTTCGTCGCCGTCGCGATCACGCCGGCGGTGCTCCTCTTCATCGTCGCGACGGGCTTCATCCGGAGCTCGATCGAGAGCTGGTTCTCGTTGCAGGTCGAGGGCGCGCTCGAAGGCTCGCTCGACATGGCCGAGATCTACACGCGCGAGTCGATGGCGGCGGCGCTCCACGAGGCGCACGAGCTCTCGCGCCAGCTCGGACGGAGCCGTCGCGCGCTCTCGCAGGAAGCGCCGCTCCTCGCCGAGAAGCAGCGCGAGTACGCCGCCGCCTCGATTCGCGTCTTCGATCCGCAGGGACGTGCCGTCTCGGCCGCCAAGGCCGAGGGTTTGAGCCCGGAGCTCGGTCTCGCGCCTTCGGCCGCGTTCGTCGCGGAGGCCCTCCGCCAGCCGGAGCGCACCGACGTCGTCAGCGGCGAGGACGGCGAGATCCTTCGCGCCGCGACGCGGATCGTCGACGCGAAGGGCGCGGTGCGCGGCCTCGTCGTCGTCGACGAGATCATTCCCCGGAGCGTCGAGCGACGCGCGGAGGAGATCGCCGAGAGCTACCGTCAATACAAGCAGCTCCGTCTGCTGCGACGCCCGCTCATCAACAGCTACGTGCTGGCGCTCCTCGTCACCTCGCTCGTCGTCGTCTTCGGCGGGACGTGGATCGGCTTCGCGATCGCGCGGAGCCTGACGGAGCCGATCCAGCGACTCGCCGAGGGCACGCGGCGCGTCGCCGAAGGGCACTACGACGAGCAGATCCCGCTCGACTCGGGAAGCGACGAGATCGCGACGCTCGTCACGGGCTTCAACCGGATGACGGCGAACCTCCGCACGACGCACACCGCGCTCGCCGAGAGACGCCAGGCGCTCGAGACGATCCTCGCGAACATCGCGGGCGGCGTCGTGTCGATCGATCGGCAGGCGCGCATCGAGACCGTCAACGCCGCTGCACGGCACATGCTCGCGATCGAGGAGGACGCGGTCGGAATGCCGTTCCGGCAGTGGTTCTCGAGCCCGCGCTTCGGGGCGATCCGCGACCTCCTCTCGGAGCTCGACAAGCGGGCGCAGCAGGGCATCTGGGACAAGCTTCCTCCGCAGCGCCTCTCGATCGAGCACGAGGACGGCGCCGTCGAGATCCTCGCGACGGGCGTCGCTCTTCGGAACGCCGAGGGCGAGGCGATCGGCGCGCTCCTCTTCTTCGAGGACGTGACCGAGATCCTGAAGGTCCAGAGGATGGAGGCGTGGCGCGAGGTCGCGCGGCGGATCGCGCACGAGATCAAGAATCCGCTGACGCCGATCCAGCTCTCCGCCCAGCGCCTCCGGAAGCGCTACGCCGGCGAGCTCTCCGGGTCGTCGGGCGCCGTGCTCGACGAGTGCACGCGCACGATCATCGCGGAGGTCGACGTCCTGAAGAGCCTCGTCAGCGAGTTCGCGAACTTCGCGCGCCTCCCCGCGGGCGCGCATGTGCCGACGGACCTGAACGACCTCGTCGAGG